>JBQCEU010000071.1:0-13298 GCA_051959955.1 Terriglobales bacterium | reverse complement strand
CCCCGCTTTCCAGCTCCCGCCAGCGCCGCGAGCTGGGGGGCCCCTGGGCCCCAAGCTCGCATTTCCAGAAGGGGTGCGCGGGGCCTGGCGCGAGGCCCTGCCGCGTTGTCTGGAGATGCGGAGCCGGGCGCGGCCGCCGTGGCGCAGCCTCGCTGGCGGCCTGGGAGAGCGCGCGGCGAAGCCGGGCGCCCGCGATTAAGGAATGCCAGGCCCCTGCCGGCTGACCCCGGCATCCCGCTTTCCACGTACCGCCGAGGACGCGAGCTTGGGGCCCTGTGCCCCAACCTCGCGTTCCCAGGAGGGGTCCGCGGGGCCTGGCGCGAGGCCCTGCCGCGTTGTCTGGAGATGCGGAGCCGGGCGCGGCCGCCCGGCGGAGCGTCGCTGGAAGTCCAGGAGAGCGGGCGGCGAAGCCGGGCGCCCGCGATTAATAAAGGAATGCCGCCCGCGATCAATAAAGCCGGAAGTTGACTTCGATGTTGGCGGCGACCCGCACCGGTTTGCCGTTCTTCTTGGCCGGCTCGAAGCGCCACAGGCGGACGGCTTCGATCGCCTTCTCGTCCAGGCCGAGCCCTACGCCTTGCACCACCTTGGGATCGTAGACGCGTCCGTCGGCGCCGATGATGACGGCCACCACCACGGTGCCCTGAAACTTGGCCTGCCGGGCGGCGTCGGAGTATTGCGGATCAGGATCGTAGATGGGCACCGGCTCGCTGACGTCACCACCCAGGCGGCAGGGCCCGGCCACGCAGTCGCCGCCGCCGTTGGGGTCGGTTCCCGGTCCGCCCGGACCGGCGCCGCTGCTGCCCGCGCTGTTGCCGGGCGGGCCGGCGAGATGACCGGGATCGCCAAATTGCGGGATGGGGATGTTGGCCATGGCGGTGGCGGGCATCAGCTTCAGCGGCGGGGGAATGGGCTGCGGGGTGACGTTGACCGGGCGCAGCTTGGGCGGCAGCAGCTTGTTGACCTGGGGCGCTCCTCCGCCCGCCAAGTGCTTGACCTTGGGCAACGAGGGACCGGGCTCCATGAGGGTGGGCAACAGCTCCACCTGCTCATGCTGGATGGCCTTGGAAACCGGTTTCCAGAGCGGGAGCATCAGGATGCCCAGCACCGCCAAGTGGATGGCAATTGATCCCGCCCGCTGCCGCAGGTTGTTCTCGTGGCTCCAAATGTCTTTGACCGGAACCGGCTGGGATTGGAGATGCAGGTCGGTTTCGGGAGCGGGATGCAGCCGGTCGCGAAGCCCAAGCCACAACTGCCGCCACAGCGACGTATTCTCGACCGGGGAGCGGAAATCGGGGGTAAATTCCATACGGCCCCTATCCATCTGATTGTGGCGGAGGGGTGCGGGTTGCGTAGAATTGTGGCCGGTATAATGGATTGTGGCCGGATCGCCTTATAAATCTACGCTCAACCTGCCGGAAACCAGCTTTCCGATGAAGGCCAACCTACCGGCCAGTGAGCCGCGGTGGCTGGCGCAATGGCGGGAGATGGATCTGTACGGGCGTATCCGCCAGGCCCGGCGGGGGCGGCCGGTTTACCTGCTGCACGACGGCCCGCCTTATGCCAACGGCGCCATCCATCTGGGCACCGCGCTGAACAAGGTAGTCAAGGATTTGGTGGTCAAGACCAAGTCCATGGCGGGCTTCGATGCCCCCTATGTTCCCGGTTGGGACTGCCATGGGCTGCCGATCGAAATCAAAGTTGACAAGGAACTGGGGCCCCGCAAGGCGGGGCTGAGCGAGGTCCAGATCCGCGAGCGCTGCCGGGAGTACGCGCTCAAGTACGTGGATCTGCAGAAGGCCGGCTTTGAGCGGCTGGCGGTGTTTGGGCAGTGGGATAACCCCTACCTCACGCTGAAACCGCGCTATGAGGCAGCCATCGCGGCGCAGATCCTGAGCTTCATCCGGCAGGATCTTGCCTACCGCGGGTTGCGCGCGGTGTACTGGTGCATCCATGACCGGACGGCGTTGGCGGAAGCCGAGGTGGAGTACAAGGAGCACCTCAGCCCCACGGTTTGGATACAGTATCAGTACCGCTCCGGCAAGCTGCCGGAGGGGATGGCGGGCGAAAACCTCTACGCGGCGGTGTGGACCACCACCCCCTGGACATTGCCGGCCAGCGTGGCGCTGGCCTTCCACCCGGAGTTGGAGTACGTGGTGGTGCGTGATGCCCGCCGGGGCGGCCAGTACATCGTGGCGGCGGCGCGGCTGGCGGCGGCCAGCGATGCCATCGGCGCGGGCTGGAGCGATGCCGACGTGGTGGCGCGTTTTTGCGGGAGCGAGATGCAGGGGGTGGTGTTTTCCCATCCCTGGCTGGAGCGCGCCATCCCCGCCGTGATGGCCGACTACATCACCACGGACCAGGGCAGCGGCATCGTGCACACCGCGCCGGGTCATGGCGCGGAGGATTTTGCCACCGGCGAGAAGAACCAATTGCCGGTGATTTGCCCGGTGGATGCCGCCGGCCAGTTCTTCGGAGCGGATACGGCTCCGTTTACCGGACAGCAGGTGTTCGCCGCCAACCCGGCGATCATCGCCCACCTCAGGCAGGTGGGGGCGCTGCTGGCGGAAGCGCCGCTGGCGCACTCCTACCCGCACTGCTGGCGCTGCCACAACCCGATCATCTTCCGCGCCACCGAGCAATGGTTCATCGGCCTCGACCGCGCGCCCGCGGGCGGGGGCGCGAGCCTGCGGCAGCGGGCGGTGGCGGCCATTGCCGGGGTGAAGTGGATGCCGGGCTGGGGCGGGGAGCGCATTCGCCAGATGGTGGAGTCGCGGCCGGACTGGTGCATCTCACGGCAGCGGGTGTGGGGGGTGCCGATTCCGGTGCTGCGCTGCGCCGGCTGCGGGCACATCCTGCGGGATGACGCCACCGACGAGCGCATCGTCGCCGCTTTCGCCGCCCACGGCTCCGACAGTTGGTTCGAGCGGCCGGCGGAGTTTTTCCTGGCGCCGGAAGCGCGCTGCGGCTCCTGCGGCGGCCGGAACTTCACGCCGGAACGCGACATTGTGGACGTGTGGTTCGAATCCGGCTGCAGTCAGGCGGCGGTGCTGAACGAAGAGTACGGCCTGCACTTCCCCGCCGACATGTATCTGGAGGGCGGCGACCAGTACCGCGGCTGGTTCCAGTCGTCGCTGCTGGTGGCGGTGGGCACGCGCGGAGCGGCGCCCTACCGCGAGACGCTGACCCATGGCTGGGTGATTGACGCCCAGGGCCACACCATGCACAAGTCGCTGGGCAACGCCATCGAGCCGGAGGAGATCACCGCCCAGTACGGCGCCGAGATCCTGCGCTTGTGGGTGGCGGCCAGCGACTATACCCAGGAGATCAGCCTGTCGGCGGAGCTGCTGCAGCGCCTGGCGGAGGGATACCGGAAGATCCGCAACACCTTCCGTTATCTGCTGGGCAACCTGCACCAGTTTGTACCCGGCCGGGATCAGGTGGCGGCCGGGGAATTGACCGCCCTGGACCGCTACATGCTGCGCCAGACGGCGCGGCTGGCGCTGGAGGTGGAGCAGGACTATGCCGAGTATGCCTTCCACCGCGGCTACCGGCGGCTGGCCGATTTTTGTTCGGTGGAGTTGAGCGCCTTTTACCTGGATGTCCTGAAGGACCGCCTCTACACCGCGGCGGCGCGCAGCCAGGCGCGGCGCAGTGCGCAGACCGTGCTCTACCATGGGCTGCACACCCTGGTGCGTTTGTTCGCTCCCATCCTGACCTTCACCAGCGAAGAGGTGTGGCAGAACATGCGCGCCGGCGGGCTGGTGGAGGGAAATGAATCGCCGGCCGACAGCGTGCATCTGCAAACTTATGTGGATGTACGAGCCTGGCTGGAGGGCGAGGAGGCGGGCGAGACCGAGCGCTGGCAGTTGCTGCTGGCATGGCGCGAGGAGGCACTGAAGGCGTTGGAGGCGGCCCGCCAGGCGAAGCAGATCGGCACCGGGCTGGAGGCGCGGCTGGTGCTGCGCGCCCCGGCGGCGGAAGCCGCCGTGCTGCGCCGGGAGCTGGGGCAGTTGGCGGCGCTGTTCATCGTCTCGCAGGTGGAGGTCGAGGAGGGGGCGGCGCGCGCGGTGGAAGTGACGCGGGCGGGCGGCGCCAAGTGCGAGCGCTGCTGGAACTACACCACCGATGTGGGCCAGGCGGCGGCCTGGCCGGGAGTATGCGGCCGCTGTGCCCGCGCGCTGGAAGAGATGGGGCTGGCGGCGGCCCGATAGCATGATGCAACGCTGGCTGCAGTTGCGATACCTGATCGTGGGGCTGGCGGTGTTTGTCGCCGACCAGTGGAGCAAGGGCCTGATTGACACCCTCCCCGCCGACTACAGCCGCAGCGTCATTCCGGGCTTGTTTCGCATCATCCATGCCGAAAACCCGGGGGTGGCGTTTGGGCTTTTCCAGTACTCTTCGGCCACCTTCCGCGATGCCCTGATCACCGGCAGCAGCGTGGCGCTGGTGGTGGTGTTGATGCTGTTGTGGCGCAGCAAGCAGACACCGCGCACCGGCTACGCCATGGCGCTGATCGCCAGCGGCGCCTGCGGCAATCTGCTGGACCGGATTTTGCACGGCAAGGTGGTGGACTTCCTGCTTTTCTATCTCGGCTCGCATAGCTGGCCGGTGTTCAACCTGGCCGACAGCGCCATCGTGGTGGGGGCGGGGCTGCTGGTGTGGGAGATCCTTCACGACCGGCCGGCGCCGGCGGCCGCCCGTCCGGAAGGCGACACCGGGGCGGCACCCGCGCCATAATCAGTCAGTTGCATGTTTCCGGTCCTCTTCCAAATCGGCGGCTTCACGCTGCACACCTATGGCCTGCTGGTGGCCCTCGGGTTTCTCACCGGCATCTACGTGGCGCGGCATTTTGCCCGGCGCTTCGGACTGGATGCGGAGCGGGTCTTCAACCTCGCCGTCTATCTGGCGCTGGCCGCCATCGTGGGCGCCAAGCTGTTTCTGGTGCTGCAGGACTGGCGCGCCTACTGGGCCGATCCGGCCAGCCTGCTGAGTTGGGGGTTTCTGCAATCGGCGGGCATTTTTTATGGCGGGCTGATCGGGGCGCTGGTGGTGCTGACGCTGTATGTGCACCGGCAGCGGCTGCGCTGGCTGGCGGTGGGCGACGCGGTGGCGCCGGGGGTGGCGATCGGCCATGCCATCGGAAGATTGGGGTGTTTTTCCGCCGGCTGCTGCTGGGGCAAGCCGACGGCGAGCTGGCTGGGGGTGACCTTTCACAACGCCTACGCCAACGCCACGGTGGGCGTGCCGCTGGGGGTGGCGCTGTATCCCACCCAGTTGATGGAATCGGCGGCCGAGGTGGTCATCTTCGTGGTGCTGTGGCGACTGGCGCGGCGGCGGGCGTTTGAGGGACAGCTCACCGCCGTCTACCTCATCAGCTACGGGCTGGTGCGCTTTCTGGTGGATTTTCTCCGCTACTACGAACCGCAGGCGATGCTCTTCCACGGCTTGATGACCGATGCCCAGCTCACCAGCCTGTGCATGATCGCACTGGCCATCGCCATCTGGGCGCTGCGCGCCCGCCGCGCCGCCTCGGCCCAGGCCGCCTGAGATGGCCGAGCGGCTCGATCGCGCCGCCGGCGTACACCTGCCCGGCTGGAGCCGGACGCGGGTGCAGACCCTGATCCGGGCGGGTGGCGTGCAGGTCAATGGTGCGGTGCAGACGCGCCCCAGCACTTTGGTGGCGGCCGGCGATGTGCTCGCCGTGCGCGCCCCGGCCGCCCCTCCGCCGGAGACCACGCTGCAGCCGGAAGACATTCCCCTCGTCATCCTCCATGAGGATGAGGATCTGGCGGTGATTGACAAACCCTCGGGGCTGGTGGTACATCCGGGCGCGGGGCGGCGCAGCGGCACGCTGGTAAACGCGCTGCTGGCGCGCTACCACAGCCTGTCGTCCGGAGGGCGCGGCAATACCGGACGGCCGGGCATTGTGCACCGCCTGGATCGGGAGACCAGCGGGGTGATGGTGGTGGCGCGCAACGATTTCGCCCACCAGGGGCTGAGCGCGCAATTCCAGGCGCGCAGCGTGGAGAAACGCTACCAGGCGCTGGCGCATGGGCGCTTCCAGGCCAGCCAGGGCGACATCGAGCTGCCGGTGGGCCGCGACCGCCTGCGGCGGGTGAAGATGACCACGCGCCGGCCGCCCAGCCATGCGCGCCCGGCGCATACCGGCTACCGCGTGACCACCGCCTACCCGGCGCCGGCGGACACCGCGCCCCGGCTGCGCGCGGCCTGCAGCTACGCGGCCCTGGAACTGGAACTGCATACCGGGCGCACCCACCAGATCCGCGTCCACCTGGCGGCGCTGGGGCATCCGCTGATCGGCGACCGGCTGTACGGCGCGCCCGCGGCGCTGGCCGGACCGGGCGAGCTGGCGGGCTGGCGGCCGCCGCGGGTGATGCTGCACGCCGCCGCGCTGGCCTTTACCCATCCGCGCAGCGGCGCCCGCCTGCATTTCACCGCCCCGCTGCCCGCCGACATGGTCGAACTGGAGGGGCGGCTGCGGCGGGCCGCCGGGCTATAATCGGTGCAGATGGCCAGAATGAGGCGCGCAATTGCCGGGGCGGCGATGCTGGCAGGCATGGTGTCGTTGGCCCTCCCGCTGACGGCGACGGGGCCGGGTCAGCAAACCACCATCGTCAAGAACGTCAACACCGTGCCGCTGGTGTTCATCGCTCTCGACAAACACCACCACTTTGTCCCGGGGCTGACGGCCAGGGACATTCAGATCGTGGACAACGGCAAGCCGCAGAAGGTGCAGCAGTTCAGCGCCGAGGGCAATCTGCCGCTGCGCATCGCCATCCTGATGGACATCAGCAACAGCGTCACCACCCGCTTCCAGTTTGAGCAGAAGGCGGCGGCGGATTTTCTGGCCTCGGTGCTGGTCGAGGGGCGCGATGAAGCCATGGTGGCGGGTTTCGACAACACGCTCCACGTGGTACAACCGTTCACCGACATATACGAGAAGCTGCAGCATGCCATCAGCCAACTGCGGCCCTCGGGCGGCACGGCGCTCTACGACGCGCTTTTCTACACCTCGCACGATGATTTCGGCACAAGTTTGCAGGGTGCGGGACAGGGGCGCAACATCATCGTCATCATCAGCGACGGCACCGACAACCAGAGCCGCTACAGCCGCGACGAGGCGCTGGGCATGGCCCAGGACGTGGGCGCGGTGGTCTACACCATCGGCACCGAACCCACCGGGGCGGATGGCGAGGCCGACGGGGTGCTGAAGCGCTTCGCGGAACAGACCGGCGGGCAGGCGTTTTTCCCCATCGAAGCGCATGACCTCGGCGGCGCCTTTCAATCCATTGTCAACGACCTGCGCCACCAGTACGTGGTCGCCTACAATCCCGACAACTTCGTGCCCAACGGGCAGTTCCACGATGTGCAGATCAAGGTGCTGCGCAAGGGCGTGACCGTGCGCACGCGCAAGGGCTACTTTGCCCGCGCCGCCGGCGGCGGCCGCTAGCCGCCCCCTCCCCCCGCCGTGCGCCCATCCTCCCGCCGCTCCGCGCTGCAACCGGCTCCCACCGCCCTGCCAACGGTGGTGATCGTGGGCCGGCCCAACGTGGGCAAGTCCACGCTGTTCAACCGCCTCACCCGCACGCGCCGCGCTTTGGTGGGCGATGAGCCCGGCATCACGCGCGACCGGCTGCTGGGCGTGGCCGAATGGCGGGGACACCAGTTTCAACTGACCGACACCGGGGGGCTGCTGCCGGGCAGCAGGGAGGAGATTCCCGCGGCGATCTTCCAGCAGGCGCGGCTGGCGCTGGCCTCGGCCGCGGTGGTGATCATGCTGGTGGATGGGCGCACGGAACTGGCGGCGCCCGATCTGGAACTGGCGCGACTGCTGTGCAGCAGCGGCAAACCGGTGCTGCTGCTGGTGAACAAGATCGAAAGTGAGAGACAGGCGGGCGACCTGGGGCCGTTCTATCGCCTCGGCATTCGCGACGTGTTTCCCATCAGCGCGGAACACGGACAGGGACTGGAAGCGGCGCTGGATGCGGTGCTGGCCGCCCTGGAGGCAGCCGGGGAACCGTCAGCCGAAGCGCAGGGGTCAGCGGCCGCGGAACCGGCGCAGAAGGAGACGCGCATCGCCATCGTGGGCCGGCCCAACGTGGGCAAATCCACGCTCTTGAACCGCTTGTTGGGCGAAGCGCGCGCCATCGTCAGCCCGGTGGCGGGCACCACGCGCGACGCCGTGGATGCGGTGCTGCAGCGCGGCAACCGGCGCTGGCGGATCGTGGACACCGCCGGAATTCGCCGCAAGGGCGTCACCCGGCTGATGGCCGAGAAGCTGAGCGTGGTGATGGCCCGCAAGCATCTGGAACAGGCCGATGTGGCGCTGATTGTGCTCGACGCCGCCGAGCCGGAAGAGGGCGGTGTGTTGTCGCTCGACGCCACCATTGCCGGCTACGCGGTCGAGGCGCTGCGCTCCTGCCTGATCGTGGTCAACAAGTGGGACCGGGCGCGGGCGCTGGGCCGCAGCCAGGAGGAGTACAAGCGGCGGGTGTGCGAACGGCTGAAATTTCTCGCCTTCGCCCCCATCGTATTCATCTCGGCGCAGGAAGGCACCGGCATGCCCAAACTGGAGGCCGCCATCGGACGGGTGGCGCGGGAACGGCACAAGCGCGTGCCCACGGCCGCGCTCAACCGCTTTCTGGCCACGGTGGATTTCACCCGCGCCCCCACGCCTTTGGGCCAGCGGGTGCGCATTTTGTATCTGTCGCAGGTGTCCACCGCGCCGCCGCAGTTTGTGCTGTTTCTCGACCGCGCCCGGCCGCTGCATTTTGCCTATCGGCGGTTCCTGGAGAACCAATTGCGGCAAGCCTTCGGGTTTGAAGGCACCCCGCTGCTGCTCAAGACGCGGATCGGCAAGCAAACCCCTGCCCGCGGACGCTAGCCGCCGGCCCCGCCCGGTATCAGGGTCGGGGGACCGGAGGGAGAGGCGGCGGCGGGGGTGCGGACGGCGGCGGGCAGCTCCGGCCAGATATGGGGATCCTCGAGGCCAATGCGCCACACCGAGAAGCCGCGCAGATGGTACTCGGCCACCAGATGCAGCTTGGCCACGAAGCTGCGCTCGTCTTCCACCCAGGTGACCTGGCGCTTGTGGCCGGCGCCGGTGATGCGATAGGAGGACTGCATCTCCGAATCCCACTCGAGCGGCGTGTCGTCGTCGTGGATCACCGGGCCGTTGCGATGAAACAGCCGGTAAACCCAGGCGAACACGCGCTTGAGGCGTCCGGCGACGCGGCGGCGGAAGCTGATGCGCACGCGGCGCTCCATCCAGTCGGTCTGGTAGGTGGGCAGGCCGAGGGAGATCTTGTCCGCCGGCACCTGTTCGAGCACGTGCCGGACAACTTTTTCGACCCAGGGATAGCCGGCGAGCGGACCGGGGTGGGTGGCGTCACTCTCCGGATAGGCCATGACGCTGAGGAAATCGGCGCTGGCGCCGAGGGCGGCGTAGTCGTAGACGCCGGAGAAGGTGCGGTAGTTATCGCTGCCGGGCAGGTCGGCGGTGCGCGCCGCCACCGCCACGCTCAACAGCTTGCCCTGGCGATGCAAGGCCTCGGCGGTCTCGGCGACAAAGCGGGAGAAGGCCGCGCGCTGCGAGGAGGGGAGATTTTCGAAATCAATCTGCCAGCCGCGGAAGCCCTGCTCGCGGGCGGTGGTCACCAGGGCGCCGATGGCGCGGTCGCGGGCGCGGGGGCTGCGCAGCAGGCGCTCCCCGTTGCTGCGCGAGAAACCGGCATTGATGACCAGCGGCATCACCGCCACGCTCTCCGCCTCGGCCTGGGCGAGCAGGCCGGCGGGCACCGCACCCTTGAGGTTGCCGTTGCGATCGAGGGCAAAGCTCTGCGGCGCCAGAGTGCCGATGCGGTCGGCGTGCTGGGCAAAGCTGCGGTCGGCGGCGGAGCCGGGGACGGAATAAAAAAGCGCGTCCCCGATCTCGGCGGCGGTCAGGGAAACCGGAGTATCCTGCGCCCCGGCGTACAGCACCAGACACAGACTTACGCCCACAAGCCATGCTGGCCAGCGCCGCATGACTCTGATTGTAGCCATGAAGGTGGCCGCGCGGGCAGTGCCCGGCGAACTACTGGGACGAACTACTGGATCAGGCCGGAGTCAGGCGCCGCGGCGTCGTCGCCGCCTTCCTCATCGCCGCCGCCCAGCACCAGCTCCGCGCGGCACTCCTGGGCGGTCAAACGCACCGTACCGCCTTCGAAGAAAAACCTGAGCGTGAGGTCGGGGTCGCGGCGCAATTCGTAGTAATCCAATTGACCGGGAGGATCCTGCTCAAAGGCCACTTCAAAGCGTGTCAGGCCGACAAAGTGCAACGCCAGCCCGCTCACGGGCACGAGTTGGCCGCCGCGCACCACCGTCATCTCTTCGGTCACTGCCCAGCCCAGGGTGGCCGAAGTGGGCTCGACGCCAAACGTCAAGCCCACCAGCCGCAGTTGAGCGTGCAGGTCAAGGCGCACGCCCTCCACCTCGACCTCGGACGAGGCCTGCTGGAGGGCGGGCTGTTTGATGTTGAGGAACCGAATGGCCGCGGTTTCCTTCTAAAAGGGGATGTCGTCGTCGGTGATTTCCGTCGGCGGGCCCGCGGCGAAGCGCTCGCCCTCGTCGTGGGCGGAGGCCGGAGCCGAAGCCGCGTGGGCGGCACGTTGCCCGCTGCCGCCGGATTCCCCGCGGCCGCCGGTCATCACCATTTCGTTCACAATGACCTCGGTCATGTAGTGGCGCTTGTTCTCTTTGTCTTCCCAAGAGCGGGTTTGCAACCGGCCCTCGATGTACACGCTGGAACCTTTGGTCAGGTATTGATTGGCCGTCTCGGCCAGCTTGGACCAGCAGACGATGTTATGCCACTCGGTGCGCTCCTGGAATTCACCGCTGCCCTTGTCCTTCCAGCGCTCGCTGGTGGCCAGGCTGAACTTGGTGACCGCCTGACCGGATGGGGTGTATTTCAGCTCGGGATCCTTGCCCAATCGCCCGAGCAGAATGACTTTGTTCACACTGCGCGACATGCTGTATACCTCAATTTATCGAAGACCGCGCCCTCAGCGGACGCGGGGTTGGGATAATTGTACGCGGCCTGCCGCCGTCGCGGAGCGGTGGAATCGCCCGGCGAGGGTGAAGCGGCGCCCACAAGGGGACGGATACATGCCGGTTCCGTAATGGAAACCGGCTGTCTGTTGGTCACCTCGGTGCGGTTCAAAATCTTGTAAAATGGGGGCTGGCACTTTCTCAAAAATCGTAGATCAGGCTATCCTCTAACCGTCAGGCCTGACGTTCCCGATTCCAAGTGCAATACTTCCTCCTCCATTTCGGCTATGCCTTCCTCGTACTGGGGCTGATCATCGAGGGCGATGCCACGCTGGTGGCCGCCATGATCCTGGCCAGCGCTGGAACGGAGTACTTCAGCATGCGCTGGGTGATCGGCATCGCCCTGGGCGTGACGGTGGGCGGCAACGAGCTGATGTACGAGATCGGCGCCCTGGGGCGGATGCGCAGCCTGCTGGCCCACAGCAAGCACCGGCAGCGGGTTTCAGGATGGCTGCACAGCTCGCGTTCGGGTTTTCTGGCGTTGCTATTCTCGCGCTTCATGTGGGGATTCCGGCTGATTATTCCGCTGGCGGCGGGGATGCTCCACATCCGGCGGCGCCGCTTCTCGCTCACCAACCTGGTGGGCGGGGTGATCTGGGTGTCGGTGCTCGCCTACTTTGGCGTGGCGCTGCAGTCGTTGTTCGTGCTGTTGCACGACGACCTCATGCGCTATCAATCCCACATTGCCGTGGCCTTGTTTTTGCTGGGCATTGTGCTGGGACTGGGAACGATTCCCTGGCAGATCACCCGCCGCGGACGGCGCCAGCCGGCGCCCGGCAGCCTGGGACTGAAGCCCGAAACGGGCAAGCCGGTCATGGCCACGCGGGCGTCCACCGCCCATCCCAAACCGCCTGCCGCCACCGGCCTGCCGGGGTCCGCCGCCGCGCCGGCTTGGACGCCACGGCCGCATAAAGCCACGCCACCACCGCCGGCGCGCTGAGCGGTCCGGCTTGACTATCTCTATCCCGTTGAATAAACTCAACTTAGCATGATCAAGATGGATCTCATCCAGGCGGTCGTGAACCGCACCGGGCTGAGCAAGGCGCAGGCCGAAGCGGCAGTGGAAGCGATCTTCGGCAGCATGAAGGCCAGTCTGGAGCGGGGCGACCGCATCGAATTGCGTGGGTTTGGCGTGTTCAGCATCCGGCCGCGCAAGACCGGAGTGGGCCGCAACCCGCGCACCGGCGCCGAAGTCGCCATTGCCCCCGGCAAATCCATTCGTTTCCGTCCCGGTAAGGAAATGAGCGCGCTCGAATAACCGCAGGATGGATGTTTCAGCTTTCCCTCTTTGGAGGGTGCCGCGCAAGGAGCGCTGGCAGCCGCCACTCCCCGATTGGCGCTGGGCCGTCCCGCTGTTTCTGCTGACCCTACTCACCACTACAATCATCGGCGCCCGCCTGCAGTTCAACTTCGCGCACCACCTTCCTGCTTACTTCACCCCCGACGACCTCTTCCCTTTCTCCTGGGTTTGGCATCACCCGGGCACGCTGTTGGGCGGGCTCAACTTCAGCCTGCCGCTGATGGCCATTCTGCTGTGCCATGAGCTGGGGCATTTTCTGGCCTGCCGCTACTACCGGCTGGACGCCACCTATCCCCTGTTTCTGCCGGCGCCGACGCTGATCGGCACGTTTGGGGCTTTCATTCGAATCAAAGCGCCATTTCATGATCGCCAGGAGGTCTTCGATGTGGGCATCGCCGGACCCTTGGCGGGCATGGCGGTCGCCCTACCGGTGCTGATTTGGGGCCTGGCCACGTCTTTCGTACTGACACCGGCGCAGGTGACGGTATGGCAGCATCAGTTTCTGGAATTCGCCTGGCCGCCGCTGGCGAGAGTGGCGGCAGCGTGGCTGCATCCCGGCTTGGCGGTTTCCCATATCGCCCTCTCGCCGATGGCGCGCGCCGGCTGGCTGGGGCTGTTCGTCACCATGCTGAACCTGGTGCCGGGCGCGCAGTTGGACGGCGGCCACGTGCTCTATGCTGTTGCCCCGAGATTGCACACCGCTATTTCGTGGATCACGCTGGCAGCACTGCTGGCGGGCGGCTGGTTTTACTGGCCGGGGTGGTACTTCTTCGCCGCCTTCATCGCGGTGATGCGGGTGCGGCATCCGTTTGTGCCCGAGTTCACGCCGCTGGGGCGCGGACGCGGGTGGCTGGCGCTGCTGGCGCTGGCGATTTTTCTGGCGACG
>JBQCEU010000070.1:0-16140 GCA_051959955.1 Terriglobales bacterium | reverse complement strand
GCGGAGATGGCAGACTTGACAACTGCCCCATGGGGTGAGGCATTCTGAACTGGACCGGGGTGCGACCGGGGTGAGTGCGCTACGGGGCATGGTCCGTGTTTTTCAGGAGGATACGGAATGCCACGTTGTTTGCAGTACAAGCGTGTGGGAACCCTTCTGATGGCCCTGGTGGCCATCCTCGGTTTGTCCTGGGCACTGCCGTCCGCGGCTTTGGCCCAAACCACAACCAGCGGCACCATAAACGGGCAAGTCACCGACGCCCAGGGAAAAGCCATTGTGGGGGCGGTGGTGCTGCTCACCAACCCGGCGACCAATGCGGCCACGCCGACGGTGACCAACAGCGCCGGCCGCTACAGCTTCACCAACCTCGAACCCGGCACCTACAACCTGGACGTCAAGAAGGACGGCTTCAAGGAAGCCAAAGTCAGCAACCAGAATGTGGTGGTGGGCAAGTCGCTGACCCTGAACGTGCCCATGCAGGTGGGCGAATCCACGCAAACGGTGGAGGTGACGGCGACCGGCGCCGAGCTGCAGACCATGAGCGCCACGGTGGGCGAGACGGTGAGCGGCTCGACCATCGCGCTGCTGCCCAACCTCAACCGCGACGCCAACTCGCTGACCACGCTGCAGCCCAACACCAACCCGGACGGGGGCGTGGGCGGGGCGGATTCGGATCAGAACTCGTTCACCCTGGACGGCGGGGTGAACAGCAACGACATGGACGGCAACAACGCCGATTACACCTCGACCACCGGGGGTTCGGCGTCGGGGGTGATTCCGACGCCGGCGGAGAGCGTGGAGCAGTTCACGGTGGGAGTGTCGAACCAGTCGGCGGACGTGAACAGCGCCGCCGGCAGCTCGGTGGCCATCGTCACCAAGCGCGGCACCGACAGCGTGCACGGTTCGGTGTACGACTACTATCTCGGCTCCTACCTGAGCGCCAACGACTGGGGTAACAACCAGCAAGGGAACCCGCGGGCCAAGAGCCACCGCAACCGGTTTGGGGCGGCGCTGGGCGGGCAGTTGATTCCCGACTGGCTGGGGGGCAAGACCTACGTCTTCGGCAACTACGAGGGGCTGCGCTATCCGCGGCAGGCGACCTACACCCACGCGGTGCCGACCGATCTGCTGCGGGCGGGCGTGGTGCAGGCGCAGTATGACACCTCGGCCGATCCGGCGCCCTGGGCGGCCTACAATCTGAACCCCTACTCGGTGACGGTGGGGGCGACGACCTATGCGCCGGCGAGCTGCGGCAACCCGGACGCGGTGACCAAGACGGCGACGCCTTCGGTGCTGTGCGACCCGCGCGGGCTGGGGATGAATCCGGTGGTGGCGCAGTTGTGGAAGCAGTACATGCCCGAGCCCAACCAGACCAACGGGGGGGACAAGCACAACACCCTCAACTACGCCTCCAGCATTGACGAATCCACCAAGTCGAACTTCTTCGTCACCCGCATCGACCACGATTTCGGGGCCAAGAACCACTTCGACATGACCTACCATTTTTACTTCTACGGCGGCATCTCGACGGCGCAGACCGACTTCGGCGGCGGCGCCCCGGGCGACACCTTCGGCAAGCCGGTGGCGTTGACCACGCGGCCGCAGTTGCCCTCGATGTGGTCGGCGCAGTTGACCAGCAACCTGACCTCGAACGTCACCAACAACTTCAACTACAGCTACCTGCGCAACTTCTGGCAGTGGGCGGGCAGCTATCTGCAGCCGCAGACGGTGAGCGGCTTCGGGCCGCTGGGCGGGGCGCTGGAGATTGGCGGCGAATCGTCGAACGCGCTGATTCCCTACAACGTGAACACGCAGCGGGTGCGCACCCGCGTCTGGGACGGCATCGGCAACACCTTCAGCGACAACCTGACGGTGCTGCACGGCAACCACCTGTTCCAGATCGGGGGCAAGTACACCCATCAGCGCGACTACCATCAGCGCAATGACAACGGCGGCGGCATCATGGCCAACACCGTGTACCAGATCACCAACGGCGGCGGGATTCAGTTCAACTACCTGCCCGACGGGGTGGCGGGCGGCAACGCCTTCGCCACCAGCGCCGACGTGGGCACCTTCGACAACGCCTACGCCGAGGTGCTGGGCATGGTGAGCCAGCCGCAGACGCTGTACACCCGCGCCGGAGCGCAGTTGAACCTGCAGCCGCTGGGCACGCCGATGTTCGACAACTCGACCATACCGGTGTACAACGTCTACTTCGCCGACGCCTGGCACCTGCGGCCGTCGCTGACGCTGAACTACGGCGCCGGCTACACCATCGAGATGCCGCCGCACGAGGAGCTGGGCAAGCAGGTGTCGCTGGTGGACGCGGGCGGCAACGCCATCAGCGCCACCGACTATCTGGCCAGCACCGAGCGCATGGCGCTCGACGGGCAGGCCTACAACCCCACCATCGGCTTCGCCACGGTGGGGAACGTGGGCGGCGGGTTGAAGTATCCCTACCACCCCTTCTATGGCGGCTTCAGCCCGCGCGTGTCGCTGGCCTGGAACCCGAACATCACCGGCGGGCTGCTGGGCATGATGTTCGGGGGCAACAAGGGGGTGCTGCGCGGCGGCTGGTCGCGCATCTACGGACGGCTGAACGGCGTGGACCTGGTGCTGGTGCCGCTGCTGGGCACCGGGCTGGGACAGCCGGTGAGCTGCATCGGAGCCTCGAGCACGGGCGCCTGCCTGGGTCCGGACGGGGTGGATCCGTCCACCGCCTTCCGCATCGGGCCGACCTCCTACACCAACCCCAACAACCCGTTGAACCCGACCGAAGTGTTTGACGGCATGACCGCGCCGCTGGGCGCGGCGCCGACGCCCACGCTGGCGCAGCCCTATTTTCCGGGCGTGATCCAGAACGGCGCGCCGACCACCTCGGCGGGCTCGGGCGAGGTGCTGGACCCCAACTTCAAGCCCAACCGCTCGGATGAGTTCGACCTCACCTTCCAGCGGCAGATTACGCCGGCGTTCTCGACGGAGATCGGCTATACCGGCCGCATCATCCGCAACGAGTACCAGGCGGTGGATCTGGACTCGGTGCCGACCATGATGACGGTGGGCGGGCAGTCGTTCCAGAACGCGTTTGCGCAGATGTACCAGCAGATCGCCTCCGGAGCGACGATCACCACGCAGCCCTTCTTCGAGACGGCGCTGGGCGGCACGGGCACCTACTGCTCGGGCTTTTCCAGTTGCACGGCGGCGGTGGCCGCCAACGAGGTGGCCAACAAGAACATCAACCCGGTGAAGGGCAACAACGTGTATGCCCTCTGGCAGGATCTGAACAGCGCCGATTCGTGGACGCTGGGGCGGACCTTCGCCAGCGCGCCCACGACCTGCTCGGCCGGCACGGCGGGCTGCCCCGCCGGCGGCCTGATCTCGGGCGGCGGACAGGTGTCGGCCATCTACGACAACGCCTCCATCGGGTTCGGCAACTACAACTCGCTGTTCTGGAGCGTGAACATGCGCAACTTCCATGGCATCACGGCCGGGTCGAATTTGACCTGGAGCAAGGCCATGGGCACCGGGCAGGTGGATCAGGCCACGAGCGAGTTTGGCGTGACCTATCCGTTTGACATGCATTACATGTACGGGCCGCAGCAGAACAGCAGCCCGCTGCTGTACAACGCCTACCTGGTGTGGTCGCCGGGAGGGAAGACGCAGAACGGGCTGTGGGGCCACCTGGCGCACGGCTGGTCGTTCGCGCCCCTGGTCACCTGGCGGCGGCAGGGCAACACCTTCTACGGCAACTACGGGGGCCTGGAGCAGGTGGCCAACGGCGGGCAGTGCTCGTCGTTCGGCGAGATGGACTGCGGCACGGGCAGCACCATCGAGACCGCCATCATGACCACCAAGTACACCGGCGGTTCGGGGATCGTGCGCAACTCCACCTACGGCAACGCCGCCATCACGGCGGGCGGGACCGGCATGGAGCGGTTCAGCGATCCCGGGGCGATCATGAGCGAGTTCCGCCCAATTATTCTGGGGGTGGACACCACCGGGCAGTCGTCCTACATTCCTGGCCTGAGCCAGACCAACGTGGACTTTTCGGTGACCAAGAACCTGGCGCTGGCGGAGCGGTTCAGCACCGAAATCAGCGCCCAGGCCACCAACCTGTTCAACCACTTCTCGGCCGCCAGCGACGGGGAAAACATCAACGATGCCGCGGATTTCGGCATCATTGACGGCAACGCCCTGAACCCGCGCACGGTGGAGGTGGGGTTGCTGATCCGCTGGTGAAGTTGCCAGTTGCCAGTTAAGACTCAGGCTGACGACTGATTCGAGAGGCAATACTTGCCGGCCGGGGCTTAAGCTCCGGCCGGCTTTGTTGTTGGGCGTTAGGGCTTAGGGGAACAATTGTTCTATCCAGGCGGGGCATGTCGCAGTAAGCATGTTGGTCACTCACGGGGGGAGGGTTAAAAAGGCTCTTGACAGGAGACACGGCGGGATGTAAAAAGTATCGCGTCGGCGGGTGTGTGCGCCGATGGCTGAATTTCAAGGGGAGGACTCTGAATGTCGCTTCGTCTGTTGTACAAGCGTGTGGGGACGTTGCTCGTCGCCCTGGCGGCGGTGTGTGGCCTGTATTTGGCCGCGCCGGCGCCGGCGTTGAGCCAGAATACGACTTCGGGAACGGTGATCGGACAGGTCACCGACGCCCAGGGGAAGGCCATTGTCGGGGCGGTGGTGCTGCTTACCAATACAAGCACCAATGCGGCCCAGCCGACGGTGACCAATAGTGCCGGGCGCTACGTGATCGCCAGCCTGCCGCCGGGCACCTACAATCTCAGCGTCAAGAAGGACGGCTTCAAGGAAGCCACGGTGTCGAACCAGGTGGTGTCGGTGGGCAAGCAGTTGACGCTGAACATCGCCATGCAGGTGGGCGAGGCGACGCAGACGGTGGAAGTGACCGCCACGGGCGCCGAGCTGCAGACGCTGAACGCCACGGTCGGCCAGACGGTGACCGGCGATGCGATTGCGCTGCTGCCCAGCCTGAGCCGCGACGCCAACGGATTGACCGCGCTGCAGCCCAACACCAACCCCGATGGCGGGGTGGGCGGGGCGACCAACGACCAGAACAGCTTCACGCTGGATGGCGGTGTGAACACCGACGACATGGACGGCAGCCACGGTGTGTATACCGGAACCCAGAGCGGCGAGACCTCGGGCACCAGTCCCACGCCGGCGGCCAGCATTGAGCAGTTCACGGTGGGGGTGAGCAACCAGACGGCGGATGTGAACAGCGCCGCCGGGGCTTCGGTGTCCATGTCCACCAAGCGCGGGCAGGACACGGTCCACGGGCAGGTGTACGACTACTATCTGGGTTCCTACCTGGGGGCGAATTCGTGGAGCAACAACCGCCAGGGGATTACCCGGGCCAAGAGCCACCGCAACCGCTTTGGGGTGGCGCTGGGCGGGCAGATCCTGCCGAACTGGCTGGGCGGGAAGACCTACATCTTCGGCAACTATGAAGGGCTGCGGTATCCCAATGCCGCCAACGCGACCTACAACACGCCCACGGCGACGCTGCGGGCGGGGATCGTGGCGGCCAACAACGGCGTCACCGACGGTTCGGGGAATTTTGATCAGGGTCTGAGCGCGGGCACGATTCTCAAGTGCGGCGACCCGGCGGCGACCGGGGCGACCAGTTGCGCCGACCCCTCGGGCAAGGTGAGCTACTACAACCTCAACCCGACGACGGCGACGGTGATGGGCACCGCGCTGGCGCCGGCGCAGTGCACCGATCCCAACGGCGGGGCGACGCCGGTTCCCTGCGACCCGCGCGGGCTGGGACTGAACCCGGTGGTGGCGCAGTTGTGGTCGCAGTACATGCCGGCGGCCAACGTGCCGACGGCGGGCGACCGCTTCAACACCCAGGGCTACAAGGGCAACGTGGACGTATCGACCAGGTCGAATTTCTTCGTCACCCGCATTGATCATGATTTCGGGGCGAAGAATCACTTCGACATGACCTACCACTTCTTTTTCCAGGGGGGGCCGGACAGCCATCAGCATGACATCGGCGGCGGTGTTCCCGGCGACGTCAAGGGTGTCATCGTAGCCACCCAGACGCGGCCGCAGCTTCCGTCTATGTGGACGGCGCAGTTGACGACCAACGTCAGCTCGAACGTGACCAACAACTTCAACTACTCCTACCTGCGCAACTTCTGGCAGTGGGCGGGCAGCTACCTGAAGCCCACGCCGCTGAAGGGCTTTGGCGCGCTGGGCGGGGCGCTGGAGATCGGCGGCGAAACGTCGAACGCGCTGATCCCCTACAACGTGAACACGCAGAGCGTGCGCACGCGCGTATGGGACGGCATCGGCAACACCTTCAAGGACAGCCTGACCATCCTGCACGGCAACCACCTGTTCTCGATCGGCGGCCAGTACACGCACCAGATTGACTACCACCAGCGCAACGACAACGGCGGCGGCATCATGGCCAACAACGTGTACCAGGTCACCAACGGCAACGGCGTGAGCTGGGACTACCTGCCCACCAACTTCGTGGACGGGGCGGCCAAGGGTACCTTCGAGAACAGCTACGCCGAAGTGCTGGGCATCGTCAGTCAACCGCAGTCGCTGTACACGCGCGCCGGGGCGCAGTTGAACCTGCAGCCGCTGGGCACGCCGATGTTCGACGACAGCTCGATTCCGATGTACAACTTCTACTTCTCCGATGCCTGGCACCTGCGGCCTTCGCTGACCCTCAGCTACGGCGCCGGCTACACCATCGAGATGCCGCCGCACGAGGCGCTGGGCAAGCAGGTGGCGCTGGTGGATGCGGCCGGCAACGCCGTGGACGAGGCCTCGTGGGTTTCTTCCATGGAACGGGCGGCGCTGTCGGGCCAGGCTTACGATCCGGAGCTGGGCTTCGCCACCGTGGGCAATGTGGGGGCAGGCTTGAAATATCCCTACAATCCGTTTTACGGCGGCTTCAGCCCGCGCGTTTCGCTGGCCTGGAATCCGAACCTCACCTCGGGCTTCCTGGGTACGCTGATGGGCGGCAACAAGACGGTGATCCGCGGCGGCTGGTCGCGCATTTTCGGTCGGCTGAACGGCGTGGACCTGGTGCTGGTGCCGCTGCTGGGCACCGGGCTGGGCCAGCCGGTGAGCTGCATCGGGGCTTCCAAGGACGGGGTTTCCTGCCTGGGGCCGGGCGGCGTGGATCCGGCGGATGCCTTCCGTATCGGGCCGACCACGGCCGATGCCAGCGGCCGAGTGTTCGATGGCATGACGGCTCCGTTAGGCGCGGCGCCGACGCCGACACTGGCGCAACCGTACTTCCCCGGCGAGCTGCAGAACGGGCAGCCGACGGCTTCGGCCGGCGCGGGCGAGTTCCTGGATCCCAAGTTCCGGCCCAGCCGCTCGGATGAGTTCGACCTGACCATCCAACGGCAGATTACGCCGGCGTTCTCGACGGAGATCGGCTACACCGGCCGCATTATCCGCAACGAGTACCAGGCGACGGATTTGTCGGCGGTGCCGATCATGATGACCGCGGGCGGCCAGAAGTTCATGGACGCCTTCGGGGCGCTGTGGTCGCAGATGGATGCCGGCAAGGGCGACGCCAATCCGCTGGATCGGGTCACCCCGCAGCCGTTCTTCGAGACTGCGCTGGGCGGCGCGAGTTCAAGCTACTGTAAGGCGGCGGGCTCCTGCACCCTGGCGGTGGCGCAGAACGAAGGGCCCTACGGCGGCAATGACAACATTGACCCGACGCAGGGTAATTACGTGTTCACCATGTGGCAGGATCTGAACCGGTCCGACTCGTGGACGCTGGGCCGCACCACGCCCAGCGCGCCGACCACCTGCACGGCGACCCAGTCCGGCTGCCCGGCGGGCGGCGTCATCAGCGGGGGTGGCCAGGTTTCGGCCATCTTCGACAATGAGGCCATCGGCTACGGCAACTTCAACTCCTTCTTCTGGAGCGTGAACATGCGCAACTTCCATGGCTTCACCGCCGGGTCCAACTTCACCTGGAGCAAGGCCATGGGCACCGGGCAGGAGTATCAAGCCAACAGCTCCTACACGGTCAACAACATGTTCGACCTGCACTACATGTACGGGCCGCAGCAGAACAGCTCGCCGCTGCTCTACAACGCCTACTTTGTATACTCGCCGGGATCGAAGGATCAGAACGGGCTGTGGGGGCATTTGGCCCACGGCTGGTCGTTCGCGCCGATCATCACCTGGCGGCGGGTGGGCACCGGCTACTTCAGCGACAACGGCGGCTATACGGCGGTCTACTCGGATGGGCAGTGCGAGGCCTTCGGCGAAGGCGACTGCTCGACCGAGTACTCGGTCAACATGGCCCCGCTGGCGGTCAAGTACACCGGCGGCTCGGGCATCGTGCGCAACTCCACCTATGGGAACAGCGATCCCGGTGCGGGCGGAACGGGCATCAACCGCTTCTCCGACCCGGGGGCGATCTTCTCCGAGTTCCGTCCCGCCGTGTTGGGGATTGACACCACGGGGGCTGGGGGCCAGATGCCGGGCCTGAGCCGCACTAATGTGGACTTCTCGGTGACCAAGAACCTGGCCTTGGCGGAGCGTTTCAGCGCCGAGCTCAATGCGCAGGCGACCAACCTGTTCAATCACTGGTCGGCGGCGCAGGGCTACTACAACCTCTCCGACAGCAGCGGTTTCGGCGACATCGGCGGCAACGGCCTCGGCGCGCGCACAGTCGAGGTGGGCATGGCGATTCGCTGGTAGGCCTGCTGTAAACCCCTAAACTGCAACGGCCGCGGCCTGGTGCCGCGGCCGTTTTTTTACGGCCGAAAGTTTGTTACTGGCAGTAGCTGAACAACTTGTCATGTGAAGTACGTAAAAAAAATATACCTTGACATCCGATATTGAAATGGGAATGATACCGGCGTCGGAGCCGTGTCTCGCCAAGACATGGGACTACCGGCGTTTTGCAGCTTAGGGGAGGATTCTGAATGTCGCTTCGTTTGCTGTACAAGCGTGTGGGAACACTCATGCTGGCGCTGATCGCCGTCATGGGATTGACATGGGTGACGCCGGCGACGGCGCACGCCCAGGATGCCACGAGCGGTACGGTGTTAGGCCAGATCACGGATGCCCAGGGGAAGGCGATCGTGGGCGCCGTGGTGTTGCTGACCAACACCAGCACCAATGCCGCGCAACCAACCGTAACCAACTCTTCCGGCCGCTATGTGTTTTCGAACCTGCAGCCGGGCTCCTACAATTTGAGCGTTAAGAAGGATGGCTTCAAGGAAGCCACGGTCAAGGCGCAACAGGTCTCGGTAGGCAAGCAAACCAACTTGAATGTCGCCATGCAAGTGGGCGAGGCGACACAGACGGTGGAAGTCACCGCGACCGGCGCTGAACTGCAGACCATGAACGCGACCGTGGGTTTGACGGTGAGCGGCGAGTCCATTGGCCTGCTGCCCTCCATCAGCCGCGACGTGAACGGGCTGGCTGCCCTGCAGCCCAACACCAACACGGACGGTGGGGTGTGCGGCGCGTCCAACGATCAGAAAAGCTTAACCCTGGACGGCGGCATCAACACTGACGACATGGACGGCAGCCGCGCCGTCTACACCGGCACCCAGAGCGGGCCCACTTCGGGCACGATTCCGACGCCGGCGGCGAGCATCGAGCAGTTTACGGTGGGAACCAGCAACCAGACGGCGGACGTGAACAGCGCCGCCGGCGCCAGCATTTCGATGTCCACCAAGCGCGGCACCGACACGCTGCATGGCGAGGGCTACGACTATTATCTGGGCTCCTACCTGGCGGCCAACTCCTGGGGCAACAACCGCACCGGCGTCACCCGGGCCAAGAGCCATCGCAACCGCTTTGGCGCGGCGCTGGGCGGGGAAGTGCTTCCCAACTGGCTGGGCGGCAAGACCTATGTTTTCGGCAACTATGAAGGTCTGCGCTACCCGAATGCGGCCAACGCCACCTACAGCACGCCCACGGCGACGCTGCGGGCGGGCATCGTGGCGGCGGACAACGGCAACGGCAATGCGGCGGCGGTGTGCGGCACGAGCGCGGCGAACGGCGCCACCAGTTGCGCGGACGCCAGCCACAAGCACACCTTTTACAACCTGAATCCCTGGAGCACGACGGTGGGGTCGCAGACCTATGCCCCCGCGGTTTGCACCGGGCCGGCAGGCAACGGGCCCTGCGATCCGCGCGGGCTGGGGTTGAACCCGGTGGTGGCGCAGTTGTGGTCGCAGTACATGCCCATGCCCAACCTGCCGACGTCGGGCGATACGGTCAACAGCCAGGGATATCAAGGCAACGTGGACGTTTCGACCAAGTCGAACTTCTTCGTGACCCGCATTGATCATGACTTCGGGGCGAAGAACCACTTCGACATGACCTACCACTTCTTCTTCCAGGGCGGGCCGGACAGTCACCAGCATGACATCGGCGGCGGCGTGCCCGGCGACGTAAAGGGTACGATCGTGGCCACCCAGACGCGGCCGCAGCTGCCGTCGCTGTGGACGGCGCAGTTGACCACCAACGTCAGCTCGAACGTCACCAACAACTTCACCTACTCGCTGCTGCGCAATTTCTGGCAGTGGTCGGGCAGCTACTTGAAGCCGACGCCGCTGAACGGGTTCAGCGCGCTGGGCGGGGCGCTGGAGATCGGCGGGGAATCGAGCAACGCGCTGATCCCCTACAACGTGAATACGCAGAGCGTGCGCACCCGCGTGTGGGACGGCATCGGCAACAGCTTCAAGGACAGCCTGACCATCCTGCACGGCAACCACCTGTTCGCGATCGGCGGGCAGTACACGCACCAGATTGACTACCACCAGCGCAACGACAACGGTGGCGGCATCATGGCGAACAACGTGTATCAGGTCAGCTCGGGCAACGGGGTGAAGTACACCTATCTGCCTTCGGATTTTGTTACCGGGGCAAACACCGGCGCCTTCAAGACGGCGTATTCGGAAGTGTTGGGCATCGTCAGCCAGCCGCAGACGCTGTACACCCGCGCGGGCGCGCAGTTGAACCTGCAGCCGCTGGGCACGCCGATGTTCGACAAGAGCAGCATTCCGATGTACAACTTCTACTTCAGCGATGCCTGGCATCTGCGGCCGAGCCTGACGCTGAGCTACGGGGTTGGCTACACCATCGAAATGCCGCCGGTGGAGGAAAACGGCAAGCAGGTGGCGCTGGTGGATGCGGCCGGCAACGCCGTTGACGAGGCTTCGTGGGTCTCGTCCATGGAGCGCGCCGCGCTCTCCGGTCAAGCCTACGATCCGGAGCTGGGCTTCGCCACCGTGGGCAACGTGGGCGCGGGGCAGAAGTACGCCTACAACCCCTTCTACGGCGGCTTCAGCCCGCGCGTTTCGCTGGCCTGGAATCCGAATATGACCTCGGGTCTGCTGGGCACGCTGATGGGCGGCAACAAGACCGTGGTCCGCGGCGGCTGGTCGCGTATCTTCGGGCGTCTGAACGGCGTGGATCTGGTGCTGGTGCCGCTGCTGGGCACGGGCCTGGGGCAGCCGGTGAGCTGTATCGGCGCTTCGATGACCAACAGCTGCAACGGCCCCTCGGGCGTCACCCCGGACAATGCTTTCCGCATTGGCCCGACCAGCTACACCGACGCCAACGGGACGCGTCACTTTGACGGCATGACGGCGCCGCTGGGAGCGACTCCGACCACCACCCTGGCGCAACCTTATTTCCCGGGCGAGATCCAGAACGGCGCGGTGACGGCTTCGGCCGGCGCGGGCGAGTTCCTGGACCCCAAGTTCCGGCCGGACCGTTCCGATGAGTTCGATCTGACCATTCAGCGGCAGATCACGCCGGCGTTCTCGACGGAGATCGGCTACACCGGCCGCATCATCCGCAACGAGTACCAGGCGACGGATTTGTCGGCGGTGCCGATCATGATGACCGCGGGCGGACAGAAGTTCATGGACGCCTTCGGGGCGCTGTGGTCGCAGATGAATGCGGGCAAGAACGATGCCAACCCGCTGGATCGCGTCACCCCCCAACCCTTCTTCGAGTCCGCCTTGGGGGGCGCGAGTTCCGGCTATTGCAAGTCGGCCGGCTCCTGCACCCTGGCGGTGGCCCAGAAGGAAGGTTCGGGCAAGGGCGGAGCGGACAATATTGACGTGGAACAGGGCAACTACGTGTTCACCATGTGGCAGGACCTGAACTCGTCCAGCTCGTGGACGCTGGGACGCACCACGCCCAGCACGCCGACGACCTGCACCGCGGCGCAGGCCGGTTGCCCGGCGAACGGCGTCATCAGCGGCGGTGGCCAGCTTTCGGCCATCTTCGACAATGAGGCCATCGGCTACGGCAACTACAACTCCTTCTTCTGGAGTGTGAACATGCGCAACTTCCATGGCTTGACCGCCGGGTCGAACTTCACCTGGAGCAAGTCCATGGGAACCGGACAGGAGTATCAGGCGAACAGCTCCTATACGGTCAACAACATGTTCGACCTGCACTACATGTACGGTGAGCAGCAGAACAGCTCGCCGCTGCTCTACAACGCCTACTTCGTGTACGCGCCGGGATCGAAGGATCAGAACGGGCTGTGGGGCCACCTGGCCCACGGCTGGTCGTTCGCGCCGATCATTACCTGGCGGCGTGTCGGGGTCGGCTACTTCAGCGGCAACGGCGGGAAGTTCTCGGTGAGCAACTCCGGCCAATGCGAATCCTTCGGCGAAGGCGACTGCTCGACCGAGTACTCGGTGGACCAGGCGGTGCTGAAGGTGCCCTATACCGGCGGCAGCGGCATCGTGCGCCACTCGACCTACGGCAACAGCGACCCGGCGAACCGGGGAACGGGCATCAACCTGTTCTCGGATCCGGCGGCCATCTTCTCCGAGTTCCGGCCGGCGGTGCTCGGTATTGACACCACGGGAGTGGGAGGCATGTTCCCCGGCGTGAGCCGTACGAACATTGACTTCTCGCTGACCAAGAACCTGGCCTTGACCGAGCGCTTCAGCGCCGAGTTGAACGCCCAGGCGACCAACGTGCTCAACCACTGGTCGGCGAACGCCAACGGCTTCGCGCTGAATGACGCCCAGGGCTTCGGCTACGTCAGCAACAACGGCCTGGGATCCCGGGCGGTGGAAGTGGGCTTCCTGGTTCGCTGGTAGGCCCTTCCTCAACCAATTAACCCGACGGCCGCGGCGCAAGCCGCGGCCGTTTTTTTATATCAGAACAGTGATTCAATGGCGGCTGCGGGAACTTTTTTCGCATGACGGTTTTGCTAGTTTGTGTAAGGATGCCTGCCGGTTCATATGACCTAAGTGAAATATGTGCTTGACATGCGGCCGCAGCAGACCGAACATGCCCGGCAAGCCCCGGCAGAGTTTCTGCGCTGCGATGCCGGGCGTTTACGGAGGAAAAGGGATGCCGCTGATTCGCTTGAAGCGAACCAGGAGCTTTTTAGTTGCGCTCCTGGCGGTTCTGGGCTTGGTGTGGATGTCTCCAGCCAGCGCCCCTGCACAAAACACAACGACCGGTACCATTACCGGCCAGGTGACCGATGCCCAAGGCAAGGCGATTGTGGGCGCCGTCATTCTGCTTACCAACAACGCCACGCAAGGGGCGACGCCGACCGTGTCGAACGCGGCGGGCCGTTTTGCCTTTGTCAACCTGCAGCCGGGCAATTACGCGGTGGACGTGAAGAAGGACGGCTTCAAGGAAGCCGTGCTGAAGTCCCAGGACGTCACCGTGGGCAAGCAGTTGACGCTGAACATCCCCATGCAAGTGGGTGAGTCCACGCAGACGGTGGAAGTGACGGCGACGGGCGCCGAACTGCAGACGATGAACGCGACGGTGGGTTCCAGCATTTCGGGCGATGCGATCATGATGCTGCCCAACCTGAGCCGCGACGCCAACTCACTGACCAACCTGCAACCGAACACGGCGCCCGACGGCGGCGTGGCCGGTGCGGACAGCGACCAGAACAGCTTCACGCTGGACGGCGGCGTGAACAGCGACGACATGGACGGCAGCCACGCCGACTACACCGGCACCCAGGGAGGCTCGACCAGCGGCACCATCCCGACGCCGGCGGCGAGCATTGAGCAGTTTTCGGTGGGGGTGTCGAACCAGTCGGCGGACGTGAACAGCGCGGCGGGCAGCTCGGTGGCCATGGTCACCAAGCGCGGCACCGACACGCTGCACGGCTCGGCGTACGATTACTACCTCGGCTCCTACCTGGCGGCCAACAGTTGGAGCAACAACCGCAGCGGACGGGCGCGGCCCAAGCAGCACCAGAACCGGTTTGGGGCGGCGCTGGGAGGCGAGATTCTGCCCAACTGGCTGGGGGGGAAGACCTACCTGTTCGGCAACTTTGAAGGCCGGCGGTATCCGCAGGAAGCGAGCTTCAGCCACTCGGTGCCCACGGCGACGTTGCGAGCCGGCATCATCGCGGCCGACAACGGCATCAAGAACCAGGGGTCGGAGGCGGTGTGCGGCAGCCAGGGCGCGGCGCCGGTGTGCAAGGACGCCAGCGGCTCGGTGAGCTACTACAACCTGAACAAGAGTGCGGTGCAGGTGGGGAATGTCACCTACAATCCGGCGCAGTGCGTGGACCCCAACGGCGGCGCGACGCCGGTGGCCTGCGATCCCCGCGGGCTGGGGTTGAACCCGGTCGTCAATCAGCTTTGGAGCCAGTTCCTGCCGACCGCGAATGATCCCACCGGCGGCGATCACTTCAATACGCAGGGCTACAACTCCAGCCTGGATACTTCGCTCTACTCGAACTTTTTCGTGGTGCGCGCGGATCACGATTTTGGAGCGAAGAACCACTTCGATTTCACCTATCACTTCTTCAGCTACAACCCGATTTCGACCGCGCAGGTGGACTTCGGCGGCGGCGTGCCCGGGCACACTCTGGGGCATCCGGTGGCCAACACGGTGCGGCCGCAGTTGCCCGCGATGTGGACGGCGACGCTGACCACCAACGTCAACTCCAACGTCACCAACCACTTCAACTTCAGCTACCTGCGCAATTTCTGGCAGTGGTCGGGCAGCTATCTGAAGCCGCAGGCGGTGAAGGGCTATAACCTGGGCGGGGCGCTGGAGATCGGCGGAGAGTCGAGCGATGCGCTGATTCCCTACAACGTCAACACCCAGCGGGTGCGCAGCCGCTACTGGGACGGCATCGGGATCACCTTCAAGGACGACATGACCTGGGTGAAGGGCAACCACCTGATCCAGTTCGGGGCCCGTTACACCCACCAGCGCGACAAGCACGAGCGCAACGACAACGGCGGCGGCATCATGGCCGCCAACGTCTACCAGATCGGCGGCAACAGCCAGAGCATTGCCAACCCTTATGTTCCGGTGGGATTCGACACCGGCAACGGCGATCTGGGTGGGTTTGACACCTACTACAACGAGGCCATGGGCATCGTCGACCAGGCGCAGACACTGTACACCCGCGCCGGGCAGCAGCTCACGCTGCAGCCGCTGGGTACGCCCATGTTCGACAACTCGACCATCCCGATGTACAACTTCTACTACAGCGACGCCTGGCACATCCGGCCCAGCCTGACGCTGACCTACGGCACCGGCTACACCATCGAGATGCCGCCGCACGAGGTGTTGGGCAAGCAGGTGGAACTGGTGGATCAGGCCGGCAACCTGGTGGGGGCGAATGACTACCTCGCCGCCACCCAGCGCGCCGCGCTCTCCGGCCAGGCCTATACGCCGACGGTGGGCTTCGCCACCGTGGCCAACGTGGGTTCGGGCCTCAAGTATCCCTACCGGCCCTTCTACGGCGGCCTCAGCCCGCGGGTTTCGCTGGCTTGGAATCCGAACATCACCGACGGTTTCCTGGGTGCGCTGATGGGCGGCAACAAGACCGTCATCCGCGGCGGCTGGTCGCGCATCTTCGGCCGGCTCAACGGCGTGGACCTGGTGTTGGTACCGCTATTGGGTACCGGTCTGGGACAGCCGGTGGCTTGCCTGGGCGCCAACAACGGCGCGGCCAACTCGGCCGGTGTAGCGCCGGCTTCGGTGTGCAACAGCAACGGCGGCGCTGACCCGATGAACGCTTTCCGCATCGGCGTGGACGGCAACTCCGCTCCTCTGGGCGCGGCGCCGACCACCACGCTGGCCCAGCCCTATTTGCCGGGCGTGGCCGGGAATGCGGCGGCGGGCGCGGGCGAAACCCTCGACCCG
>JBQCEU010000069.1:0-2171 GCA_051959955.1 Terriglobales bacterium | reverse complement strand
CGCCCCGCGCATGGACGGGGCAGAGCCCCGTCCCCACATGGGTTGCTGTGGTAGGTGTGATCGGGTTGCTACTTTGCTTTGCGTACCGCGCGCACATCCGCGCTTTCCACCTCGCGCAGGGTGCAGCAGGCGCCGGGCGGGATGGGCGCGCCGTGCGGGCAGGCGCGGGGATGGCCGAGGAAGGCGCAAATGCGATCGGTGGCTTCGGGCGAGAGGATGTGCTCGAACTTGCAGGCCTGCTCTTCCACTTCCGCGGGATCGTCCATGCCCAGGCTTTCGGTGAAGAGGCGCTCGGCGAGGCGGTGGCGGCGGATTACGTCAGCGGCGCGCTGGCGCCCTATGGGTGTGAACTCAATCATCAGATCGCCGTCAGCAACGCGTTGCGAAATGTGGCCGAGCGCATCGTGGCAGGGATTGACGACGGCCTTGTGCGCGTGCGGCTGTGCCGGGTGCGGCCGAGTGGTCACCAGGCCCAGCTCCACCATCTTTTCCACCGCAATACTCACGGGCACGCCGCCGTGCACGTCCATGCTGCCCAGTTCGGCGGGCTCGCCGTGCTCTTCGATGACCCAGATCTCCTCCAGCACCTCGTCAAACTGCTCCTGGTCGCTCATGGCGAAGACTTCTTCGGTGGCGATTTTGCCGTGATGCAGCTCGACGCGGCGGTCGGCCAGACGGGCCACCAGCGCGTCATGCGTCACCATGATGATGGTGCGGCCCTGCTGGTGCAGCTCGCGCAGGAGGCGGAGCACGATTTCCTCGTTTTGCGCGTCCAGGTTGCCAGTGGGCTCGTCGGCCAGCACGATTTTAGGATCGTTGATGAGGGCGCGGGCGATGCACACCCGCTGCTGCTCGCCGCCTGACAAATGCGCGGGCAGGTGATGAGCGCGGTCTTTCAGGCCCACCCGCTCCAGTGCCTCAAGCGCCTCTTGCTCGTCGGTCATACTGTGGAAGTATTGCGCCAGCATGACGTTTTCCACCGCGGTCAGGTAGGGGATAAGATGAAACTGCTGGAAGATAAAGCCGATTTTTTCCGCCCGCACGCGGGTGAGCTCGGCGGCGCTGAGCCCGGCCACGTTCTGCCCCGCCAGCCAGACGTTGCCGCTCGTGGGCCGGTCGAGGCAGCCAATCAGGTTCACCAGGGTGGATTTGCCGGAGCCGGAGGGGCCCATGATGGCCAGCCATTCCCCAGGCATGACCGTGAGGGACACGTTGTCCAGCGCGCGAATTACGCCGCCGTTCTCCTCGGCTTTCGCCGGGTAGAGCTTGCTGACGTGTTCCAGTCGAATCATGGTTATTCCCCTCGAAGGATTGTGGCCGGCTGCACCCTCCGCAGCAGGGCCATAGGCAGGGTGGCGGAGAGCAAGGCTACCACAATGCTGCCCAGGAAGACGCTGGGAAGGACGCTCAGGCGTGGCGAAATAGATGCCTGGAAGTTCACGCGGCCGATCCAGGCGGCGGCGCCGATGCCGATGCCGTAGCCGAGCAGGGCCCCCAGGGCGCCGATGGAGGCGGCTTCCGCCGCGAAGAAGCCGCTGATCAGGCGCTCAGAGGCGCCCAGCGCCTTCATGATGGCGAAATCACGGCGGCGGTCCAACACCCAGGCGGTCAGCGTGGCCAGCACGCACAACGCGGCAGTCAGGATGATCAAGGCGTCTGCGGCCAGCAGGGTGGAGCGGGTTTTGCCCAGCACCCGGCCTTCGGCTTCCATAATCTGGCGCACCGGACGGACCTCCGCTACAGGTACGGCTGCGGCCACCTGCTGCATGATGGCGGTCACCTGGGCGGACGTGCCATTGGCTGCAATTTCGATGGTCGAGGGCTGCACGCCCGTCCAGGCGACGAAGTCAGACAGGGGCAGATACACGCGGCTATCTTCGGCGGCGCCGGTCGTAACCGTGCCGGCGTCGCTCAGGCGAACGGTGCGCCCCTGAAAGCTCAGCTCAAATGGCTGGCCCTTGGAGCTGACCACGGCGCCGGCGCGCGTTCCCACCAAAGCTTCACCCCGGGCACTGGGCCAGGCGGAAACACTCCACCAGGAATCGAGGCGGCGCACGCTTTCCAAGTTGGTGCCGGCAGCGACCACCGGCGAACCATCGCTCGTGCTGGCCACCACGTAGGCAAAGGGAACAGCGATGCCGCGTCCGGCCAGTGCCGATTGCACGCGGGCC
>JBQCEU010000068.1:0-11823 GCA_051959955.1 Terriglobales bacterium | reverse complement strand
GCGGCGGGTTGGAGGTGCCGCCGGCGGCGGCGGTCGAGACGGAGATGACCGGGCTGACGAGGTCGGGGTTGGTGAAGTAGCTGGATTCCGCCTGCACGCTGTAGCTCGTGCCCGCCTGCAGGCCGGTCACGGTGACGGAGTGGCTGGTGGTCAATTTCCAGTTGTTGAGCGAGGCGGTGGTGTTGCCGGCGCCGTAATGCAATTGGGTGTTGAGCGGCTGGGAGGTGCTCCAGGTGACGGTAAAGCCGCCGGCGGTGATGTTACTCACCTGCGGCGCGGGCAGACTGCCGGTGGGCGATTGCGCGGCAGCCATTGCTACCGGGGCGGCCAGGCAAAGACACAGGACTGCAAATTTCACTCGCGTGTACCCCTCTTTCGAGTCGAGTACGAATTGGCGCTGAGTGAGAGTAAAAGCACAAGGGGTCCGCCCGAACTGGGCGAACCCCTCAGTGAGTTAAGGATTTAACCTGATGTGGCTGGTCTACTTCGGGCTCTCGGGTGTCGCGGTGCCCGCGTAGACGCCGTTGAACAGCAGCTTGAAACTGGCGTGCGGCTGGGCGCGGAAGGTGATCTCCGGTCCGATGGCGTAGACCATGCCCTCGCCGAGGCGGCCGCTGACCACCGCGCCCTGGCCGTTGAGGTAGGCCTGCCCGTTGGCCCAGCCGCTGACCAGGGTATGGTCGCCCTGGTACCAGCCGGCCACGGTCGGGTCGAGCTTGGCGTTGGGCACGACGCGGAAGACCGGGTCATGGTCGAAGTCCACGTCCACGCTGCCGCCCATGCCGTAGGCGATGGGGTCGTGGTTGTTGAGGGTGACCCGCATCAGCGAGCCGGGGATGTAGAACTGGGTATTGGCGAGCGGGTGGGACTTGCCGTCGCGTCCGATCTCGGTGAGGGCGCTGGTGATGGGCAGGCCCACCGCCTCCGCCAGCTCGGTGCCCGAGCCGATGGTCAGCAGCGTGCCGCCCGCCTGCACAAAGGCCTTCAGCGCGGGGATGGTCTTCTCCTCGCTCATCGAGCCCATGCGGGCGCGCCACTCCTCGGGCACGGTGGCCAGTTCGGCCTCGGTGGGCGCCGGGCGGCGGAAGCCGCCGCGGCCGCCGCCGCCGATGCCGGCGTCCACGAACACCAGCACGTCGAACTTGTCGCGCAGGTTGCCGGCGTCGAGCTGCGGCGGGTAGACGAGCTCATAGGGGAACTCGAACTGCTCCAGCAGCCAGCGCGTCCAGCCGCTGGGCATGCTGCCGCCGTACTGGTCGTAGAGGCCGATGCGCACCGGCTTGAGCTTCAGCGCCGGCCCGGCCGGAGCGGCGGCGACGCCGTAGGCGGCGACGCCCAGTTCCTTGGCGGCGGTGTTGAGGATGGGCAGCACCTGCGGGCCGGCGGGGACGTAGAGGGTGCCGGTGCCCAGGTCATGGCCGTCGGCCGTCTGCGGTGTCTGCAGCCAGTAGACGCTGGCGCCCGCCTTCATCAGCCGGTTGGTCACGATGAAGGCGTTGTTGACGGCGTGGCTGATGAGGTAGCCGGCCGGGCTCTGCGCCCCCGCCACGCTGTAGGCGGGCATGGGCTGGAGCTGGCCGAAGGGCAGCTTCTCGAAGGGGCCGTTGAAGCTGTCGAGCTCGCGGGTGAACTGCACGCCCATCTGGTCGGCCACCGTCCAGCCGGCGGTGTCATAGGGCGGCACCGGCGGGCCGCCGGGATAGGCGAGATCGTTGGGATAATCCTGCGGCTCGAACATGTCGAGCACGAACGGGCGCGCCGCCTGCGCCGCCATCACCACGAAGCTGCCCGCCGGGTAGCTCTGGCCGTTGACGGTGAACTCGCTCGAGGCCTTCTCGATCTCGATGCCGTTTTTGATCAGCACGTTGATGAACTTGGTGGCGGTGGCGTAGTCGGGCTGGTCGGCGCTGATGATGTAGCCGCGGGGATCGCGGAAGTTGGGGTCGTGCAGCACCGAGTTGTAGAGCGACGGGTTGAGGCCGCGGGCGCCGAAGCCGGCGAAGGGGCCGGACTCCTGGGTGGCGCCGCCGCGTCCGTTGCGGCCGCCGTTGGCCGGCGCGCCCGCGGCTTCCAGCGCGGCGATGCGGTTGGGGGTGATGGTCCAGGAGTCCTTCTGACCATCCTGAATCTGGTTGCGGCCCATGGCGTAGATGTTGTAGAGCAGGGTTTCGCGGTTGCGCGAGGCGTAGTCGAGCACGGCGCGGTTGTTCTGCATCTCGTAGGCGATGGACTGCGAGTAGTGCCAGGTCTGCGGGGCGATGGGCAGCGGCCAGTCGCCGTTGGGCAACTGCTTGGCCGCCACCAGCGGGATCTGGATGGGGTTGGGCTCGCCGATGATCTCGGTCAGCAGGCCGATGATGTTGTGGAAGTAGGCGGTGGTGCGGACGCCGCCGTCCCACCAGGTGGAGTAGGGGGCCCCGGCGCGCTGCTCGCTGCCGCCCATGCCGCGCTCCACCAGGCGCATGTGCATGGCCGTGCCCACCGACTCGATGTCGAGCGGCATCAACGGATCGAAGTGGTAGTTGAAGGGATCGCGGAAGGGCGGCATGAAGATGACCCCGCCCGCCGGGCCGGTCTGGTGGTGGTTGTAGAGGATCTCGGGGAACCACTGCTGGAAGAGCACGCGGTTCATGTTTTCGGTCTCCTTCATGTTGGACATGTAGGAGTCGCGGTTGTCGTCGTGGCCGACGTATTTGTTGTACAGGGTGGGCAGGCCGGGCGCCATGGTGCGCTGATCGGGCGTCGGGATGCGCATGTACCAGTTGGAGACCTTCTCGACACCGTCGGGGTTGACGGGCACGTTGAGCACGATGTCGTCGCGCAGGAAGCGCATGGTCTCGGGGTCGGTGCGGCTCACCAATTCATAGATGTTCTCGACCAACTGCTGAAAACCGACGGTTTCGGTGGAGTGCAGGCCGCCGTCAATCCACACCACCGCCTTGCCTTCGGCAGCCAGCTTGTGGGCGGTGGCGTCGTCGAGGCCCTCGGCGCGGGCGAGGCGGGCGTTGATCTCGCGGTAGTGGTCGAGCTGCTTCATGTTCTCGGGCGAGGAGATGATGACCAGCCACTCCGTCTGGCCCATCTCGGTCGTGCCGATGTCCACCATCTTCATGCGGTCGCTCTCGGTGGCCAGCTTCTTCCAGTAGGCGACGGCCTTGGTGTAGTTGGCCTCCTGGTAGTCATCGCCGATGTTGAAGCCAAAAAACTCCTTGGGGGTGGTGATGGCGGGGGCGGCGGGGGTGGCGGCGGCGCGCTTTTGCGCCAAGCCCGGCGCCACGGCCACGAGCAGGGCCAGCAGCGGCAGAACAAGATGGAGGATGCGGCGGTTGGACATGGGGACCTCTCCTGGAGTGATGAAGCCGCATCGAGAGTACAACATCCAGGGCGCCGGGGGCCAATGTTTCCCCTATCATTTTTGGAACGGAGACGCCAACCCGCCGCTCTAGTAAAATATCGGCCATGGTAGTAGGTACTCTGCAGAAGCGTCGCCGGGAAGCCGGTTTCTCGCTGATCGAGCTGCTGATCGCGGTGGCGATCATCATGATCATCATGGCCATCGCCATCCCCAGCCTGGGCAAGCTGCGGAAAAACACCAACGCCACCGCCGCCATGGGCAACCTCAAGACCCTGGCCACGGTGCTCAACGCCTACGCCACCGAGTACCCCAACGTCGGCTACCCGCCGTCGCTGCTGGCCCTGGGACCGCCCGCCAACGGCGGGGCGGAGAGCGCGAGCGCCGCCGGGCTGATTGATGAATCGCTGGCCAAGGCGGGCACGGCCGCCAAGCAGGGCTACATCTTCACCTACACCGCCGCCGCCGGCACGCCCTCAAGCGGCTATACCGTCACCGCCAACCCCCAGAACGGGGCCGCCACGCGCTACTTCTATATGGACCAGGACGGCGCCATTCACTTCAACGACAACGCGCCGGCGAGCGCGTCCAGCCCGATCATGCAATGACAGGGGTGAGGGGCGAGGGGTTGGGGGTGAGGGATGGAAGCGGCGCGTTGCGCCGCGGCTTCCTTCTCCTGGGGTGCGTTGTGCTGCTGGCGTGCGGGCTGGGGGCGCAGGGGCCGTCGCTGCACGAGCTGGTGATCACGCTCAACGGGCGGTACAACTCCATCCATACATGGGAGGCGGAGTTTACCCAGGTCTATACCGCCGGGCTCAGCACGCAGACCGAGCGCGGGCATTTGTACCTGGAGAAGCCGGGGAAGATGCGGTGGGATTATACCGAGCCGGTCCGGAAGACGTTCCTGGTCTCCGGCGACACGGTGTGGCAGTACACTGCGGGGGATAAGCAGCCGACGGAATCGAAGGTCGAGAACCTGAACGATCTGCGCTCGCCGCTGCGGTTTTTGCTGGGGCACCTTGAGCTGAACAAGGAGCTTGACCAGTTGAGCTTCAGCGGGATGCCGCCCTGGCAGCCGGGAGACCGGGTGATCGAAGGCATCCCCAAGGGCCCGGTCGAGGATGCCGGCTGGCGCAAGTTGTGGATCGAGGTTTCACCCGCCTACGAGATCACCCGCCTGGTTATCCTTTCGCTCGACGGCTCCCAGAACGACATCCGCTTCTCCGGAATCCGGGTCAATCAGGGCCTGCCGAAGGGAATCTTCAAATACGGGGTGTGGGGTGGGGGGTGAGGGGTGAGCGAAGGCGCGAGGAGAGGGCCGAAGTGAGGCCGTGGAGCGCCCGGCGGAGCGATTCCAGATCCGCCAGCAAAGCCTCTGGTTTAGCGATGTAGTTAAGGTTGTGGGCGACGAGAAGGAGGGTCTCCAGTTCGGCCAGGCTGCCGCGGGCGATGCCGAGGTGCTGTAGGAACTCTCGCGTGTGGGCGCGGCAGCGGCCTTCGGCGATATTGCTTGGTACAGAAACTGCCGCCCGCCGCATCTGTCCACCCAGGGCAAATAGCTCCTCCTTCGGCAACTGCCTGGCGATCTCGTAGATCCTCGGCACCAAAGCCATGCCCATCTGCCAAACTTTTAGGTCCTGGTAATACCTGATCTCCGCCACACCCCCCTTTCTACAGCCGTCCGCCCCGCGCCGCATCCCCCCGCTCAGGTGCGGGCGCGTCCGCTCACCCCTCACCCCTAACCCCTCACCCCTTTTTTCGGAACGTCTTAGCCGCGCGGCGGCTCTTCACCCCCAGGGAGCAGTGTGGCTGCTACAATTGGGGCAACCCGCAGTTCCCACCTTAGCTTTTGCATGCCAACCTTTGTCATTACGGCGCTTAACGACCGCGGCCAGCGCCTGCGCCAGACCGAACGGGCCGATAGCGAGCGCGAGGTGCGGGATCGCTTTCTCGCCCAAGGGCTGCTGGTGCAGACGGTGCGGCAGCAGCGGGGCTGGGGCGAACGGCGGCGCAAGGTGGCGCTGGACAAGTTTCTGGTCTTCAACCAGCAGTTCCTGACCCTGATCAAGGCCGGGCTGCCCATCCTGCGGGCGCTGGAACTCTTGCGCACCCGGGCGCGGGACGAAAAGCTGGAGGCGATGCTGACCCGTGTCCATCAGCGGGTGCAGGCGGGCGATTTGCTGTCGCGGGCCTGGGCGCAGGAGCCGACCATTCCCGAGATTTACACCACCACGCTGATGGCCGGGGAAAAAAGCGGCAACCTGGAAGAAGTCCTGCAGCGGTACCTGCAATACCAGCGCATGGCGTTGGGGTTGCGGCGGAAGCTGACCAGCTCACTGATCTATCCGGCGGTGCTGATGACGCTGGTGGTGGTGGTGCTAACTTTTTTGGTCACCTATGTGGTGCCGCAGTTCGCGGCCCTGTATGCGTCGCTGGACGCCACCCTGCCGGCCATTACCGTCTTCGTGATGGATGTCGGCATCACGGTGCGCCACTATTTTGTGTTTTTGGCGCTGGGCCTCGTGGGCGCGGTGGTGGCGATGGTGTGGATGGCGCGGCGGACGCGGGTGGCGCTGCTGCTCGACCGGCTGGCGCTGAAGTTTCCGCTGCTGGGCGATTTGTACTGGAAGTATCAGGTGGCCATGCTCTGCCGCACGCTTTCGACCCTGCTGCAGGGCGGGCTGCCGGTGGTCAACGGCCTGGAGACAGCGGCCAGCGCATTGCGCAGCCCCTCACTGCGCCGCGGCCTGGCCGCCACGGTGCAGGGGGTGAAGGAAGGCGAGGCGGTGTCGGTTGGGCTCGGCCGTCACCAGGTGGTGCCGCGGCTGGCGGTGGAGATGGTCGAGGTGGGCGAAGGCACCGGAGCGCTGCCGCAGATGCTGGCCTCGGTGGCGGAATTTTTTGACGAGGACCTGGCCAACGCCATGACCGCTCTGCTGGCGCTGATCGAGCCTGCGATTCTGATCGTGGTGGGCACGGTGGTGGCGCTGATCCTGATCTCGCTGTACCTGCCGATCTTCACCCTCGGCGCCCGGATGCAATCATGAGCACCACCAACCCCAACCCGCCCGCGCCCGTGGCCGCCGCTCCGGCGGCCGCCGAGCGGCAGCACGCCGCCGAGTGGGAGCAGGCCGAACGGCTGGCGCGGCGCTACCACTGTCCGCTGGTGGACCTGCGCACGGCGCCGATTTCGCCCGAGCTGTTCCGCTCGGTGCCGGTGGAGCTGATGTTCCGCTACCACTTCGTGCCGCTGGAGACGGACGAACGCACCCTCACCATCGCCATCGCCGACCCCAGCCAGCTCATGCTGGTGGACGAAGTCGGGCTGCTGCTCGGCCGCCGGGTGGCGATGCGGGTGGCCACGCCGGCGCAGATTGACGAGATCCTCAAGAAGAACGAGCAGTCGCAGCGGGTGCTGGAGCAGGCGACGGAGGGCTTCACGCTGGACGTGCTGCGGGCCGAGGACGGCGGCGACGAGACCATTTCCATCGAGCGGCTGACCACCTCGGGCGACATCAACCCCATCATCAAGCTGGTGGACACGACCATCTTCACGGCGCTGGAGCGGCGGGCGAGCGACATCCACATCGAGACCGGCGACGCCGAAGTGAACGTCAAGTACCGCATTGACGGGGTGCTGCAGCCGGCGCTGGCGCCCATCGCCAAGGAGTTCCACAGCCCGATTCTGAGCCGCATCAAGGTGATGAGCGAGCTCGACATCTCCGAGCGCCGGGTGCCGCAGGACGGGCGCTTCCGGGTGCGGTACAACGGGCGGGCGATTGACTTCCGCGTCTCCATCATGCCCAGCATCCACGGCGAGGATGCGGTGCTGCGCGTGCTCGACAAGGAGGCGATGAGCGAGAAGTTCCAGAACCTGACGCTGGACGTGGTGGGGTTCGACAGCGACGACCTGCGCAAGTTCCGGCGCTATATCCGCGAGCCCTACGGCATGGTGCTGGTCACCGGGCCGACGGGGAGCGGCAAGACCACCACGCTGTATGCGGCGCTGAACGAGATCCGGAGCACCGAGGACAAGATCATCACCATCGAGGATCCGGTGGAGTACCAGTTGAAGGGGATCACGCAGATTCCGGTGAACGAGAAGAAGGGGCTGACGTTCGCGCGCGGGCTGCGCTCCATCCTGCGGCACGATCCGGACAAGATCATGGTGGGCGAGATCCGCGACGCGGAGACGGCGCAGATCGCCATCAACAGCGCCCTCACCGGCCACCTGGTGTTCACCACCGTGCACGCCAACAATGTGGTGGACGTGATCGGACGGTTTTTGAACATCGGGGTGGAACCGTACAACTTCATCTCCTCGCTGAACTGCATTCTGGCGCAGCGGCTGGTGCGGCTGATCTGCCCGTCGTGCCGGCACGCGGTGCGCTATCCGGCGGAGGTGCTGGAGGCCTCGGGGCTGAACGGGGAGTGGCGGGAGCGGGACTTTTTCGAGGGGCGGGGCTGCCTGGAGTGCGGCGGCACCGGATTCCGCGGGCGCACCGCCATCCATGAGCTGCTGGAGATGACCGACACGGTGCGGGAGACGATTCTTGCCAAGCGGCCCTCGTCGGAGATTCGGCGGGTGGCGCGGCAGGAGGGGATGAAATTTCTGCGCGAGAGCGCGCTGGAGCGGGTGGCCGCGGGGCTGACCACGCTGAAAGAGATCAACAAGGTAACCTTCATCGAGTTGGCGCGCTGACCATGCCTTTTCCTCTGCTGCACAATCTGCAAGCCCGCTTCGAGGCCTTCACGGCGGCGGCGCCGCCGCCGCTGGCGGTGGAGATCGCCCAGGGCCGGGTGGCGGGGGGCCGCGTGCCGGCGGCCGGAACCGGCGGCCTCGAGGGGCTGCGCACCGCCGTGCGTCCACTGGCGGCGGGGGTGGTGACCGCCTCGGCGGCGCACGCCAACGTGGGCGACGCCGCGGCGCTCACCACCGCGCTGCGGGGGGTGCTGGAGACCCTGGGAGCGGAAGCCGGAGCGGAAGTGACGCTGCTGCTGCCCGACCTGACGGCGCGGCTGGCGGTGCTGGACTTCGACACCCTGCCGGCGCGGCGCGACGAGCTGGAGCCGCTGGCGCGGTTCCGCCTGCGCAAGAGCCTGCCGTTCGCCGAAGAGCAGGCGGTGATCTCCTGCCAGGCGCTGGGGAGCAACCGCCTGCTGGCCGTCTTCGCCGACCGGGCGCGGGTGGATGAGTATGAGGATGCGGTGGAGGCCGCCGGGGCCCATGCCGCGGCCGTGCTGCCCTCCGGGCTGGCGGCGTTGGCCGCCCATGCCGCCCTCGACGACGGCGCGCTGCTGCTGCGGGCCGATTCGGGATGCCTGACCAGCGCCTTTTGCCGCGGCGGGCGGATCGAGTTCTTCCGCGCCCTGGAGACCGGCGGCGCGGCCGGACTGGACGACGTGTTTCCCTCGATTGCGTTTTTCCGCGACCGCTGCGAAGCCGACGGCGGCAGCGTGGAAGGCGCCCTGCTGTACACCGCCGGCCTGGACGCGGCGCTCACCGCCCGTCTGCGCGACGAGACGCCGTGGGCGGTGCAGCGCGCGGCCGAGGAGCCGGCGACGCTGGCCGTGGCCGGGGCCCTGCGGGGGAAGCTGGCATGATGCGCCTCACCGTCAACCTCGCCCGGCGTCCGGCCGAGAACCTGCGCCGGGTGCGCGTCGTCTGGGGAGGCGCGCTGGCGGTGCTGGGCGCGCTCTTCGTGGCGCTGGCCACGACGGCGCTGGTGGGCTGGCTCTCGACCCGCCACATCCAGGCCGAAACCGACGGCCTGCGGGCGCAGATTGCGCCGCTGGAGCAGGCGGCGGTGCGCGAACGCACGCCGCTGCACGATCCGCGGGTGCGGCAGGTGCTGGACCGCGCCCAGATGTTCAACCAGTTGATTGCCCGCAAGAGCATCTCCTGGACGCGGCTGTTCGAGCGGCTGGAAGAGATCCTGCCGCCGGGGGTGGAACTGGTTTCGCTCCGTCCCATGCAGCGCAACGGTGACAACGCGGTGGACCTGCGGCTGGCGGGGGAGTCGCTGGGCCCGGCGATTGATTTTGTGCGCCGGCTGGAAGCCTCCCCCGACTTTACCCAGGCGCGCATTGTGGGCGAAAACGAAATCAGCCGGACGGGCGCCGCCGGGATGGCGCCGGCCGCCGCCCAGCCGCGGTTCCAGCTCGAGGTCACCGCGCTGTACCGGCCGCAGAACAGCCCGGCGCCGCGGGAGGCGAAAAAGTGAGCCACCTGCGCCGCAACCTGAAGCTGGCGGCCGCGGTGCTGCTGGCCGCCGACCTGGGGCTGGCCGCCTGGCTGCTGTCGCCGCGGGCGCCGTCGCAGGGAGCGACCCGGCAGCAGTTGACCGAGGCGCGCGCCGAACTCATCGCCCTCAAGTCGGAAGTGGCGCAGCTCAGCCAGTTGCACGGCCGCATTGCCACCTCCGAGGAGCAGATGCGGCAGTTGATGGATACCGGCATGCCGCCGCAAGCCTCCGCGAGCTCCGACCTATTGACCGAGTTCAGCCGGGTGGCGGCGGCCAGCGGGGTGGAGGTTTCAGGGGCGCAGTTTGATCCGGACAAGGACGCCCGCCTCGGCCTGCGCCGCGTGGTGGTGAGCCTCAACGTCTCCGGCGGCTACCGCGGCGTGGTGACCTTCCTGAACCAGATCGAGCGCTCGCCGATGTTCTTCCTCATCAACCAGGTCAGCGTCAGCGGCGGCCGCGCGGCCGGACCGCAGGCCGGTGATCAGGTGAAGCTGGAAGTGCGCATCGAAGCCTACGAGAGGGCGGCGACATGAAGCTGGGCGCGGAGAAGAAAGGTGAGGTGATCGCGCTGGCGCTGCTGCTCGGGGTGGCCGGGGTGCTGCTGTGGCGCAACCTGGCGCCGGGCGGCGCGCCCGCGGCCGCGCCGGCCACGGCGGTGGTGAGCGCGCCGGCGGGGAATGCGGCCGCGGTTTCGCCGGCGCAGTGGGCGCACCTCGACCCGCGGCTGCACCTGGAGGTGCTGGCGGCGCTGCGCGACCATACCTACAGCGGCAATGGCCGCGACTTGTTCCACCTCGGCCCGGCGCCGCCGCCGCCGCCATCGCCGGCGGCCATCGCCGCCCGTCAACGGGCCGAAGCCGCGCAGCAGCAGATGGCGCGGCGCGACCAGGCGCCGCCGCCTCCCCCGCCCATTCCGCTGACCTTTTATGGCTTTGCCCAGGCCCAGGGGCAGAGCGAAAAAATCTTCCTGCAGTTGGGCGATGACACCTATGTGGTGGTGACCGGCGACGTGGTGGCGCACCGGTACCAGATCGAGGCGATCGGCAAGCAGTCGGTGCGGGTCAAGGACCTGATGACGCAGTCGGTGCAGGAAGTACCGCTGCAGCGGCCGGCCCAGTAGCCGGCAGGGGTGAGGGGTCGGGGGTCAGGTACACTGGCCTGAGAATGCACGAACATCCTATTACCACGCGGGCGCCGCTGGCCTACCAGAACGAGCGCTTTCTCGACACTCCCGAGGCGCGGCCGCTGCGCATCATTGCCGAGTACCTGGAGCCGCTGCAGCGGCTGCGGCGGGAAAACATCCAGGACACCATCGTGTTTTTCGGTTCGGCGCGCATCCTGAGCCGGGATGCGGCGCTGGCGCGGGCGGCGCAGGCGAGCGCGGAGAGCAAGGCCGTCGCCGAGCGCGCGGTGGAGATGTCGCGCTACTACGAGGACGCCCGCGAGCTGGCCCGGCTGCTGACGGTGTGGGCCGAGGCGCTGCCCAGCCGGCGGCGGCGGTTCGTGGTGACCAGCGGCGGCGGGCCGGGGATCATGCAGGCGGCCAACATGGGCGCCCACGAAGGCGGCGGCAAGACGGTGGGGTTCAACATCCGCCTGCCCTTCGAGCAGACGCCCAACCCGTATATTTCGCATAACCTCAGCTTCGAGTTTCACTACTTCTTCATGCGCAAGTTCTGGTTCGCCTATCTGGCCAAGGCGCTGGTGGGGTTTCCGGGGGGATTCGGCACGCTGGACGAGATCATGGAAGTGCTGACGCTGGCGCAGACGCAGAAGTTGAAGAAGAAGATGGTGGCGCTGATGTACGGCCGCCAGTATTGGAACCAGGTCATCAATTTCCAGGCGCTGGTGGAGTGGGGCACCATCTCGGAGGAAGACCTCAACCTCTTCCACTTCGCGGACACGCCCGAGGAAGCCTTCGAGATCCTGACGCGCGAGCTTGACCAGCTTTACCTGCGGCCGGCACGCGGCGAGGAGGAAGCGCCGCAGATCGCACGGACGAACGTCTAGAAACAGTGGCCAGTGGTCAGTGGCCAGTGGCCAGTTGGGGGCTCGGGGGGCGGTACACTGGGAGGGTGGTGACCCGGACGCAGACGGCGGAGCCGGTCAGCGAGCGCGTGCGCGCCGAGTTTGAGGTGCTGGCGGCGCGGGTGGAAGCGCACCGTCCGCTGGATGACCTGGGGCTGCTGCAGCGCGCCTTCGACTTCGCCGCGCGGCTGCACGCCA
>JBQCEU010000067.1:0-5998 GCA_051959955.1 Terriglobales bacterium | reverse complement strand
CTGCGGGCCAGCGAACCACCACGCCGCCAATGCGTGCCTGCGAGCTTCGCAAAAAAGCGGTCTTCATCAGGCATGGGAAAAGACTACACGGCGGGCGCGACAATGTCAACAGTTAAGCTTACAATATGGGAAAAATGTCAGACGACTTCAGCCGAGCGCCTGCGCCACCAGCGCCACCCCCACCAGCACCAGGCCGGCGTGAATCAACCTTAAGAACCGTTCCCGGCCCAGGCGCCGGTGGGCCACGCGCCCCAGCAGCAGCGCCGGCACCAGCGCCGCCAGCCCCAGCAGGTAGTCGCGCGTGACCGCGGGCACCCACAGCCCCGCCCAGGCATAGCCGCCCATCGCCGCCACGCTCGCGGGCAGGAAATAGGCCTGCAGCGTGGCCCGGAACTGGCGCGGCGTCCAGCGCCGCAGCGAGCCGTAGATCACCAGCGGCGGTCCGTTCATGCCGTAGGCGCCGCCCAGCACCCCCGCCGCCAGGCCGCAGCCCACCAGCCACCGCCGGCTGTCGTCCACCAGCCGCGGCGGATGCCGCACCAAAAGAAAATAGCCCGCAAAGCCGCCAATCACCACCCCCAGCCCGGCCTTCACCACCGCTGCGTGCCCGGCGGCCAGCAGCCACACCCCCGCCGGAATGCCCACCAGCGTTGGCGCCACCAGCCACGCCGCGCTGCGCCAATGGATCGCGCGCCAGTCTTCGATCATCACCACCGCCGCGATGGTGATCGAGAGCAGCACCGCCACCGGCGCCGCCACCGCCACCGGCATCACCAGCGCCAGCAGTGGCACCGCCACCAGCGCCTCGCCAAACCCGAACGTGGTCCGTATCCAGGTGGCCAGGACCACCACCGCGAGGAAGTATGCGTTCATGCCTGCCCGGTGGGTATGCGTTCGATTCCCGGCCAGCGGTCGAAGGCGGTGTCAAACGTCAAAATGTGATCTATGCCGTGCTGCTCCATGACCGCCACATGCAGGGCGTCGCGTGCCGACAAGCCGAGCGGCGCGCGCACGATTTCGGCGGCCCGCATCACCTGGGCTTCGGCAATAGGGAAGACCGTGTCCACCAGATCGCGTGCGACCTGCAGGGCTCCGGGCAATGCGTCCGTGCGCCGCAGGGCGGCGTAGCGGTGCACGATCTCCTGCAGCACCTCCGCATCCGTCACCAGCCGCTGCCGCGCGGCGATCAGCTCGCTGAGGTGCGCGCGCGCCAGCAACCGGTTGGGATGCGCAGTGCCCACCAGGTACATGGGCACGTTGGCGTCAAGGAAGATCAACCAGATACCCGCTCTGGCTTTCCGCGATCATCTGCTCGACGTCGGCCGTGGGCAGATTCATTTCAGCCGCTCGTGCCATCGCCGCCAGCTTGATCTCCGGATCCTTGGTGGACTGCCGCTGCCGCGCCGCCCGCAACTCGCGCCGCACCCACTCTCCCAGCGTCAGCCCCTGAGCCCGCGCCAACTTCTGCAATTCCGCCATTTCCTGCTCCGAGAGGAGCACTTGCAGCCGCATACTCACATTATGAGTATGACATGCTCAGTAACGGAGTGCTGCTGTCGCGCCTGAACTGTTCAGTCGTGCACGGTTCCCTCTACTCGTGCCGCAGCGCCGCCACCGGATCCACCCGCCCGGCGCGCCGTGCCGGCCACCACGCCGCCCCCGCCGCGACCGCGAGCAGCAGCAGTGTTCCGGCGGCGAGGCTTGCCGGATCGCCGGGCTTCACCTCGAACAGCAGGCTGCTGAGCGCGCGTCCCGCTGCTACCGCCCCGCCCGCTCCCAGCACCGCGCCAGCTACCGCCCAGCGCAGCGTCCGCGTGAGCACCTGCCGCTCCACCTGCACCGGCCGCGCCCCCAGCGCCATGCGCACCCCCATCTCCTGCCGCCGCTCGCCCACCCAGTAGCTCACGGTTCCATACACCCCCACCGCCGCCAACAGCAGCGCCAGCCCCGCCGCCACCGCCAGCAGTTCGAGATAGAACTGTTGGCGGATGTCGCTGCCGAGGACTCGGGTCATGGGTTGGGGCTGGACCACCACGTCGGCATCCAGCCCCATGGCGGTGCGCTTCAGCGCCAACCCCATGGGCCCGACATCGCCGCGGCTGCGCAGCATCAGGCCGACATTGTCTAAAAGCGGGAGCTGCGCCTGGGGGAAGAACGCGGCCGGCCCAACCGCCTCGTCGCGGCCGAACCAATGAAAATCGTTGACCACGCCCACCACCATCCAGGGACCGGGTTGGCTCTTAATGGCAAACTGCTGCCCCAACGGATTCTGCCCCGGCCACCAGGCCTGCGCCAGCGTCTGGTTCACCAAGGCCACCCGTGGCGTGCCGGCGCGGTCGGCAAGCTGAAATCCCCGCCCCTCAGTCACACGCACGCCCAGGGCGCGGAAGAACTCCGGCGAGGTGCTGCTGATCAAAACCGGTTTCTTTTGACCGCTTACCGTGGCGAGGGCCATCGTTTCCCCGTCGAACGGCAGCGGCGAGGCCAGCCCGGCGCTGGCCACGCCCGGCATCGCCTGCACCCTTTCCAGCAAGCGCGAGAAGAACTCCTGCTTGGCCGCATCTGCCTTGTACCGCGCCGGCGGCAGCACAAAGTCGGCGGTGAGCACGCCCGCCGGGTCAAAGCCCAGCGGTACCGCCTCCAGCCGCGCCACGGTGCGAATCAACAACCCGGCGGCGACGGCCAGCACCAGCGCCAGCGCCGTCTCGAAGGCAATCACACCGCCCCCCAGCCGGCGCGGCGCCAACTCTTGCACCTGCTGTGGCCGTCGCGCTGCCCGCCACGCGGGCGCCAGGCTGCACGCCAGGCCGGCGATCAGGCTGGCGAGAATCACAAACCCGATCCGCATCGGCGAGGCGAAACCCGTGCTCGCTAGCCACGCGGGCGGGTGGGGATGCATGACCGTCAACCCGCGCAGCAACGCCCAGGCCAGCGCCCAGGCCGCCACCCCGCCGCCCCAAGCCAGTAGCAGCGCCTCGCTCATCACCTGCACCAGCAGCCGGGTGCGGCTGGCGCCCAGCGCCTGGCGGATGGCGAACTCCCGCCGCCGCCCGCTGATGCGGGCCAGCAGCAGGCTGGCGGCATTCACGCAGGCCAGCAGCAGGATCAGTCCCGCCGCGCCCAACAGATACCAGGGCACGCCGCCCAACATGCCCCGCAGCCAGCCGCTCAGCTCCAGAACCTCAACGCCTTCCGGCGGCCGGCCGGAAAGTAGCGGGACGCGTGTGGCTCGCGCCGTCGCCTCCGCGCGCGCGGCCGCGATCCCAACGCCTGGCCGCAGCCGTCCCACCGCCCAGAGGGCGACCGCGGAGCTATTCTCGGCGTTGAGCGGCACCAAAAGCTCGCCGAAGTCCTGGTCAAACTTGGCAAAATCCGGCGGCAACACGCCCACCACGGCATGCGGCACGCCGTCCAGGTTCAGCGACAGGCCGGCAAGTGCGGCCGAATGCAACTGCGTGCGCCAGAACGCGTCGCTCACCAGCGCCACCGGTAGCGCCCCCGGCCGCGCGTCCGCGGCCGCCAACGCCCGGCCGCGTTCCGGCGCCACGCCCAGCGCCTCGAACAGTTCCGGAGAGGCCACCAGCGTGTCCACCTGCTGCGCCGGCCCCAGCCCGGTCACCACAAGCTCCTGGCTGCCATAGAGGCCCACGGCGCTCAGGGTCTGGCTGCCGGGTGCAGTCAAGGCCTGCGCCAGATGCGGAAGGATCTGAACGTCATGATAAGCGCCCATGGCGCCTGCGAAGCGCACCAGCCTCCCGGCTGCCGGATACGGCAGCGGCTGCCAAAGGGCTGCGTACAAAGCGGAAAACATCGCCAGGCTGACGCCCAGCCCCAGCGCCAGCGTGGCCACCGCCGCCGCCGTGAATCCCGGCGCCCGCCGCAAGCGCCGCGCCGCCGCCCCCAACTCCCGCCACCCGCTGGACATAGCGCTCCTCCTGCCCAGAGCTTATAACCATTTAGCGAGGAGCCAAACCAGACAGAAGCTTCACGCACTGAGCCGGGCGGCGTTAAAAATCTTTCCGTTGCGCCGATTCCGGTGTGCAGTAGAATGCTCCCCGAAAGGCACCAGGCTCGGAGGCATTGCATGACTCGACTTTCTGCGCTGCTCCCATTTGCCCTTCTGACTTCGCTTGCGGCCCCCCCCCACCCCCACCCACCACCCGGCAACGCCGAAGCTAAACCAGACCACCTCAGTCACGTATAACGGGCACAAAGTGGTGGCTCGCCGCATTCTCGTGAAGTTCAAGCGGCCCCCAGCCGCAGCTGATTTGCAGGCGCTCTCCCTCGCCTCTTCCGCCACCACGATGAGGCCGATTGGGACCCAAGGCTGGTACCTGCTGGATTCCGGCAGCTTCCGGACCTTGGATGCCGGATTGCCCGGAATCACCGCAAGGTGCCCGACCGGATCGGGTTGGGCCTCGGCGACCAGCGGATTTCTGGACGGCTCACATGGATTCAGCGTGGGCGCCGTAGGCACGCAGGCTGGCTGCAGCGGGCAGGAGATGGACGCTTACGGCCACGAAACCGCGACGGCCGGAATCATTGGGGCCACCGGAGACAACGGCACACAGGTGGCTGGGGTCAATTGGTCGACCGCGATCATGTCCATTAGAGTCACCGACCAGTATGCACAATTTGATGGCTCCGATGTCGTGAACGGGGTCGCCGCAATGTCACGGATCGCTGCAGCCACCGGCGCCCAGATCTGGGCGGCCAACATCAGCTTGACCGTTGGCGACCAACTGGACGCCCTCAAGGACGAAATGATGGCCGCCAGCGGCGTCCTATTTTCCGCCGCCACTGGGAATGACTGCGGTGGCGCGGAGGCCCCGGCAAATTTCTACCTCGCCAACGAGATTGCGGTCGCCGCCAGCGACCAGCTCGACCAGTGGGCCTACTGGAGCGGCACCGAGTGCTCCGACACAGGCGGGGATATTGCAGCGCCAGGCAAAAACGTCTATACGACCGAGATAGGCTCAAGCACCCCCGGCCTCTTTGCCGGTACATCGGCTGCCACACCCTTCATCACCGGCGCCGTTGCGCTGCTACGCGCAACCTGCCCGCTGCCCCTACCGGCGCTCAAAGCCACGATCGAAGGAACCGCAGACGCGAAATCGGCACTCACCCAGATCGCCACAAACGGCCGCCGTCTTAACCTTGGCGCAATGCTTGCCTCCTGCAGCTCGGGTACCGCTGTCACGGCAAGCATTACCGTCCACGTCTAGACCAACCCATCGGATCCGGACACCGGCTCAATCAGCGCCACCATCGACGGCGAAACCGCCTCCGTCTCTTACGACACCTCGCAGGACACCACGGACTCAGTGGGCGAGAACCTGGCGGAAATGATTAGCGGGGTGACGGATGTCACCGCGACGTATACCGGCGGCGGCCAAATCAGCCTGACAACTCAGGCCGTAGGGCCGTACACCGGCTATTCCCTGTCCACCAGTATCAGCAACGACTGCGGCGAGCCGCCGAACGATTGTGGTCGCCAGCCGACGATCACCCACACCAGCTTCGTCGCCGGGCATAACTGATGGGAGAATCCAAATGAAAAATCACTATTGCCGGCCTCTCCGCACCACTATCGCCTTGTGCCTGGCTTCTCTGCTCTGCCTGGCCACCACGGCGCTCGCGCAAGCCCCTCAGCCCGCGTCCGCTTCCCCTCCAACTGCCGCTTCTGCCGCCACTGGCACGGGCGCAGCGCCCGTGCCTCTGCCCACAAAGGCCCTTGAGAACGCGACGGTCAGCACTCCTGCAGCGCCGCGTCCCTACGACGGTCCCAGCCGCCGCACGCGGTCGTGGATTTTCGCCGCCATCGCCGGCACCGTGGGCGTGGTCGCGGTTTTTCTCCTGGTTCGGCACTACCGCAATAACAAAGGCTGCGGGAATTGCCTGGCAACCGGAAACTAAGCCACTCGCACACCACATCTGGCAGCGCCGGGCTGGGGCCCAGGGGCCCCCAGCCCGGCCTCCCGGGCGTGCGCGAAAAGCG
>JBQCEU010000066.1:0-3665 GCA_051959955.1 Terriglobales bacterium | reverse complement strand
TCGGCGCTGAGCATGTCTTCCATGCGGGCGCGGCCGGTGGGGATGAGGAAAAAGACGCTCCACAGCACGATGCCCAGGGAAGATACCAGGGCCGCCAGGGCCTCAAAATCCTCCCAGTTGTGGCGGCTGAGGGTGGAGTTGATCTGTACCGGCAGCCCCAGCTCGCGCGCCCAGGCGATGGCGGCCAGGGTTCGATCGTAAGAGCCGGGAACGCCGCGGAAGCCGTCGTGCAGCGCCGCCTGCGAGCCGTCGAGGCTGACCGCCACCCGCGCCAGGCCGGCCTGCTGCAAGGCTGCCAGGGCGTCGCGGGTGAGCAGCGGCGTGGCGCTGGGGGTGAGGGCGACGTGCAGGCCGATCTCCGAGCCGTAGCGCACCAGGTGGACGAGGTCGGGCCGCTCCAGCGGATCGCCGCCGGTGAGCACGAATACCGGCACCTCGAGGGCGCGGATTTGGCACAGCAGGCACTCGGCCTCGGCGGTCGAGAGTTCCAGAGGCGAGCGGTGCGGCCGGGCGCTGGCGCGGCAGTGGAGGCACGCGAGCTGGCAAGCTTGGGTCGTCTCCCAGATGGCCACATACGGACGCTCGCCGTCACCGCTCATGCCTCAGACTGGACGCGGGCAAGGCTCCAGGTCTGTGATTCACGTCACAGCGATGATATGTTGGGGGGGCAAAAAATGGCTCCTCAGGTAGGACTCGAACCTACAACCCTCCGGTTAACAGCCGGATGCTCTGCCATTGAGCTACTGAGGAGTGCGGGGCCCCCAGCCGGGGCCATCATTCGTTTATAGCACAAATGCGCCCGGACGCGCAGCCGCCGCGTCTAGCGCAGCAGGTGCTCGATCAGGGCGTGGGTGGCGTGCCGCGCGGCCCGCTGCAGCACGCAGGCGGTCACCGCGGCGGCGGCGAGGGCGGGGAGCCAGGAGCGGCGGGCGGGCGGGGCAAAACGAGGTTTCAGCAACCGCTCGACGCGCTCGATCAGATCGCGGCTGCGCGCGCCGTCCAGGGTGGAGAGCAACGGGGCCAGGGCGGTGCAGGCGGCCGGGTCCCGAGGCCGCAGGCGGGCGACCGCCACCAGCGTGGAAGCCAGCAGCAGCGAACGCCGGGGGTCACCGGCGGCAGCGACATCATCGGCCGCCCATTCGGCCAGGCGTGCCCAGGTATGCGACAGCGAACCCAGGCGCTCGCCGGGAACGGGTGTGGCGAGCAGCAGCAAACGTTTGAGGTTGTCGCGGGCGCGCAGGTGGGCGCACTCGTGCTCGAGACCGGCTTGCAACTGCTCCGGCGTCAGGCTGGCGAAGGCGGGGCGGGAGACGGTCAGCAACGGCCGCCAGGCGCCGGTGAGCGCCATTGAAGGCGCCGGGGCGGGTAGCACGCGCACCCACTTTGCTCCGACGCGCCGGCGCTCGCCCTGCCGGTCAGCCCACTGGCCGTAGCGCCGGGTGGCGATGGCGGCGCGGAGCATCCGCCAGAGCGAGGTGACAAGCAGAGCCACGCCCAGCGCGGCCAGGGCGCAGCAGAGCCAGCTTACGGCCTCACCCCCGTCCTGCGACTCCAGCAACAGATAGCTGGGCAGGCAAAGAAAGGCGATGGCGAACCCCGCCGCTCCCAGCGGAAGCAGCCGCCAGGCCAGCACCCACGCGGCGGCGCGTCCCGGGTGCCGTGCCGCCCGCCGCTGCGCGCGACGCTGCACCCAGGGGGCGGCGGCGGCGCTGATCACGGCGCCCGCGGCATAGCAGACCACGCCGGAAGCGGCGCAGGCGCAGAGCAGGCGGGCCCAGTAAGGCAGCTCGATCATGACGATTTCGCCTCACGCTCCATCTGCCGGCGCTTGTCGCGAATCTGCTGCGAGAGGTCGTCGAGCAGGGCGGCGTCGTACTGCTCCACCGCCTCGAGCAGACACGAGAGCAGTGCCTCGCGCTCGGGATGCGGGGTGGCGAAGAAGTTGGCGACAAACTCGCCGGCGCGGCGGCGCAGCCACTGCGCCCGGCTGACCCGTGGCGCGTAGATGAACGCACGCCGGCTCTTGCGGCGCTGCAACAGGCCCTTCTTGAAGAGCCGGTCCAGGGTGGTCATCACCGTGGTGTAGGCCAGCGGCTCGGGCAGGAGGGCGACCACCTCGCGGACGTTGGCCTCGCCGCTGCGCCAGACGATCTCCATCACCCGGCTCTCGAGCGGACCGAGGGCGGCGTCGGGGGCCGGGGCCGGGGTAGCGGGCGGCAGCATCTGCGGCCTATTGTAAGCCGGAACTCAGGGCGCGGGAGGGGTTTGCGCCGAAGCCACCGCCTCCGCCGCGCGGTGGCCGTGGCTGGCGTACCAGAATCGCAACTCGGCGTAGCTGGGAATGCGGATATGGAGGTTGGGCAGCCGCGCCACGCCGCGGGCCGAAAGGCTGGCGCCAAAAAGCAGCAGCAGCGCGCCGCAGTAGCCCCAGACAAGGAGGGTGACGGCCACCGCCAGCGATGCATAAACTACTGCGAAATCAACCCATTGGACGAAGTAAGGAAACAAAATCTTGAGCCCTTCGGCGAGCATGCCGGTGTAGAGGGCGGCGGGGAAGACCTGAGCCGGGCTGACTTTGCCGTTGGGCAGCTTCCAGTAGATGACGAAGAAGACGCCGATGGCGGCCGGGAGGGAGAACAGGGTGAGGAACAGATCGGTGAAACCGTTGATCACCATCGTCCAGGATGCGGGGAAAACGAAGCTCACCAGCGCCGTGGCCAGGCTGGCCAGCAGGATGGAGGCGTAGGCGATGACCCCGCAGGCGACCACCAGCGCCAGTGCCACCGCGGCATTGCCGAAGTAGCCGCGATTGCGCTTGAATCCCCAGATGCTGTTGAGCGCGACTTCCAGCGGCAGAAAGATGCCGCTGCTGCTGATGGCCAGCATCAGGAGGGAGAACAACTGTGCGCTGTGGTGGCTGGCGAGGCGGGTGGCGTCGCCGATGAGGCGCTGCTGGCCGGCGGGCAGGTAGTTGGCGGCCAGTTGGGCGATCACCGCCTGCTGGGTGGTGAGGGCGGGCAGGAGGTGGTGGGCGATCCAGAGCAGCAGAACGAGGAAGGGAAGCGCGGCCAGCAGGAAGTTGGCGGCCACCGAGTAGGCGTAGGTGTGGGCCTCGATGGAGGTGAGCAGGCGGGCGCTGGGGCCGATGACGCGGGCGGTATCGCGCAGCAGTTGCCATTGCGTGCGGGCATGGCCCGCCCAGCGCGGCAGGCGGCGGGATTCCGGGCTCACCCTTGGCGCTCCCAGACGTAGGCGTCGAAGTCGCTGAGCAATACAAACCCCAGTTGCCGGTAGAGGGCGAGCGCGGGGGCGTTGTTGCTGGTGACGGTGAGGGTGGCGGCGCGCAGGCGCTGGCCGCGCGCCGCCGCCAGGCAGCGGGCCAGCAGGGCGCGGCCGAGACCGGCGCGCTGAAACTCGGGGAGCACGCAGATCTGGGTGACGTGGGCGACGTCGGGCTTGACCCGTGAGGCCAGCACCATGCCCGCCAGCAGGCCGCGGTTGGTGGTGCGGGCGATGAAGCTGGCCCCGGCGTCAAAGGCGCCGCAGCCGGGGTAATGGGCGATGTTGTGCATGAAGCGCATGGCGCCCGAGAAGCTCCGGTACTGGTCGTTGATCAGGCTGTCCACGTGCTCGTCGTAGGCGTGCTGGATGAGGCGGGCGGCCTC
>JBQCEU010000065.1:0-4222 GCA_051959955.1 Terriglobales bacterium | reverse complement strand
TCCCAGCTCGACCCATCTGCGCTCGGGGGCGGCGGCGGCGCTGGCGGTACGGCGGCGGCGGCTCTCCGGGAAGTGGCTGTGGCCGGCGGCGGGGCTGGCGGCGGGCTTTCTGCTGGCGGCGCTGTGGGGCTGGCCGGGGGGCGAGCCTTCGCTGGTTCAGGCGACGTACACCCCGATTGCGCCCAGCGTGGACGGCAATGCGGTCTTCTGGTCGCCCGACAGCAGCGCCCTGATCTATGCCGCGCCGCCGGCCCCGGGCCAGCACGACCAGGTTTTTGTCCGCTACCTGAGCGCGGCGACGCCGGTGCAGCTCACCCACGCCAGCGGCGATGTGCAGCCGGTGGGCTGGTCGGACGACGGCGCCAGCGTCTACTTCGAGGATGCCGACGGGAAGGTCTGGTCGGTGGCGGTGGTGGGCGGCGCACCCAGCCTGGCGATGGACTGGAAAGGGACGGGCCTCGATCAGGCGGTGCGGGTGGTGGCGGAGCACGGCGGCGCGTGGGCGGCGCTGGTGCAGCCGGCGCAGAAGAATTTCGGTATCTGGACGCGCGTTCCGGGCGGCGCCGGCTGGACGCAGTACAAGCCGGATCCCTTCGCCGCGCACACCATCGTCAACCAGCCGTCGCTGTCGTTTTCGCCGGACGGGCACAGTCTGCTGCTCTACATGAACAGCGAGCGCAGCCGTCAGGAGGCCTGGCTGCTGCCGCTGCCGGCCGATGCGGCGCATCCGCCGCGGCGGGTGCTGCAGGAGCTGCCGCAGCAGCTCACCACCGATGTGCTGTCGTGGCTGCCCGACAGCCGCCACGTGCTCACCGCGCTGCCGGCGGCGACGGCGACGGCGGCGCAGCTCTGGCTGGCGGACACGCGCGGGGGCGTGCGGCAGTTGACCACGGGGCTGATGTCGTATTTCGGACCGCGCGTGTCCCCCGACGGCGCCAAGATCGTGTTTGCCCGGCGCAGCGGCGACTTCGATGTGGTTTCGGTGGATCTGGCCACGGCCGCCGTCATCCCGCTGCTGTCGGATTCGCGCAACGAAGACATGCCTGCCTGGGCGCTGCACCAGCCGGTGATGGTGTACTCCAGCGACCGCAACGGCCCCCGCGAGTTGTGGCTGCACACCCAGGGGGCCGGCGGCGGCGTCAGCGAGCGTCCGATTCCGCTGCCGCACGGCGGGGCGGAGGCGGCCGCCAACGGTTTTCTCTCGCCGGCGCTCTCACCCAACGCCGATCGGGTGCTCTACGATCCGCTGGCCGCCGGGGGATCGAATTTCCGTCTGCTGATCGCCTCGGTCGCCGGCGGCCGGCCGGTGCGGGTGACCAACGACAGCCAGCCGCGGCTGGAGCTCAACGGGAGCTGGTCGCCGGACGCCAACACCATCTCCTACTATGCGGTGTCGGGGGATCATGGCGATCTGATGTCGGCTCCCGCCACCGGCAACGCCCCGCCGGTGCGGCTGCGCGCCGATGTGGGACCGATGGTGCCGGTGTGGACGCCGGATGGCAGCGGGATTGTCTGCCAGACGAGCGACAAGACGCTGCATCTGATTTCGGCGGACGGCAAGCGCGACCGGGCGCTGGGCAAATTCGACACGGCGGCGGTGGCGTTTTCGCCTGACGGCAAGCTGCTCTACGGCCTCGAGGTCAGCCCGCAGCACGTGTACCTGGAGGCGATGGAGGCGACGGGCGGACCGCTGCGCCGGGTGGGCGAACTTGGCAGCGAGTACGCGCCGAACTCCTCGTTCAACCCCGGATACCGCTTCACGCTGACCCCGGACGGCAAGCACCTGAGCTACTCCACCGGCCGTTTCAGCGAGAGCCTGTACCTGATGCAGCATTTCTCGCTGCAGACCACGGGCTGGGCGCGGGTGCGCGAGATGCTGCACATTCCTCAGCCGTGATGCTGCGCTGCGTCATCTGGGGGAGTTGGGCAGTTTTCTTTGGCTACTGGTATGTCTCCGCGCGCCGCACCAAGCCCACCTGCGAACGCCAGAGCCGACAGGCGCAGATGCAGTGGCGGGCGCCGCTGATCGTCAGCTACCTGCTGCTCGCCTTCGCGCCCTGGGGAGCGCTTGACGCGCGGCTGCTGCCGCGCGGCAGCGGTTGGGGCGCAGCCGGCGCGGCGCTGGCGCTGGCGGGCCTGGCCTTCTGCCTGTGGGCACGGCGGACGCTGGGCGCGAACTGGAGCGGCACGGTGACGCTGAAGCAGGATCACGAACTGATCCAGCACGGTCCCTATCGCTTCGTCCGCAACCCCATCTATACCGGCATGCTGATCATGCTGCTGGGAACGGCGCTGTGGGTGGGGCGGCGGAGCGCGGTGCTGGCGATGGTTTTGGCTGTCCTCGGCTTCGTCATCAAGCTGCGGCAGGAAGAAGAGTTCATGGGGCGGCAGTTTCCCGAGTCCTACGCAGCCTACAGCCGTCGGGTGAAGCGGCTCATTCCCTTCGTATATTGAGCGCCCGCGGGCGGGTGTATCGTGGTGGCATGCACCCCACCCGCCGCCAGTTTTTGGGCAGCGTGGCGGCGGCCGGCGCGGCGGCCGGCGCGGCGGCTGCCGCGGTTCCCGCCGCGCGCGCCGCCGCCGCCGTCGCCGCGCAACAGCCCGCGCCGCGGCAGTTGCCCGAACGCATCGAGTATCTGGCCGAGCCCTTTCCCCTGGCCCAGGTGCGGCTGTTGGAGGGGCCGTTTCTCGACGCCGCCCGGGTCAACGACGCCTATCTGCAGTCGCTGCCGGCGGCGCGGCTGGTGCATATGTTCCGGCTGACCGCCGGGCTGCCCTCGACGGCCGAGCCGCTGGGCGGGTGGGAGGCGCCGCAGACGGAGCTGCGCGGCCACTTCACCGGCCATTACCTGTCGTCGTGCGGGCTGCGCTACGCCATGCTGGGGGCGGAGGCGGTGAAGCAGCAGGGCGGGGAAATCGTGGCCCAACTGGCCACCTGCCAGAAGCAGCACCGCAACGGCTACATCAGTGCCTTTCCGGAGTCGTTCTTCGACCGGCTGGCCAACGACAAGCAGGTGTGGGCGCCTTTCTACACGCTGCACAAGATCATGGCGGGCTGCCTCGACATGGCCACCCTGTGCGGCAATCCGCAGGCGCTGGAGGTGGCCGCCGGGCTGGGCGACTGGACCGGTCACTGGCTGAAGGGCATGGGGGATGACCAACTGCAGCGGGTGCTGCGCACCGAGTTTGGCGGCATGGCGGAGTCGCTGTGGAATCTGGCGGCGCTGACCGGCGACCGCGGCTATGCGGCCAGCGCGCGGCGCTTCGAAAAGACCACCTTCCTCGATCCGCTGGCGGCGCACCGCGACCAGCTCAAGGGACTGCACGTCAACACCCACATCCCGCAGGTGATCGGGGCGGCGCGGCGGCATGAGCTCACCGCCGAGCCGCGCTACCGCGAGATGGCGCATTACTTCTGGCACGAGGTGGTGGGCGAGCGCAGCTACGCCCCCGGCGGCACCAGCGACGGCGAGTACTGGAACACCGAGCCCGGAGAGCTGGGCAAGGCGATCAGCCGCTATTCGCAGGAGTGCTGCTGCGGCTACAACATGCTGAAGCTGACGCGGCATTTGTACACCTGGTCGGCCGACCCGCGCTACTTCGACTACTACGAGCGCACGCTGTGGAACTCGCGGCTGGGGACGCAGCATCCGGGCGATGGCGGGAAGATGTACTACTTCCCGCTGGCGACGGGCTGGTGGAAGTACTTCAGCTCGCGCACCAACTCCTTCTGGTGCTGCGACGGGACCGGGGCGGAGGAGTTCTCGAAGTTCGCCGACTCGATCTATTTCCGCAAGGGCGGGGCGTTGTTCGTCAACCTGTATATCCCGAGCGAGCTGCGCTGGCCGGAGCAGGGGCTGACGCTGCGGCAGGACACGCGCTTTCCGGCGGCCGACACCGCACGGCTGCAGTTCACCGCGGCGCGGCCGGTGCGGATGGCGGTGAACCTGCGGATTCCCGCCTGGACGGCGGCGGGCGGCAGCGTGGCGGTCAACGGGCGCAAACTCGAAGCCTTCGCCAACCCGGGCAGCTATCTCACCCTGGAGCGCACCTGGCAGTCGGGCGACGCGATTGAACTGCGGCTGCCGATGGCGCTGCGAGCCGAGCCGCTCAAGGGCGATCCCAGCCAGCAGGCGCCGATGTACGGGCCGCTGGTGCTGGCGGCGCGGCTGGGCAGCGACGGCCTGACGACGGCGATGCAGTACGATCCCGACAGCGCGCC
>JBQCEU010000064.1:0-3959 GCA_051959955.1 Terriglobales bacterium | reverse complement strand
CCAGCTTGACGCCGCGGTCGAGCGCCACCCAGCACAGCACCTTGGAGTAGGTGAAGTGCTTGGGCCCGCCGCGCACCTCCCAGATGCTCTCATCGGGATCGCGCCAGTGGGCGGCGGCGTACTCCACCAGTTGCGCCAGCGCCTTCCATTGCTGCGGCTCCAGCCCATTCCGCCACTTGGCGTAGGTGTAGGCGGCGTCGAGCACCTCGCCGTAGAGGTCGAGCTGATGCTGCGCGGCGGCGGCGTTGCCGATGCGCACCGGCCGCGAGTTCTGGTAGCCGCGCAGATGATCGAGCTCGAACTCGGGCACATCCGTACCTCCATCCACGCGGTAGCAGACCTGCAGCGGCGGCGGGTTCTGGTCGCAGATGCCGGTGAGGAATTCGAGGAAGCGTCCGGCCTCGTCGTGATAGCCGAGCAGCGAGAGGCCGTAGAGGGCAAACGTCGCGTCGCGCGGCCAGCAGTAGCGGTAGTCCCAGTTGCGCGGGCCGCCGATGGCCTCCGGCAGGCTGGTGGTGGCGGCCGCGACCATGGCGCCCGAGGGGGCATAGATCAGCGCCTTGAGCGCCAGCGCGCTGCGCACCACGTCCCTGCGGTAGGGGCCTTCGTAGTGAGCCAGCTCCGCCCACTGCTGCCAACTGCGCGTGGTGGCGTCGAGGGAAGTGCGCAGTTGCTCGATGCCCAACTCGGCCGGCGCCTCGCCCCACACCAGGACGAACCAGGCGGCTTCGCCGCGCTTCAGCTTGACGGTCGCGCGCAGTGTGCCGTCTTCGCCCGCCAGCGGAAACGAGGCCACCGCCCACAGCGGCAGGCCGGCGGCATTCGTCTGCCAGCGGCCGGGCGCCTGCCGCTGCCAGCGCACCCCGGCGCGACCGTAATCGGGCCGCGGCGCGCAGACGAGGTCCAACTCCACCGTGTCGTCGAGGGCCTCGACCAGGCGGCAGATGGCGCCCGCGCCGAAGCCGGCCGCAGCCGCCCCGCCTTCGAAGCGGGCCGGCATCCAGTCGGTGAGGCGCGCCGCACCGGCAAATTCGGTCACCAGGATGTTGGTGTTCTCAATGTACCGCTGCTTCCCCGCGTCTCCGGCCGCCATGCCCGCCGGCGCCCAGCGGCAGACGCCGGCGCGGTGAGGATCGAGCAGCGAGCCGAAGAGCGAGCCGCTGTCAAACCGGGGCGCGCACAGCCAGCCCAGGCTGCTGTCGCGGCCGATGAGCGCGCAGGTGAGGCCATCGGCAATCAAACCGTAATCACGAATACGAAGCTGCGCAGCAGGATCAACGGCAGGTTCGGTGGCCATGGATTCAGGCTACCCGTTGTCAGCTCGAAAAACCAATACGGCCGCAGTCCACCGTTGCTATCGTACAGACATGCTCTTCAGCGGCACTTCGGGGTGGGCTTATCCAAGCTGGAAGCCGGAGTTCTATCCTGCGAAGCTGCCGCCAGCGAAATTTCTCTCGTTCTACGCCGCCCGATTAAACGCGGTCGAAGTCAACTACACCTTTCGCCGCCTCGCCGGCGAATCCTTATTTCGCAAGTGGATGGAAGAAACACCGCCGCAGTTCCGTTTTGCGGTCAAGGCGCACCAGGCGATCACCCACTTCCGCCGGCTACGCGACGCCGGCGAGTCGTGCTCTCTGTTTCTGGCCTCGATCGAGCCGCTGCGCGCCGCTGGACGCCTGGCGCCGGTGCTGCTGCAATTGCCGCCCAACCTGAAGTTCGACGGTGGCCTGTTGCAGCACTTTTTCGAAACCTGGCCGGCCGATCTGCGCACCGCCGTGGAATTCCGGCACGAATCCTGGTTCCGCGAGGACACCTATCGGCTCTTGCGCCGATACAACCTGGCGCTCTGTGAGGCAGCGACGGAAAGCCTGGAAACACCGCCCGTCGCCACCGCCGACTTCGCCTATCTGCGGTTCCGAAAGAGCGCCTACACGGCGGCCGACCACGAGAAGCTCACCGCCCGCGTCCGGAGTATGCTCGGCAACGGCGACGTATTTGCATACTTCAAGCACGACGAGGAAACGCCCAGCGGCACTTCCTGGGCCGAGCAGTTGCTGAAAACCTTCTCCGCAGCGTAGGGGAGCGCGTCGGGGGGAGTTTTCCCATTTCTGCGCTCCCCCCAGCGTGCGTTTATCCTTGGCCCGGTCCTCTCAGGGCGCACCCGGCACGCCGGCGCCCCGCGTTTCCCAGCCCGGTACAGCACCATGACTTGGAAGCATGCGTCACCGTTGCTTGGTCTCGCCGATGCGGCGCCACCGTCATAAGCTGGATCCGGAGCAGCAGGCGAAGGGAGAAACGCAACTGCCCACATCCGCCCACATCAAAAAGAGACTGGGTTCTCATTCGACTGAGAACCCCAGGCTCTTGATCAACAACGGGGGTAGGCCTGGAACCCGGGACTGGTAAAACAGTCTTGGGAGAACGCTTTGACCGAATCCGAGATTCTGTTGGGCCTACCCGATCTTCAGTGTAATCGCTGGGAGCGGGATGGGAAGGGGGTCAGGCTCTTGGTCCGCTATAGCGGACCAAGAGCCTGCGGACACTGTGGGGCAACGTCGGTTCGCAGCCGAGGCCGGTACCGCCGGGTGGTGCGGCACGAGAACTGGGGCTTGCGGCGCTGCTGGCTGGAGATCGAGGCCTGGAAACTGCAATGCCGGAGTTGTGGCCGCCAGTCACGGCAGCGGCTTCCCGGGATTTTGCGCTGTCAACGGGCGAGTCAGAGCTTCCAGGAGATGGTTTACCGCGAACACCTGGACGGCATCAATCGCAGCCGTCTGGGGCGGCGGGAGGGCATCGGGGCGGCGACAGTGGAGCGATACTTCCGCCGCGGGTTGGAACGCCAGTTCCGTGAGTGGCACCCGCCACGATGTCCGGCTGTCATGGGCATAGACGAGCACTTCTTTACCCGCCGTCAGGGCTACGCCACCACGGTGTGCGACCTGCGCAACCGCAAGGTCTATGACGTGGTCCTGGGGCGCAGTGAGGCGGCCCTGGAAGGCTGGCTGAATCGCCTGGAGGGCAAGAAAGACGTGCGGCTGGTGTGCATGGATCTGGCGTCGGTGTATCGGGCGCTGGTGCGGAAGCACTTCCCCAACGCGCGGATCGTGGCCGACCGCTTTCACGTAATCCGGTTGGTCAACCACCACTTCCTGGCCTGCTGGCGGGAGATTGACCCTGTCGCCAGCCGCAACCGTGGCCTGCTCTCGCTCATGCGCCGACACCGCGAGCGGCTGCGACCGGAGCAGCAGGCCAACCTCGATCGCTATCTGGCAGGGCAGCCGACTCTGCAACTCATCTACGGCTTCAAGCAGAGGCTCTGTTTCCTACTGCTGTACAAGAACCGCACCCGCAAGCAGTGCGCCCGGCTGGCGCCCCGCTTTCTGCGCGCCGTGTACCAGTTGCGGCAGGCGCGCCTGCCGCAACTGGTACACCTGGGCGACACTCTGCACGCCTGGTCGAACGAAATTGCCGCCATGTGGCGCTTCAGCCGCAACAACGGCATCACCGAAGGTTTTCACAACAAAATGGAGCTGATTAGCCGTCAGGCTTACGGTTTCCGCAACTTCAACAACTACCGCCTGCGAGTCAAGGTACTATGCGGGTGAACCGGCTCGGGGTCCAGGCCTCCCCCGTTGTTGGCGTAGAGCCGATTTGGTTGCGGGGGGTGGATTTGAACCACCGACCTTTGGGTTATGAGCCCAACGAGCTACCGGACTGCTCCACCCCGCAGAAAGAGTTTACCACGGGGTGGGGAACAACGTTCGTTGGCGACCGGAACCATGTGCCGCAAGCGGGTGGCGTCGGCGGCATATTGGAGTTGGGCGGTGCGCACGACCTCGTCGCGCAAATGGCGGCTCAGGTCCTGGGGGGAGCGGAGGTCCACGCGGCGGCCTCCCAGGAGTTCGCACAACTCGGACTCGATGCCCGCCAGCGCGATGAGGCCTGGGGATTGATTCGGC
>JBQCEU010000063.1:0-2756 GCA_051959955.1 Terriglobales bacterium | reverse complement strand
GGGTGCCGCGGCTGCGATGGCGTGCCGCCCGGGCCAGAGATGTGTCACAATTAATTGTTGCGAATGAGTCGCGTCTAAGGGATTGCCATGGGGGCGTTGGAACAATTGATCGTCACGCTGCGCGAGGGCGTGGAGGCGGCGCTGATCGTGGCCATCGCGCTGGCGTACCTGGCGAAGATTGGGCGCAGCGATTTGAACCGCGTCGTTTATGCGGCGCTGGCGGCGGCGGTGGGGGTGAGCGTGGCGGGGGCGATCGTGCTCAGCGCGGTGGGCGGCAACACCGACCGGTACGAGGGCTGGCTGATGCTGATCGCGGCGGTGTTCGTATTCACCATGGTTTGGTGGATGCACCGCACGGCGCGCTTTCTGAAGCGCGACATCGAGACGCGGCTTTCGCGGCTGCAAAACGGCGGGGCAGTTGGCCTCTTTTTGTTCATCTTCTTTATGGTGCTGCGCGAGGGGGTGGAGACGGTGCTGATGCTCACCGCCATCACGCTCGACACGGCGGCGCTGTGGGCGTGGCTGGGCGGCATCGTGGGGCTGCTGCTGGCGGCGGGGTTTGCGGTGGCGTTCGTGCGCGGCAGCCTGCGCATTCATTTGCCCAGGTTTTTCCGGATCACCACCGCCATCCTGCTGGTGATCGGGGCGCAGCTTCTGCTCAGCGGCGTGCATGAGCTGATGGAGGCGGGGGTGCTGCCGTCGTCGGCGCGGGAGATGGCCATCGTGGGGCCGATTGTGGCCAACGAGGCGTTCTTCTTCATCGTGATCCTGGGGCTGGCGGGCATTCTGCTCTGGCGCGAGCGCGGCAGCGGGCGCGCGGACGAGGCGGCGGCTTCGGCGAGTCCCGCCGCGCAGCGCAAACAACTGGCGGCGGCGCGTGCCGAGCGGCGCTGGAGCGCGCTGGGGACGGCGGCGGCGTTTGCCTTCCTGGTGCTGATCGGCGGCAGCTACGCCTACGCGCGGGCGGAGGGCTCGCTCACCCCGGCGGAGCCGGTCGCGGCCGTGGCGGGATGGGTGAAGCTGCCGCTGCAGCAGGTGGACGACGGGCAGTTGCACCGTTTCCAGGTGCAGACAGACGCCGGCGCGGTGCGCTTCTTCGCCATGCGGCGGCCGGATGGCACGATTGCGGTGGCGCTCGATGCCTGCCAGATCTGCGGCGCCATGGGGTACATCCAGCGCGGCAGCCAGCTCTACTGCCGCCACTGCGGCGCGCCCATCAACCCGGCCTCGCTGGGCACGGCCGGCGGCTGCAACCCCATCCCGCTGGCGGCCCAGATGCGCGACGGCATGGTGATGGTGGCGTTGGGCGAGCTGGCGCCCGAGGCCTCGCGGTTTCAGAGTCACTAGGAGAGCCATGCTGGGGCGCATTTTGCAGCAGTCGCTTCGCCGCCAGGCGCGCCGCAAGGCGCTGGCGGTGGCCGCGGTGGCCGCCGGCATGGCCGCCGCCACCGCCATGCTCAGCCTGCGGGTGAACCTGGGCGACGACCTCCACGCCGAGCTGCGGGCGATCGGCGCCAACCTGGTGGTCACGCCCGCGGCCGACTCGCTGCCCATCATGCTCAACGGCGTGGACCTGCGGCCGGCGGGAAGCGGGGCGCTGCTCACGGAGGCCGACCTGCCGCGGATCGAGACCATTTTTTGGAGCCGCAACCTGACGGCCTTTACGCCGGTGCTGGATGCCCAAGCCACCGTGGGCGGCGAAGCCATCACCGTCGAAGGCACATGGTTTGACCACGCGGTGCCGGTGCCGGGCGAGGCGCGCGTCGTCCGCACCGGCATGCGACGGCTGGCGGGGGCGTGGCAGGTGGCGGGCGCCTGGCCGCGGGATGATGCGCAGCAGGCGCTGGTGGGCGCGGCGCTGGCGGCGCGGCTGGGGGGGAGCGCGGGCAGCGAGCTGGAGGCGCAGGCGGCGGGCGGGCGGGCGGCACGGTTGCTGGTCACCGGCATCGTCACCACGGGCGCGGCCGAGGACAACGAGATCGTCGCGCCGCTCGGGGTGGCGCAGCAGCTTGCGGACGCGCCCGGCCGCTACCGGCAACTGCTGGTGGCGGCGGTGACCAAGCCGGAGGACGCGTTTGCGCGGCGCGACCGCGCCGCCATGACGCCCGACGAGCGCGAGCGCTGGATGTGCTCTCCCTACGCGGCTTCGATCGCGGCCGAGATCGAGCAGGCGCTGCCGGGGGCATCGGCGCGGGTGCTGCGGCCGGTGGCCGCGGCCGAAGGCGCCATCCTCAGCCGCGTGCAGGGGCTGCTGTGGCTGCTCACCGGGCTGGCGGTGGGGGCCAGCGGGCTGGCGATTGCCAGCGCCATGGGGGCGGCGGTGCTGGAGCGGCGGGGCGAGATTGCGCTGATGAAGGCGGTGGGCGCGGGCGATGGCACGGTCGGCCTGCTGCTGCTGGCCGAAGCCGCCGGGCTGGCGCTGGCGGGCGCGGCGGCGGGCTTCGTCATCGGAACCGGCCTGGCGGGCGGCGTGGCGGCGCGCATCCTCGGCCATGGCCTCGAGTGGAAGCCGGCGCTGGTGCCGCTCATCCTGCTGCTGGCGCTGGCGGCGGCGCTGGGCGGCAGCGCCGGGCCGCTGCGGCGGGCGGTGCGCATCCAGCCGGCGGAGGGGCTGCGGGGTGTCTAGAAGTTGGGCCTTCCGCTGGAAGCTGGTGAGCGCGCCGTTGCGGCGCGGGCCCCCCCAAAACCCCCCGGGGGGGGGGCGCCGGGATGGGGGGGCCGGCGGGGGGACCCCCCGGGGGGCGGATAAAGGCGGG
>JBQCEU010000062.1:0-3017 GCA_051959955.1 Terriglobales bacterium | reverse complement strand
GGCCTGAGCCCGACACCCCCCAATTGGAGGAGTAGCCGGAACCATAATTGGTGGCGATGCCGCTGCCATCTACGTAGAGGACGTTATCCACCGAGCTGGAGGTCTCGCTCACCGCGCCGGCGTTGCCGTTGCTGAGGCCGAACTGGAAGGCGGTGAGCGCCTGGCCGACGCTGACCTCGTTCTGGATAAGGTTGGTCAGCACGACCGTAATGGTGCCATTACCGGTGGTGACCACGGCTTGGGCGTTCACCCCGCCGTTGAGGGTTGCATTGACGCCGGTGAAGGTGATCGAACTCGCCAAGGCCATCCCGCTGCTGAGCGCGATCACGCCGACCAGCGGCAGGAGTTTGTGCAGGCACTTCATGGACTTGAGAGTGCAATTGGAGTGCCAAACCACGCCGACAACTTGCCACAGAAAATACGGGGTTTACAGGCGAGCCCGGGGCGAGGTGTGCAGGCGGCTGCGCAACCATAGGAAGGTGATTTCCCGGTTGACTTCCATCAGGCTGGTGACATAGATTGTCTATGCCATGGGCCGGGATGAGATTCCACCGGGCAGCCTGGTGCTGCTGATCCTCAAGACGCTGGAGCGGCAGCAGCCGCTGCATGGGTTCGAGATTGCCAACGCCATCGCGCGGCTGTCGGAAGAAGTGCTGCGGGTGGAGGAGGGGTCGCTGTACCCGGCGCTGCAGCGGATGCTGCTCAAGGGCTGGATCGTGGGCGAGTGGGGGCAGACGGCGGAGAACCGACGGGCGCGCTACTACCGGCTGACGCCCAGCGGGCGCAAGCAACTGCAGCAGGAACTGGGGCAGTTTGAGCGGGTGATGGGGGCGATCACGCGGGTGCTGCAAAGCCAGGGGTCAGGGGCGAGGGGTTAGGGGTCAGCTATGGAGTGGTGGCGGAGAGTTCGGATGTTGGCGTCTCCCAGGTGGCGGCGGGAGCTGCGGGAGGAGATGCAGTTGCATCGGGAGCTGCGGGCGCGGCAGATGGGCGCGGGGCGGGCGGAACGAAACTTTGGCAACGAGTTGCTGCTGATCGAGAAGAGCCGGGATATGTGGGGATGGCGGTGGCTACGGGAGTTTGGGCAGGATGCGAGGCACGGTCTGCGGCTGCTGCGGCGCACGCCGCTGGTGACGGTGCTGGCGCTGGTGTCGCTGGGGCTGGGCATCGGGGCCAATACGGCGTTGTTTTCGCTGGCGGATGCGGTGATGCTGCGGCCGCTGCCGGTCGAGCACCCGGAGCAGCTCATGCAGGTGTACACGCAGGGGCCGCACGCCAAGAGGCCTTCGGCGTCGTTCACCAACCCGATGTGGGAGCAGGTGCGCGACGGGCAGGATGTGTTCAGTGGGGCGTTTGCGTGGTCGGCGGTGCAGTTCAACCTGAATCCCAACGGCGAGCGGCAAATGGTGCGGGGCGACTGGGCGAGCGGGGATTACTTTGCCACGCTGGGGGTCGAGCCGGAGCGGGGACGGCTGCTGGGCCGGGGCGATGATTTTCACGGCTGCCCGGCGGTGGCCGACATTAGCGACGCCTTTTGGAAGAGTCACTTTGGGGCAAGCGAAGCGGCGGTTGGGGCGACACTGCGGCTGGACGGGCGGGCGTTCACGGTGATCGGGGTGATGCCGGCCTGGTTCTACGGCATGGACGTGGGCACGCGCGCGGATGTGGTGGCGCCGCTGTGCGCGCAGCAGAAGTGGCTGGAGGTGCGCGACGCCTGGTGGCTGGCGGTGGTGGGACGGCTGAAGCCGGGCGTGACGGCGGCGGCGGCGCAGGCGCGCATCGCGGCGCAGATGCCGGGGTGGCTGGCCGCGTCGGTGCCGACTGACTGGGGGCCGAAAGATCAAGCGGGGTTTTTGCAGCGGCGGGCTTCGCTGCAGCCGGGCGGGCTGGGGATGTCGTGGTTCGGGCGGCGGTATGGGACGGCGCTGGAGGTGCTGCTGGCGACGGCGGGGCTGGTGCTGCTGGTGGCCTGCGCCAACCTGGCGGGGCTGATGCTGGCCCGGGCCTCGGCGCGGCGGCAGGAGATGGCGGTGCGCCGGGCGCTGGGCGCGGGGCGGGGGCGGCTCGTCCGGCAACTCTTAACCGAAAGCCTGCTGCTGGCGGCGGGCGGAGCCGGACTGGGGGCGTTGTTTGCCGGCTGGGCGGGAGCGGCGGGGATGCGGTTCCTCGATGCCCAAGTAAGCCTGGCGCCGGATGGGCGGGTGTTGGGGTTTGGCATCGGGCTGACGCTGGCGGCGGCGCTGCTGGTGGGCCTGGCGCCGGCGCTGGGTACCACGCGGCAGTCGCTGGCGGTGCGCGGAGCGGCGGGTCAGCCGCGGCCGGGGCGCTGGGCGGCGGCGGCGCAGGTGGCGGTGGCGGTGGTGCTGCTGGCGGGCGCGGGGCTGTTTCTGCGCAGCTTCGTCAACCTGGCGAACACGGACCTGGGCTTCGATCCGCAGCAGGTGACGCTGGTCGAGGCGGGCGCCGACGGAAGCCAGGTCGTCCCGGCCGCCGTGCTGGCGGCGCGGCAGCAGCAGGCGCTGACGGCGCTGCAGGCGATGCCGGGCATCGAGCAGGCGAGCGCGTCCTTCCTGGTGCCGACGACGGGTTTGCAGTGGGACACGCCGCTGCGGAGCGCCGCGGGCGCGATTCCGGATGCGTTCTTCAACGCGGTGTCGCCAGGGTATTTTGCCACCCTGCGGACGCGGCTGCTGGCGGGGCGGGACTTCAACGGCCAGGACAACGCACAGGCGCCCAAGGTGATCATCCTCAACCAGACCGCGGCGCGGCAGCTCTTCCCCAACGGGAAGGCGCTGGGCCAGGTGGTGGAGCCGCCGGGCGGGGCCGCGCCGCGGCGCTTCGAAGTGGTGGGGGTGGTACAGGACGCCAAGTACCTTTCGGTGCGCGAAGCGGCGCCGGCCACCGGGTACTTTCCGCAAGCGCAGCTCGCGCAGCCGTTCGAGATCATCGCCTACGAGATTCGCTCGCCGCTGTCAGCGGCGGCGCTGGCCGGGCCGGTGCGGCAGGCGATGACAGCG
>JBQCEU010000061.1:0-20430 GCA_051959955.1 Terriglobales bacterium | reverse complement strand
GGCTGTTGCACGCCGGCTGGGAGGTGCGGCTGCTCGATTCCCTCGACCCGCAGGTGCATCCGCAGGGGGTGCCCACCTATCTGCCGCCGGAAGCGGAGCTGCAAATTGGCGACGTGTGCGATGCGGCGGCCGTGGACCGTGCCCTCCACGGGGTGGGGGCGGTGGTCCACTTCGCGGCCGTGGTGGGGGTGGGGCAATCCATGTACCAGATTGCCCGCTACAACCAAGTCAATCTCCAAGGCACGGCGGTATTGCTGGAGGCCATGTTGCGGCGGCAGCGGCAGCCTGGCAGCGGCTTTCAGCGCCTGCTGCTGGCCGGGTCCATGTCCATGTACGGGGAGGGGCGGTACCGTTGCCCCGGCTGCCGGCGGCGCCGCACGGTGGGCGGACGCAGTCTGGAACAGCTCCGCTGCCAGGATTGGGAGGCGCGCTGCCCGGTCTGCCAGGCCGCCTTGGTGCCGCTGCCCACCGGCGAGGACAAGCCGCCCCAGTTGGGCTCGGTGTATGCGCTCACCAAGTACACGCAGGAACACCTGTGCCTGCTGTTTGGCCGCACGTATGAGGTTCCGACCGTGGTGCTGCGGTTTTTCAACACCTACGGGCCCCACCAGGCGCTCTCGAACCCCTACACCGGGGTGGCGGCGGTGTTTGCCGCCGAGCTGCTGGCCGGCCGGGCGCCGCAGGTGTTTGAAGATGGCCGGCAGATGCGCGATCTGGTAAGCGTCCACGACGTCACCGCCGCCTGTGAGCGCGCCCTGGGGGCGGCGGCGGCGGTGGGGGGCACGTTCAACATTGCCAGCGGCCAGACGCTCACCATCGCCGAACTGGCGCAGCAGTTGGCGGGGGCGCTGGGGTTGCCGATTGCGCCGCGTATCACCGGCCGCTTTCGGGTGGGCGACGCACGCCACTGCATTGCCGACATCGAGGCGGCCCGCCAGAAGCTGGGTTACGAGCCGCGCGTCAGCCTGCAGCAGGGCCTGCGGGAGTTGGCGGGCTGGCTGCGCCGCCAGCCCGCGCGGCAGCTGGCGCGTGTGGCTCCTGCGCCCACCCAGGAACGGGCCGCCGCCGAGCTGCGGACCTTTGGCCTGACCGGCTAAGCCCGATGCGGATACTGATGACCGCCGATGCGGCGGGCGGGGTGGGGGTGTTTGCGGACGAACTGGCGGCCGGGCTGCGGCAGCGAGGCCACCAGGTGATGGTGGTGATATTTTCGCCCACCCAGCCTGCGGAGACTGCCCACGAGGCGGAATGTGTATGGGCACCGTTTCGGCTGGAGTGGATGGATGCCGGGGGCGAGGCCAGCGGCCTTGCGGCCGACGCTCACCGCGGCCGTACTTTTTTGGCAAAACTCGGCCACCAGTGGCGAGCCGAGTTGCTGCACAGCAACCAGTTCGCCTATGTGTCCGCCCTGGAAGGCGTACCCACGCTGCTTAGTGTGCATAGCGACGTGGTCTCCTGGTGGCGCGCGGTTTACGGGTCTCCGCCGCCCGACAATGCCTATCAGCGCTGGTACCGCATCCAGGCCGAGCAAGCCCTGGCATGCGCGGAGGCCATTGTGACTCCTTCCCAGAGCGCACGTCGAGACCTGCTGGCCAGCTTCGTCTGCCGGCGCGCGGTGCAGGTGATTTACAACGGCCGGCATCCCGGCCAATTCCCTTCCCTGCCCAAGCAGGCACTGGCGGTGGCTGCCGGGCGGCTTTGGGACCGGGGCAAACAACTCGCGCTGCTCGGTGACTTACCCCAACCTCTGCCGCTGGCCGTGGCCTGGGCGGGGGAAGCGCGGGACCCCAGCAAACCCGAGGCCGCCAAGGTGCCGCCGGGAGTGCAGGCCTGTGGGCGGCTTTCGGCCGAGGAGATGGCCCAGTTGTTGGGGCGGGCGCGGGCCTATATAGGCACCAGCCTTTACGAACCGTTTGGGCTGGCAGTGCTGGAAGCGGCATTGGCCGGCTGTGCCTTGCTGCTGAACGACATTCCGAGTTGGCGCGAGCTCTGGTCGCCGGTGGCGCAGTTCTACACGACCGCCGCGGAACTGCACGGCTTGCTGCAGCGGGTGGCCCGGGAACCCGATTGGGCCGGCGCGCAGGGGAAAGCAGCGCAGCAGTTTGCCCGGCGACGCTACAGCGCGCGGCGGATGACGGGGCAGTACGAGGCGTTGATGCGGTCGCTGCGGCCGCAGGGGTAGAGCATGAAGCTGCGCTACTTTGCCCATTCGTGGTTATCGGACTGGAACCATGGCAATGCCCATTTTCTGCGCGGGCTGGTGAGCGCCCTGGTGAAACGCGGCCACGAGGTGCGGGTATATGAACCCATGCCGGCGCCGGAAGGGGGCTGGTCGCTGGCGCAGCTATGGCAGGAGCCCGGCGGGCCCACGGCGGCGGGGGCGGTGGGGGCAGCCTACCCGGAGTTGGATTTGCGCCTGTTCGGGCAGCGCAGCGACGCCACACCCGCCTTGGTGGCAGCGCTCCCCTGGGTGGAGGACTGGAGGGGAGAGTTGCGCGGCAGCGATGTGGTTGTGGTGCATGAATGGAATCCACCGGAGCTGATTCATTGGCTGCTGGCGGAGCGCCGGCGCTACGGCTTTCGCCTGCTATTGCACGACACCCACCACCGGGCGGTGAGCCAGCCGGAGATGCTCGACCGCCTGCCGCTGCGCGCCCTGGACGGGGTCATCGCCTTTGGCGAGAGCCTGCGCCAGTGCTACCACCGGCACGGCCGCAGCCGGCGCACCTTCACGCTGCACGAGGCCGCCGACACGGCGCGCTTCCGCCCCGGCAACGACGCTTGCCCGCGACACGATGTGGTGTGGATCGGCAACTGGGGCGATGAGGAGCGCAGCGAGCTGCTGGAACAATACTTGTTTACCCCGGTGCAGCGGTCGGGCGCGAGGGCGAGGATCTACGGGGTCCGCTATCCCCAGCGGGCGCGGGAGCAGTTGCAGAGGGCAGGAATTGACTATGGCGGCTATCTCCCCAACCTGCAGGCGCCAGCCGCCTATGCGCAAGCCCGCTTGACATTGCACATCCCCCGCGGGCCCTATCGTGCCGCGCTGCCGGGCATCCCCACCATTCGGGTATTCGAAGCCCTGGCCTGCGGCATGGCCCTGCTGTCCGCCCCTTGGCAGGATTGTGAGGGCTTGTTTGCGGTGGGGGAAGACTTCTGGATGGCGCACGCGCCGGAGGAGATGACGGCGATGCTGGTGCAACTTCTCTCCCACCCCGAGCAACGAAAGGCCTTGGGTCAACACGGGGCGGCGAGCATTCGCACACGGCACAGTTGTGCCCATCGTGCTCAGGAATTGGAGGTAATCTGCCGGAGTCTCAACTGAGGACCTCGCGGCGGGGCTTGCGCCTGTACGTATTTGGTTCAAGCCTGACGTCGGCTTATTGGAACGGCGCGGCGACCTACTACCGCGGGCTGTACAAGAATTTGCACGCCCTGGGGTATCAGATTACCTTCGCGGAACCCGACATCTACGACCGCCGGCAGCATCGCGATCTGCACGCCGATCCTCCCTACGCGCACTGCCCGCTTTACCGCAACCGCAAAGAGCTCAACGAACACTTGCGGCAGGCGCGGGAGGCGGACCTGATCATCAAACACAGCGGGGTGGGGAGCGAAGACGAATACCTGGAAGGGGCCGTGCTGGAAGCGGCCGCCGCCGCTCCGGCGGAGGCGCGGCCGCGGGTGGCGTTTTGGGATGTGGATGCCCCCGCGACACTGGCGGAATTGGAAGCCCAGCCGGATCATCCCTTGCGGCGGCACCTGCCGCAGTACGACTCCGTCTTCACCTACGGCGGCGGCCCGCCGGTAGTCCGGCGCTACCTGCTCCTGGGAGCGCGCTGCTGTTACCCGATTTACAACGGCTTGGATCCGGAAACGCACTATCCCGAAGCGGCGGACGCACGCTGGCATGCCGATGTGACCTTTCTGGGACACCGATTGCCGGACCGGGAAGCGCGCGTCCAGCACTTCTTCTTGAAAGCAGCGCAGGGGTGCAGCGCGCACACCTTTCTGCTGGCCGGCGAAGGCTGGGGGAACCTGGAGCTGCCCACGAACGTGAAGGCCTGTGGCTTCGTTCCCCCATCCCAGCACAACCGTCTCAATGCGTCGGCCCGATTCGTGCTCAATCTGAATCGCGCCTCGATGGTGGAGGCGGGCTTTTCGCCGCCCACGCGCATCTTCGAAGCGGCCGGCGCCGGGGCAGCGATCATCACCGACACCTGGCCGGGCATTTCGCTGTTCTTTGAGCCCGGCCGCGAGATCCTGCTGGCCACCGGGCCCACCGACATAGCCACCCACCTGACCCACCTTTCACCGGCAGCCGCCGCCGAGATGGGAGCCCGCGCGCGGGAGCGGGCGCTGTCGGAACACAGCTATGCGCGCCGTGCACGGCGCGTCCACGAACTGTTGCATGCCGCACCGGCGCCGGCGGCCTGGGCCGAAAGCGGGTAGCCATGCGACTGGTATTTTTCGGCTTGTCCATCACCTCCTCCTGGGGCAATGGCCATGCCACCACCTATCGCGGCTTGTTGCGCGGCTTGCACCGGCTCGGCCACCGGCTGGAGTTCTTTGAGCGCGACGTCGCGTGGTACGCCAGCCATCGTGATCTGCCGCAGCCGCCGGACCTCGGCCTGCACCTGTATGCGGACTGGAGCGAGGTGCGCTCGCGCGCGCTGGCCATGGCGCGCGCCAGCGATGCGGTGATTGTCGGCAGTTATTTTCCCGACGCCACCTGCGTGCTTGACGATCTGCTGGGGCATGCCGGGCCACTGATCTGCTTTTACGACATTGACACGCCGATCACGCTGCAGCAGCTTCGGCGCGGCGCGTGCCCCTACCTGCGCGCGGATCAGATTCCGGCCTGTGATCTGTATTTGAGCTTTACCGGCGGGCCGGTGCTGGAGGAACTGCAGCGGTGCTGGGGAGCGCGCCTGGTGCGGGCGCTGTACTGCGCCTGCGACGAAAGCAGCTACCGCAGTGTGCGCCGGCCGAAAGAACCAAGGTACGCGCTGTCGTTTCTCGGTACGTTTGCGCCGGATCGCCAGGCGAAAGTGGAACGGCTGTTGCTGCGACCGGCGGAACGCTTCCCCGAGGCGCGGTTTCGCATCGCCGGCGCCATGTATCCCGACGTGCACCTTTGGCCAGCCAATTGTCGCTACGATCCTCATTTGGCGCCGGGCCACCATCCCGCCTTTTACGCCGCTTCGCGCTTTACCTTGAACCTCACCCGCCAGGCCATGGTGGAAAGCGGCTACTCCCCGTCGGTGCGGCTGTTCGAGGCGGCGGCGGCGGCCACGCCGATCGTCACCGATCCGTGGCCGGGGCTGGAGGAGTTCTTTGGCGCGGGAAGTGAGTTGCTGGTCGCCGCCGAGGGACAGGAAATCGAGCGCATCCTGAATGGAATCTCGCTCGATGAGGCGACCCGCCTGGGCAGGGCCGCACAGGAACGGGTGCTGGCGGCGCACACCTGTGACCAGCGCGCCTTCGAGCTGCAGACGTACTTGCAGCAGGCAGGTTGCCCGACCGCTCGGGCATCAATGTTGTCCTAATTTCGTCAGCGGAATGGGCGCGCGGGATCTCCGGCGGCTGCATCTGGGAAGTAATAACGGCCGGAAACCGATTCCGGCATTTCATAACGGCGGCAGCTATGGTCTTGCGTGCGCTCCAAGGTCCAGTCGTAGGGGTTGGCTTCTTGTTGTTTTGCCTGAGCTCGTTTGCCCAGCAGCCAACCTACATCGTTCAAGGATCCGTGGTGGAAAACTCCGGATTGCCCGCATCGGGGGCTCTGGTTGAGGTCAGCAACTGGAACGGAGGGGTGATCACAACCGGAGTGACAGACAGCGGCGGCGGTTTTACTTTTCAGGTGACTTCGCCTGGTCCGTATGAAATTCAGGTGGTAACGCCCACCACGACGCAACGAGCGGAGTACGAAGGGGGTTTGGCGCAGGGCTTGGTGATCCGTCTGCCAGCTCCGGATCTCTCGCCCGGACACGCGGATGCCGCCCACTCGGTGGTCTCCGTAAACGATCTGGAAGCGTCGCGGGAAGCCAAGTCCAAGCTCGAAGGGGCGCAGAAGGCGATCAAGAAGTCCAACTGGTCGCGAGCCTGGCAGTTGGTCAACCAAGCCATCGTGGCTGCCCCGAATTGGGGCCGCGCTTATCTGATGCGCGGCGCGCTGAGCTTTAATCAGCACAACTACGCTTCCGCCCAGGCGGATTTTGCCGAAGCGCTGGCGAGGAATCCCAAGGATACGTTGGCCCTCACCGAGCTGGGGAAGTTGTATTCCGAAACCGGCGAGTTGAAGCTTTCCGAGGAGTACTTGCGGCGCGCCTTGGCCAACCCGCCTGTGGGTTGGCCAACCTATTACGAGTTGGCCAACCTCGATCTGAAGAACGACAACTTCAGCGAAGCGGAAAAGATGACCACCCTGGCCATGCAGTGCCAGCCTCAGCCGCCGCCCACCATCCATTTTCTGGCGGGAGAAGCCGCCTATCACCTCGGGCAGTGGCAGGTTTCGAAGCAGGAGTTTGAGAAGTTCCTGACCATGAACAAGCCCACCGTCGCGCTGGCGCGGGCGTTCGGGCAAGCCCACACCCGGCTGGAACAGTTGGCGCGGATGGGCGTCCCCAAGTAAGCTGGTGGGGTGGATGCCAGTCGCAACCTGATCGGCGTGATTCCCGCCCGCATGGGCGCCACCCGACTGCCGGGCAAGCCACTGCGGCCGATCGCCGGCGTGCCCATGATCCAGCGCGTGTATGAAGGCGCTTCTCAATGCCGGCGGTTCCGTGAGCTGGTAGTGGCGACCGATAGCGACGAGATCCTGGCATTTTGCCAAAGCCAGGACATTCCGGCACGCTTGACGAGCGCCAGCCACGCCTCAGGGACAGACCGTGCCTGGCAGGTGGCCCAGGAGCTGAATGCGGCGGCAGTGGTCAATATTCAGGGTGATGAGCCCATGGTGCGCGGCGCCATGCTCGATACATTGATTGACGCTCTGTTCTCCCGGCCGGAGGTGACTGTGGCATCCCTCTATACGCCGATATCCGCCGGGGAAGCGCAGGCAGCCAGCAACTGCAAGGTGGTGGTGGAGGCGAGCGGTTGGGCGCTGTATTTTTCTCGCGCCCCGATTCCCTACGCGCGCGAAGGTCAACCGCAGTACCGGAAGCATCTGGGCTATTACGCTTACTCGCGCGAGGCTCTCGACGCCTTCCATGCCTGGCCGCCGGCGCGGTTGGAGGAGGTCGAACGCCTGGAGCAACTGCGCTTTCTCGACCATGGCGTCCGCATCGCCATGGCGGAAACCCCGTTCAACACCATTGGGATAGACACAGCCGAGGATCTGGCCATGGCGGAAGCGCTGTGGACGCGGGCGGGGACCTAAGCGTCAGGACTGCAATGGCGCGGGTGGGCAGTTTGTGCCCCAGCCAGAGCTCGAGCAGCTCGCCGCGCAGGGATTCGGCCGTGAGCAGATCCACTTCGATAATCGGCTGAGGAGTGCCTGGCGGCAACACCCCACCGATTCGGTTCGCCTTCCAGGTCTGAAGCTGCCGCGGAGACCCGAAGGGCATCCCATAACAGATGCCTGACAAGAGCACCGTCCGCAAAGCGCGAGAAGACCTGCGGGCCGGAAAAGCGCCCACGACGGCGGCGGGTGAGTTTGTCAAGCAAGAGTTTGAGCATGTGCGCTCGGGCAAGCACGGCGCGCGCTCGCGCCGTCAGGTGGTAGCCATTGGGCTCAGCAAGGCACGCCGCGCCGGGGTGCCGGTAAAGCCGCAGAGCAAAAAGACCCAAAGCGGCAGCAGTCAGCGGGCGGCGAAGTCGGCCCGCTCCGGCAGGGCGCGCCGGCAATCCCGCTAGCGCATCAGAAGATGTCGAGGTCGCGGGCCGATACGACGGCGCCCTTGTAGTAGCGGCGCACCTCGGCGAGCAGCGCCGCCTGCGAAGTTCCTTCCGGCATCTGGTGGTAGAGCACGAGCAGTTTGGGATGGGCGGCGGTGGCCAGGGCTCCGAGCTCTTGGGCGGAGGTATGAAACGCAGCCATGTACTGCCGCCAGGCAGGGGTCAGTTTGCCATTCTGGTTGTAGACCTCGTGAAAGAGCAAGTCGCAACTTTGGCAAGCTTGGACGACCGCCGGCACCGGCGAGGTGTCACCGGAAAATACGATGGTTCGATCCGCCGTCTGGAAGCGATACCCGAAGGCTTGATCCCAAGAGCCATGGTGCACCTGGAACGCGGTTACTGTAACGTTGGCATCGCGATAGATCACTCCGGGCTTAATTTCGTGCACGACCACCTGGTCGCCGGTGGAGTTGGCATGTTCCAGGCCCTGGGTGCGCACGGCGATGTCTTTGGACCAAGCCTTCAGGATGTCGTTGGCCATCGCCTGCAAGCCCACCGGCCCCCAAAGGCGCAGGGGCGCCACACGGCCCAACACCCAGGGGCTGAGGATTAGGTCGGGTAAACCGAGGGTGTGATCGCTGTGGAGATGGGTGATAAACACTTTGGAGATTGCAGTGACTTGCAACGCGGGCAACCCGTCGGCGCGCGCCGCCAGCGCAGCCCGACGCACTACGCCGGGTCCGGCATCCACCAGGTAGGCGGTACCGTTCACCACCACGGCCACGGAAGGACCAGAACGGTCGGGATCGGCGTTGGGATTTCCGCTGCCCAGCATCACGACCTGGGTCTGCGCCAGGCAGGAGACGGCCAGGAGCAGGATAGATAGGGCGGTGCGCATGAGGCGAGTATAAGGGCAGGTGCTCCGCTGGCACCGAAGCGGGAAACGCGGGAGGATCGTGGCTCTCGCGGTAAGACAGAACCCGCTAAGCCCGCTGCCGCCGCCGGCTCATGATTCCCAGCCCCAGCAGTCCGCTGGCCAGCAGCAGCCAGCTCGCCGGCTCCGGCACCGCCGAGGGTGCGAACGTACCGAAGGTCACGTCATCCCCATCCGGACCATCCGGGCCAAAGCCGAACTGCACCGCGCTGATACAGGTCTGCCCCACGCTGCACGTCCCGCTGTCCGCCAGGCTGGCATCCATCCCGGTGACGTTGAAAACCAGCGTCGCGCTGCCGTAAATCTCCGGGTTTCCCTGCGCCTGCGCTGTCGAGCCAAACTCGGCGCTCGACCCGCAAGGATTGGGGCCGCCGCCCAAACAGCTGCCCGCCGTGTACTCATGCGTCAGCGGATCGGTGTAGCCCACGATCGTCCCCTTCGCCTTTTGCTTACCGTAAGGAGCCGCGTAGGAGATGTAGCCCGCGCCATGCTCCATGGACGAGCCGGTGTTGGGGTTCCAGGGCGTGCTGGTCAACGAAGCCCCGTTGGCCTGGATCAGCGAGGAAATATCGGTGTTCAAAGGCGTACTGGTGATCCGTCGCGCCGGTGATCGCCGCCAGTGTCGCGTTCAGGTGCGTACTGAATCCAAAGTTGGTCAGTTGGAAGGCAATCGCGCCCAGGTTCTGCCCGTCCTGCCAAGGATTCGCCGTCGTGTTGGTCAACACCACCACCAACTACCCCAGGTTGTTGATGCTGAACGCCGCCGTCGCCGAAGCCGGCAATCCGTTGTCGGTATAGTTCTGCATCGTCGGAGTCTTTCCGCCGCTGCTGAACAACCCGCTGTTGTAGTTGACCGTGATCGAGTCTGCCCACGCCCCGGCGGTCAGCGTCATTGCCACCGTCAACAGCAGCCACCCACGCGCTTTCAGCATCGTCAGTTTCTCGATCCTCGACCATGGTGAGTGCACGTTGAGGGCCGTTGTCCGCGGCCTGCATTCCCGCGCCAGCCATCGCCCGGCCCCTGGTCCGGCCTGTGCAAAACTTTGCCGACTCCCGGCACTAATGTTCCGCCGCCCTCGTCCGCCCGCGCGGCGCTACCCGCTAGGCCCCCTCGCCGGGGCGAAGGCTGTTGTACAGTTAAAGGCGAGCCAAGTTGTGCTGGAGTGGCGGAACTGGCAGACGCAGCAGACTCAAAATCTGCCGGGGCTTGTCCCCTTGGGGGTTCGATTCCCCCCTCCAGCACCAGCCGGGGCTACGCTCTCGAACGACGGCGCGTGTCCGACCAGAGCGCGAATCCCGCCAGTAGCAGCACGCCGCCGCCCATCAGCGTCCAGGTTGATGGCTCTGGAGTCACCAGCGCCACGCTCCCGGATGTGAAATAAGTGGAGTACGCGTAGGTCCCGCCATTGTTGCCGAATTGAAAGAGCCCGCCATCACCATTCCCTGTGCTCACCAGCGCCACCGGGCCTGCTCCCGTGGGCAAGGAAGCCAATTCGAACGTCACCTCGGTCTCGTAGCTCGGGTTCAAAGCCACGGCAGTGCCGTCTCCGGGGTAGTTGGTGATGTCAAAAAAATAGGGGTTGGACTGCACGTTCTGAATGGTGTTTTGGTCAGTGACCTGGTAGCTGCCGTTGACGTCCACAGGTTGTACCGTCGCATTGGTGTAGACGCCGGCCGTGTAGCCAGCCAACGGTCCCTGCTCCGCAACGCCCTCGAGAGGCGCCAGGTCGAATGACCAGGTGCTGAGCCGGTTCGTGGTGAGGTCGAAAGAAAAGTTCCCGCTGAGGCTCTGCGGCCCGGTGATCTCCTCCACAACGTAGCCGCCGTACGGCGACGCAACGTAGCTGTAGTAGGACGCAATCGTCGCGTTGAAGGAATAGGTGCTGATGGAATCCGCAAAGACGCTCACAGCCAAGAGCGCGATCAAGGCGGGCAAAGTCAGGCAGAGCTTCCTGAATTTCATTTTGGCGACCCTTTCGGGAACAATTCCCCGGGAATGCGCGGCATTTCGGATGCCACTCGGCAATTCAAGTGGCACTAGCAGCTTTACCGAGCCTCGACGGGCACCTGCGCAACCCCTTGCACATTTTGGCCCGGCTGCTTCCGCTCCGCCCGGCTGGCCACTCATCTTGTCCCCTTAAAGATTCGACTCCCCCCTCCCGCGCCAAAGCTCCGAAGGAAGAATGGCCTTGTGCCAGAATGAGGGGGCGAAATCGGAGGGCTGATGAAACTCAACATCACCACACTCTTGCTGGGGTTCGCCGCCATACTTGTGGTCGTCGTGCGGCAAGCTCACGCCGCGGCGTGGTCGCCGTGGCAGATCGCTGGTTTCGCGTTGGCGGCGGCTTCGTTCCTCATGCTGGTCCTGGCACGCATCCAATTGGGGAGCGCCTTCAGCGTGCAAGCCAAGGCCAGCGCTCTGGTGACTACGGGGTTGTACGCCCGTATCCGCAACCCCATCTATGTGTTCGGTGGGCTGGTCATCGCGGGAGGGATCATCTGGCTGAAGCGCCCTTGGTGGTTGCTGGTGTTCGTGGTCCTGATTCCGTTGCAGATGCACCGGGCGCGAAGGGAGGAACAGGTGCTCGAAGCGCGCTTCGGCGAGGCCTACAGAAATTACAAGCTCAGGACTTGGTTCTGAAGGGTTGTTAATACCACTCACGGCGGTAGATGGCGCAGTCTTCCAACCGGTTCGCTCGCCCAGGGCGAGAGCCGGATGCCGGCGGTTCAAGCGAGATTGGTGGTGAGTTCCGTTTTCATGAACCTGCCTCCTTCTTCAGTAGCTGCTTCTCCTCACCAAGGCCGAAGGAATGGGCGAATCCTAACAGCGCCTCCTCCAAAACCGAAAGCTGCAGATGGTAGATGACTGACCTGCCAGCCTTTTCGGCGTGTACAAGGTCGGCCTCTCTCAGTGCCGCGAAGTGAGCCGACATGGCCGGCTTTGAGAGATCGAACCGGTCGCTGAGTTCCCCTGCGCTCATCGGACCTTTGCGCAGGAGCAGCAGGACTCGGCGGCGGGTCGGGTCCGAAAGAGCTCTGAACACCCGGCTCATACTTTGATAGTTTGCTAACCATCGAATCACTGTCAAGGGGAATAGGAAGGATTTTTCTGCAAATTTTTGTAACTGGCGGCCAAGTCCATGTGGTACATTCGAAGCGCGCGGCGAGGTCACAACCCAGCCGTCGGGGTAGCGCTTTCAGTAAATGAGAAGGCGGCGCGAAGAGCGAAGAGAGCGAAACCTCTCGGGAATTGCTGAAGACTTTCTGGAGACTATGGGAATGAACAAGACCACATTGCTTTCGCTGGCGACCGCATCGGCGCTCGCCTTTTCGCTGGCCGCCTGCGGCGGCAACAGCCCCTCCTCCACCTCCACCACCCAGCAGTCGCCGGGCAGCGGCGCCGCCGGCACCCCGCCTGCGAGCACGGCCGTGGTGACTGCCGGTGACGCCCCCATGGCCAACGTCCTGGCGGTTCAGGTGACCCTTTCGAGCGTGACGGCCACCAACGCCAACGGCACCGTGACCAATCTGATTACCAGTCCGGTGACGATCGAGCTGGCGCACCTGGGCGACACCCGCTCGGTGCTGGCCACCGCGCCGCTGCCGCAGGGCACCTACAACGGGATGAGCGCCACCGTGTCCGCGGTGCAGGTGACATATCTGAATTCGACCAACGCCGTGGTGACGGCTGACAGCACGGCGAAAACGCCCACCGCGACCATCAAGAGCGGGACGGTCAGCAGCACCTTCAGTTCGCCGGCGGTGGTCAATTACCAGAATGCCAGCGATGTGACGATGGATTTTGACCTCTCGAAGTCGCTCGACCTGGATGCTACCGCGGGCGTCAGCTTCACGCCGACGGTCACCTTCGGCATTGCCCAGGCATCGGCCGAGAGCGCGGCGGCGAAGACGGTTTCTTTGAACGGCACGGTGACGGCGACGAGCACCGCGAACAACACCGTCAGCCTGACCACCGACAGCGGCTACAAGGCCACGCTGAACATCACATCGACCACGGCGTTCGACAACGGCAACTCGCTGGCCACATTGAAGACCGGCGCCAAGGTGCGCAGCGATGCCACCATTGATGCCTCGGGCGCGACCCTGACGGCGCTGACGGTGGAGTCGGTGGACAACGGCACGGCCGAGAGCTCGACCACCGGCACGGCTCCCAACGTCGTCGCCAATGGGCGCGTGGACGCCGGCGTGGTTACCGCCGTGACGGGCAGCCCGGCGACCTCGTTCACCCTGGCAGTGCAGAGCAGCTCGGCAGCCAAGGCGGTGGGCACCACCATCACGGTCAATGTGGGCGCCTCCACCGTGTTCGAGGCGGCTCAGAAGGCGGCCCAGTATGGCGATGCGGTGACGTTCGACGGCACGCAGGTGTTTGTCGGCCAGACGGTGGTGGTGGCGGGCACCTTTGATCCCACCGTGACCAACGGGCCGATCACCGCCAACCAGGTGCAGTTGCAGGCCGCCAGCGGCCAGTTCGCCACCAGCGGCGCGGTCACCCAGACAATGGGCAGCGGCACCGCCGCTACGACTGTGCTTGCCAACCTGTTCCCGACCACCGTGGTCAGCGCCGGCGCGGCGCCGGTGGGTATGGCGGTGACGCTCTCGGCCCAGACCTGCGCCACCAGCACCGGCAAGCCGCCCTGCTCGGCCACGGCGCTGAGCGGCGCTGCCAACCCGGACAAGGGCACGGATCTCGATGCCAAGCACGTTTTGCTGCTGGCTTCCGGGACCAAGCTCAATTCCCGCGGCTACCTCAGCCAAGCCGGCGGTGCGATCACGCTCTCGGCCATGTCCATCTTCGATCCGACCGGGGTGAGCAAGATCCCCACCACCAGCAACAACTAGTTCCCGCAGCCAGGGGACGTTTAAAAAACCCGCCGGGGCAGCCCGGCGGGTTTTTTGCGCCTAGCGGGCGCCGGCGCGCAGATAGGCGTCGGTTTTGCCGATCCAATCGGCGCGGGGCGGGGTGAAGACGTCAATATCCACCGTGTCTTCGAGCGCCGTGGCGGCGTGCGGCATGTGTGGTGGAATGCACAACACCTCACCGGCGCGCACCACGACAGTCTTGCCGTCAATCGCGAACTCCAGCGCACCTTCCAACACCCACGTGACCTGTTCGTTGTGGTGGTGATGCTCGGGTACGACCGCGCCTTTCTTGAGCAGGATGCGCGCCAGCATGACCTGCTCGCCGAAGACGAAGTGGCGGTCAATCAGCGGATTGAGCGTCTCCAGCGGGAGCTCGCTCCAGCGCTGGTGGGAAAAGGAAGCGGTGTCAGCCATAGGGGACTGGTACACTGCTGGGCATTCACGGGTTCGTTATGCGCACCTCCCTTTCCTCCGTTGCTGTTGCCCTTGGCTGCCTTCTTGCCTTCGGCGCCTGCTCACGCTCCCGCAAGCCCGCCCCGGTTACCTTGACCGGAGTTGATCTCTCCGCTCTGGACACCCACCTCAACCCCTGCCAGGACTTTTATCAATACGCCTGCGGCAACTGGATGGCGCACAACCCCATTCCCGCCGACCAGTCGGGCTGGGGGACCGCCAACAAACTGGTGGAGCACAATCAGGACGTGCTGCACGGCATTCTGGAGGAGGCCGCGGCGCATCCGGCCGGAAAGGACGCCGTCACGCAGCAGGTGGGGGCCTACTACGCCGCCTGCATGAACACGGCGGCGATTGACAAGGCAGGCGTACACCCGCTGCAATCCGAGCTGGACAACATCAACAGCCTGACTTCCAAAGAAGGTTTGGCGGCGGAAGTCGCCCGCCTGCAGGTGGCCGGCGTGGACGCGCTGTTCAACTTTGGCTCCGATCAGGACGCCAAAAACGCGGACTCGATGATCGCCGGCGCCGACCAGGGCGGGTTGGGGCTGCCCGACCGCGACTACTACACCAAAACCGATGCCAAGTCGGCGCAGTTGCGGCAGCAATACCGGGCGCACATCGAAAAAATGTTCACGCTGATGGGCGACAAGCCGGCGCTGGCGGCGGCGGGCGCGAGCACCGTGCTGCGGATTGAAACCGCGCTGGCGCGCAGTTCCATGAGCAACGTGCAGCGGCGCGATCCCAACGCCACCTATCACAAGATGCCGGTGGCCCAGTTCGAGGCCCTGGCCCCGGCCTTTGACTGGGCGCAGTACTTCGGCGGCGTGAATGCCCCGAGCTTCGCCACCATCAATGCCGTCAGTCCGGCGTTTTTTCGCGGCCTGAACCGCGAGTTGCAGAGCGTCAGCCTGGCGGACTGGAAGACGTATCTTCGCTGGCACCTGCTGCACAACTTCGCGGCGGCGCTGTCGCAGAATTTCGTGGATGCGAATTTCGACTTTTACGGGAAGACGCTGACCGGGCAACAGGCGCAAAAGCCGCGCTGGAAGCGCTGCGTGGCTTCCACCGACAGTCATCTGGGCGAAGCGCTGGGGCAACTGTATGTGCGGCAGGCCTTCAGTCCGCAGGCCAAGGCGCATATGACGGCCATGGTGCAGCATCTGGAGCAGGCGCTGGGGCAGGACATTCAATCGCTCGACTGGATGAGCCCGGCCACCAAGCAGCAGGCCATGGTCAAGCTGCACGCCATCGTGGACAAGGTCGGCTACCCGGACAAATGGCGGGATTACAGCTCGATCATCCTCAGCAGCGACAACTACGTCACCAACCTGCGGCGTAGCAACGCCTTCGAATGGCATCGCGATCTGGCCAAGATCGGCAAGCCCGTGGACCGCAGTGAATGGGAGATGACGCCGCCCACCGTCAACGCCTATTACACGCCCATCTGGAACCAGATTGTCTTTCCGGCGGGCATCCTGCAGCCGCCTTTCTTCAGCGCCACGCGCGACGACGCGGTGAACTACGGCGCGGTGGGGCTGGTGATGGGCCACGAGCTGACGCACGGCTTCGACGATGAGGGGCGCCAGTTTGATGCGCACGGCAACCTGCATGACTGGTGGACCGCGGCCGACGCCAAGGCGTTCCAGGAGCGCGCGGCGTGCATCGTGGACGAGTACAACGGCTTCAGTCCGCTGCCCGGCGTCCATCTGAACGGCAAGCTCACGCTGGGGGAGAACACCGCCGACAATGGCGGCGCGCAAGTGGCGTATCGTGCCATGCAGGCCGCCCTGGCCGGACAGCCCGATCCCAAGCTCGACGGCTTCACCCGCGACCAACGCTTCTTCATCGGCTACGCGCAGGTCTGGTGCGAAAACACCCGCCCGGAGAGCGCCCGTCTGCGCGCCAACGTGGACCCGCACTCTCCCGGACGCTTCCGGGTCAACGGCGTGGTGCAAAACATGGCGCAGTTTGCGGCCGCGTTCCATTGCGGCCCCAGCGACGCCATGACCGCCGGACCCAAGGCCTGCCGGGTGTTGTGACGGGCGATTCTAGGGGCGGGAAAACAGCGTCGGCGCAATCACCGGATTGAGGCTCATCTGCTCGCGCACAAGCGGCGTCCCCGGACGTCCCGCCGGGCCGCTGACAAACCGCATGGGCAGGAGTAGCCCGCCAATGCGCTGGTACTGGCTGATGTCTTCCACGCCGCCCGGGTATTCTTCATGGAACGCCAGCCAGGTGTGGGTGTCAATGTATTGGACAAAAGTGTCGCCGGTGGGCAGGGTGAACTGGAGCTTGTCGTAGTTATGGCCGTCAAGGCTGCCCGAACCCACAAGCACCGGGGTGTTTGCCGTGGCCAGCAAATCCACGCCGCTCATCGCCTGGTCCTGCAACGATTTGGCCTGGTCTCCGGCCAGAATTTGTACCGACGTCTGGCCGGGCGGCAGCATCCAGGCCGTCTTGCCGTCGTAGCCTTGCACCATTTTCCCTTGCGGCAGGCTGAGCTCAATGCGGATGCGGGGCGGCTGCACGGTCATCCAGACCGCCAAAGGGGCTGAGTTTCCCTGCCCCAGATCCAGGTGGCCGCGGAAGCTGAGGCTATGGACGGCGGAAAAACGAGCGGCACCGCCACGGGCCGCAAGGGAGTTTTCCACGACCTTCCGAGCGGTGAGGGGCGGATTGGCGCCCAGCGTCAGGGCGGCGAGCGCGACCACGGCCGACAATCGCATGGCAAAATCATACAATGCGCTGGATGGCTTGTGTCTTCGGCTTGGTGTTGCTGGCGGGCGCCCAGCAACCGGCCAACTTGTTTCGCCAAGCCTGCCTGGATACAGACGCCATCGCCCAGGCCGGCATCCAGCCGCTGGGCCCCTACCTGCAACAGATCAGCGCCCTGCAGAACCCGCATCAGTTGGCCGGGGCCATTGCCACGCTGCATCAGTACGGCCTTACCGCGGCGTTTCCCATCGGGAAGCAGCCGCAGGGGCTGACGGCCACGGCCTTGCGCAGCAGCACGGTTCACGACACCGCGCAACGGCTGTTCGAGTTGCTGGGCGACCCGGGGCTGGAAGCCCAGCGGGAGGCCAATGCCGCCATCAACCTGGCGGTGGCGCTGGCCGTGCCGGAGCAGCCGGCCCGGCAGCCGCTGGACATGGCCGCGCTGCGCCGACTCGTGCCTAATTTTGATTGGCCCGTCTACTTCCAGGTTCTGGGCGCGGCTCCCGCGCAAGGCCTCAGGACCACGACGGCGGCACTGGGCGCGCTGCGCGGCCAACTGCTGATCGCCAGCATGGAGAGCTGGAGGAGCTATTTGCGCTGGCGGTGGATGGAACAGACGGCGGCCTGGCTCGGCCCGCCTTTTCTGAAGCTGCATTTTGCCGCCACGAACCAGGCCCCACCGCCGCGGGAAGACTTTTGTGCACAGCTTGCAGGGGACTTTGCGGCCGACACGTACGGCGCGGTGCCCATCACGCGCGATGATTTTTTTGGCGACGTGCTGCGCCTGCGGGCCTGGCAGGTGCGCCAGGAGCAGGCAGGGGGCGCAAGGCCGCGAGGAAACGCGCCGGCTGTGCTAAAATTTTTACCTGTCCTCGGGGGCCGGTAGCTCAATTGGCAGAGCAAGTGACTCTTAATCACTAGGTTGAAGGTTCGAGTCCTTCCCGGCTCACCACCCCCCGCCTCTCCTGGCCCAAGGCTAGCCCAGCCAGCGCACGGCGACCAGCGCGCCCGCGCCGATCGCAAACCAGAGCAGCAAGGCCTGCGCCAGCGGCCGTGCTCCGACCGCCCGCAGAGTCGCCCGCGACAGGCCGGCGCCGATGAAGTACAGGGTCAGCGTCAGCCCGGCGATGGCCAGGTGCGAGAGCAGCGGCGCCGCCAGAGCCAGCGGCGGCCACAGGGTGCGCAGCAGTGAGGCCCCCAGAAAACCGGCGATGAACCACGGCAGGGCGGGGCGCCGCCGCCGTGCCGACGAAGGCTGCGCCGGGCCGTAGCGCCAACCGGCGAACAGCGCCACCGGGACGATCCAGAGGGCGCGCGACAGCTTCACGGCGGTGGCGGTCTGCAGCGCCGTCAGGCCATATTGCGCCGCCGCCCCCACCACCGAGGAGATGTCGTGGATGGCCATGCCGGCCCAGGCGCCGAATTGGGTCTGGCTGAGACCCATCCGGTGCCCCAGCCAGGGAAAGAGATAGAGCGCCACGGCGTTGAGCACGAAGACGGCGCCCATGGCAACGCTCATCTCCGCCTCCGCAGCCTCGATGACGGCCGAAACCGCCGCAATCGCCGAGCCGCCGCAGATGGCCGTGCCGGTGGCGATCAACAGCGAGGTTCGCCGGGGCACGCGCAGCCATCTCCCCAGCCCGGCCGCCAACAGCAGGGTGCCGCTGATGGTCAACATGGCGAGACCCAGGCCGCGTTCGCCGGCGTGAGCCACCGCCGTCAGGTTCATGCCGAACCCCAAAAGCACGACGCTCCCCTGCAGCAGCCATTTGGCCGCCGGGCGGGTTCGCTCCAGGAAAGGATTGCCCATGGTAAGGGCAACCAGAAGGCCGAGGCCGAGAGCGACGCCGGGCGACGCCCAGGGCGTGAGGCAGTAGGCGGCCACGAAGAGAAACAGCCAGCGCGCGATCATGCCGTTTCAGAGTGGCGCCGGGAACAAAAGAACTCCAATATATAATTGGACTAATATCCATACATTTCAGTCATGCTTAATTTCAATCATCTGCGCTTGTTCCAGGCGGCGAGCGAAGCCGGCAACGTCAGCCGGGCGGCGGAGCGGCTGCGCCTGAGCCAGCCGGCAGTCTCCAAACAGATCCGCGAACTGGAGGCGCACCTGGGCTGTGCCCTGCTGGAGCGTCAGCCGCGGGGCGTGCGCCCGACGGCGGCGGGCGAGCTGTTGGCCGACTACGCCCGCCAGATCTTCGCCCTGGGCGAGGGAGCCGAACATGCCTTGGCTGATCTGCGCGGTCTGCGGCGGGGGCGGTTGCGGATCGGCGCCAGCATGACCATTGGCGTGTACCTGCTTCCACCCTGGCTGGCCGAAAGCCGGCGGCGCTGGCCGGGGCTGGAGGTGGAATGCAGGCTCGACAACACCGACCGCATCCAGCGCGCCCTGATCGAGCACCGGCTCGATCTGGGGTTGACGGAGGGTCCGGGAAGATGGGAGAAGGCTCTAGCCAGCCGCGTTTTCCGGTGGGATGAGCTGGTATTGGTGGCGAGCGCCACGGCATTTTCGCCGCCGCCGCGCAGCCTGGCGCAGGCGGCGCGCCTGCCCTGGGTGATGCGCGAGCGGGGCTCGGGCACGCGGGCGGTGGCGGAAGCGGCCCTCGGCCGGCACGGCCTCGCGGTCACCCCCGCCTGGACGCTGAATAACGCGGAGGCGGTCAAGCAGGCGGTGATCGCCGGCTGCGGCCTGGCGCTGGTACCGCATATCACGGTGGCGCACGAGTTGGCGAGCGGACAATTGCGGCAGATTCGTTTGCGCGGTTTCCACCCCCGTCGCCCGCTGCGGGTGCAGTGGCCGGCGGCCCGCCCGCTGAGCGCCGCATCCACCGCCTTCCAGACGCTGCTGACGGCTGTGCCATCATAGTCGTTACTCGATGGCCGCTCCCTCCTCTCCCATTGCACCGGGCACGCCCCATGCGGCGCTGCGTTTCCGCGACTTCCGGCTGTTTCAGGGAACGCGGCTGTGCTCCGTGCTTTCGTCGGAGATGCTGGCGGTGGCGGTGGCCTGGCAGGTATACGAAATCACGCATCGGGCGCTGGATCTGGGCTATGTGGGGCTGGCGCAGGTGGTGCCCAGCTTTCTGCTTTTCCTGGTGGCCGGTCATGTGGTGGACCGTTTCGACCGGCGCTCGGTGATCCTCGGAGTGCAGTTTGGGTACGGCGTGACGGCGGCCCTGCTCTGGTGGGTGACAGTGCAGCACCTGCATTCGGTGGCGGCCATCTACACCATCCTGCTTTTTCAGGGAGTGGTGCGCGCGTTTGGCGGGCCGGCAGGCCAGGCCCTGATGCCGGAGTTGGTACCGGGGGAACATTTTGCCAATGCCGTGAGTTGGGGCTCGAGCGTGTTCATGATGGCCACCATCGTCGGACCCGGCTTGGGCGGCGTGGTTTACGCCTGGCTGAACGGAGCTGCCGCGGTTTATGGCCTGGCCACGGTGGGGTTCCTGGCTTCCCTGCTGTTTGCCTTTGGAATTCGGACGCGTACCGGGCGCATGGAGCCAAAAGCCGCCTCGCTCGACACCGTGCTGGCCGGTTTTCGCTACGTCCTGGAGAATCAGATCATTCTGGGCACGATCTCGCTGGATCTGTTTGCCGTGCTG
>JBQCEU010000060.1:0-10586 GCA_051959955.1 Terriglobales bacterium | reverse complement strand
CCCAACTGGGCCCGTTCCCAACCCGGGAACTGGGTGTTCTTGATGATGCTGAGGTCGGTGTCGAAGAACTTCGGTCCGCGGAACTGGTTGCGAACCTGGGAGCCGAAGCCGGTGGGCGTGGCCGAGGCGACGGAGAAGTTGGTCGGATTGAGGCACTGGGTCAGGTAGCTGCAGCTACTGGCCTGCACGCCGGGCGCCGCGGCGGTGGCAAAGATGGAGCTGTTGCCGCCGTAATTGGTGGCCTGCAGGGTGGAGTTGGCCGCCGAGTCAATCACGGTGAAGGGCAAACCGCTGCGGGTGAACAGAGTGCCGGAGATGGTCCAGCCCTGCCAGAGCTGGTTGGCGCCCCAGTGGAAGACGCTCGAGAACGGCACCTGCCACACATAGTTGAGGCTGAAGTAATGGCGGATATCGTAGTCGGCGTTGCCGTAGTTGAAGGCGCGGATGTTGTTGGGATCCTGCACCCCCAGGATGCTGGTGTTGGTGGCGAAGTTGAAGGGCAGGAAGCCGCCGTTCGAGACCTCATCCAGGGCATGGCTCCAGGTGTAGTTGGCCTGCAGTTGGAAGGAGCGTGCCATCTTGCGGCTGAAGGAGACGGTGAGGCCGTTGTAGTTGGAGTTGCCGCCCGGCACCACCTGGGTGACGGTGCCGAAGCGCGGATCGGGCGCCGTCGCCGGCAGGCCCGCGAAGGGGGTGGGCGAGAAGGCGTTGATGGCGTCGTTCTGGATGGGCTCGTTGCTGCCGTGGTTGCCGACGTAGTTGAGGGTGACGCTGCTGAGGTTGCCGATGGCCTGCTGCACCGCCAGGTTCCACTCATAGTAGCGGGCGGCCTTCAGCCGCAGCGGGGTGGAGGTGTAGTTGGGTGGCGTAAAAGCAGGGTTGGACGCCATGATGGAGCCCACCGTGCCGCCGTTGGCGAAAGCATTGAGGAAGCTGGCGTTGTCGGCCGCCGCCAGCGCCAGGCCATTACCGGGGACGGTGGGCGAAATCGGTCCGGTCACCACGAAGGTGTTGAAGAGCGGGCTGTTCATGGCCATGGTTTCGGCCAGCACGCCGGGGGCGGTGTCGTTGAAGATGCCGAAGCCGCCACGCAGCACTGTGTTCTGCGAGGCGAAGGGCGTCCAGGCCAAGCCGATGCGCGGCTGCCAGAGGATCTGCTGGATGCCGGGCAGGGCGCGGCGCTGGTTGCTGTCAATGATCTGGTTGTAGGGAACGTTGGGATCGTGCGCCAGATCGGTGAAGGGCGTGGAGAGGCGCGCGATGCAGTCGTGCAGGCACACCGGGTTGGAGTGGTGCTCGGCGCGCAGGGCGAGCGTCAGCTTCAGGTTCTGTGACACCGCGTAGTCATCCTCGACATAGGCGCCCAAGCCCCATACCCGGATGGGCTGGTTGAGCGAGGTGGCGAAGCTCTGCTCGGAGAAGTCGGAGACGCCGTTGAAGAAGCCGTCGAGCGACATGCCGACCAGCGGCGAGTTCAAAATGCCGAAGCCGAAGTCGTTGACGAAGTTGTAGCGCCAGTCAACACCGGTCTTGAAGGTGTGGCTGCCCATGGTCTGGGAGTAGTCGTCGGTCACGCCGTACTGATTGACGTTGCGCCCCTGGGGGAAGTCGTAGTTGATGCCGCCCATGCGCGAAAAGGCGCCGCCGGCGAAGCGCAGCGAGATGGGCATGACCGCCAGGCGCGAGGCCGGATCGGCGCCGAAGATGGCCTCGTAATGCGAGGCGTTGGCGATGAACTGGTTGGTGGCCTCGCCGCCGGTAAAGCTGTGGGTCCAGTTCAACTGGCCCTGGTACTGGGGCTGGTTGCTGTCTATGTTGAAGGCCGGGCTGATGGGATCGGTGTAGGTGGCCTGCAAGCCGTGATCGGTGGAGAAGCGGAAGTACATCAGATCGTTACTGCCGAAATGCTGATCCACGCGCGCCGACAGGTCCCATTCATGGGTGTGGTTGCCGGCGGTGGACTGGAACTGCAGGGCGCAGGGTACGCCGGCGCCCAGGCTGGTGAAGGTGCCGCAGCCGCCGTCAGCCACCGGCGTGGCTCCGGCCGCCCCCTTGGCGCCGTTGTAGAGGCCGAAGATGGTCTGGTAGAAGGGGATTTCCCCCGCGTTGCCGGTGGCGGCGAGATTGGCCAGCGTCGCCGCCTGGAATTGCGGGCTGGGAATGCGCGCCTGGACATTGGTGGGCAACACCACATCAATGCCGTCGGTGTTGACGTAGAAAAACGTTTTGTCCTTGAAGATCGGTCCGCCGAAGCCGGCCGACCACTGGTTGGCGTTGACAAAGGGGCGGTCCACGCCGGTGGCGTTGTTGATGAAGTTGTTGGCGTTCATCACCCGCCCGTTCCAGTTATAGACGGCGTTGCCGTGCCAATCGTTGGTGCCTTGTTTGGTGACGTAGTTGACGTTGGCGCCGCCCAGGCCGCCGTACTGGCCCGAGTAGCCATTGTTGACCACCGTCACCTCCTGCACCCCGCTCTGGCCCAGCAACCGGTTGCTGGCGCCGGAGTTGTTGAGGTTGAGGAAGGGGTCATTGTCGGCCTGGCCGTTGACGGTGAACAGGTTGGAGGTGGCCGGCAGCCCGAAGGTGGAGAAGTTGCCGTAGCCCGCCTGGGTGTTCATCACCGCGCCGGGCGAGGCCTGCACCGTCTGCGTCAGGTCGCCGCCGCCGTTGGGCACCAGCGCCACCTGCGCCGGCGTGAAGCCGGTGGAGATGTTGGCGTTGTTGATCTGCACCGGCGCGGCTTCGGCGGTGACCGTCACCTGTTGCGCCGCGGCGCCGACTTGCAGCGCCAAATTGGCCGCTTCGACTTGACCCACCAGTACCTGCACCTGGGCCTTCCTGGGCGTGAAACCGGTGGCGGCGGCGTTGACGGTGTAGGTGCCGGGCGGCAGCAGCGAGAAGCGGTAGCTGCCGTTGACACCGGTCGAGGCCACCTTCACCGCCCCGGTGTTGACGTTGGTTAGGGTGATCGTGGCGCCGGGTATGGCGGCGCCGCTGGGATCGGTGATCACGCCGGTGATATCGCCGGAAGTAGTGCTCTGCCCGTGCGCCGGCAGGGGCATGGCCGCCCACAGCGCCAGGGCCAACATGAGGAACAAGAGCGGGATGTGCTTCGTCCAGGGTTTTTCAATGCGGGCTGATGGTTTCATGCGTTCACACCTCACGCCCTTGTTTGTGCAGGCCCAGCGCCACTCCGGCAACATTCCCCGCCCCTGAAAGCAGTAGGCTTAGCGGTGGTGGCCAAGGTTGCGGGTTTCCAATCCCCACAACCGGCAACTCCCGTTTTAAAATTCCGCAGTGGCTGAATCGCTGGAGCGCCGCTTCGTCCGTGCTGTCGCGCAACTCTGCCGCCCCGGCCAGCGGGTGGCGGTGGCGGTTTCAGGCGGGGCGGATTCCATCGCCTGCCTGCGGCTGTTTGCCGCCACCGCCGAAGAGTTGGGGCTGTGCCTGCGGGTGGCGCACTATGACCATGGCTGGCGGCCGGACTCGGCGGCCGATGCCGCGTTTGTGGCGGAACTGGCGGCACGGCTGGGACTGGAAGTGGACCTGGCGGGAGCCACGGGGCCGCCACCGGCCGCCGACCGTGAGCAGCAGGCCCGCCGCCAGCGCTATCAGTTCTTCAAGGAATTGCTGGCCTGCCGGCGGGCGGAGCGAGTGGCCACGGCACATACCGGCGACGATCAGGCCGAAACCGTGCTGTTGCGCCTGCTGCGCGGCGCCGGTCCGGAGGGTTTGGCGGGGGTGCTGGCCGACCGCGGCGATGGCATCATCCGGCCGCTGCTGGGCTTCCGCCGGGCGGAACTGCGCGCCTGGCTGCAGGCGGTCGGGCAGGGCTGGCGCGAGGATGTAACCAATTTAAGCCGCGAGCCGCTGCGCAACCGCATACGGCAGGAGTGGTTGCCGCGGCTGGAGGCGGAGTTCAACCCCGCGCTGACGCCCCAACTGGCACGGCTGGCCGAAATCAGCGGCGAGGAGGCCCGTTTTTGGGCCGCTTACTGCGACGGACTGCTGGCCGGCCATTGGCAAGCCAGCCCCAGCGGCGGCCGCCTGCCGCGCGCGCGGCTGCGCGAGCTGCCGGTGGCCGTGCAGCGGCGGCTGCTACGCCGCATCGTGCAGCGGGTGCAGGGCGACGTGCGCCAACTGGACTTCCGGTCGCTGGAGGAAGTGCGGCAGTGGGCGGCCGATGAGCGGCGCCATCCGCGCCACCGCCGGCTGGCCGGATTGGTATGCCGCATCACCGCCGGTAATGTCGAATTTGAACGCGCCGATAGGCTATAATCAAGGAGCCTATAAAACTATGGCTCCCAAGGCCGTCCTCCGGCCGGAGGCGGAATGGAACGAAATTCGCCCCCGCACATCTAAAGATCAAGAGGCAGCTTGAACTCTACCGTCAAAAGCGTTGTTCTGTGGGTGGTGTTGATCGTCGCCGCCCTGGTGTTGTGGCAGATGGTCAAAATGGGCGGCTCGACCGCCAAGGAACAGGAGATCAACTTCTCCCAGTTCATGACCCAGGCCGGCAACGGCAACGTGAACTCGGTGACCATCACCGGCAACGAAGTCCACGGCGAGGTCAAGACCCCCAAAGGCGAGAGCTTCCACACCATCATCCCCACCAACTACCCCGACCTGTACAAGACGTTGCAGGACAAGGGGGTGTCGGTGAACATCAAGCAGCCCAGCGATACCACCTGGGTGAACCTGCTGATCAATGGGGTGCCCATCCTGCTGATTTTTGCGCTGTTCATCTTCATGATGCGGCAGATGCAAACGGGTGGAAACAAGGCCCTCTCGTTCGGCAAGAGCCGGGCGCGGCTGCTCTCGACCCAACAGAAGAAGGTCACCTTCAAGGACGTAGCCGGAGTCAACGAGGCCAAGGAGGAACTGAAGGAGATTATCGAGTTCCTCAAGGAGCCGCAGAAGTTTCAGAAGCTGGGTGGGCGCATCCCCAAGGGGGTGCTGCTGGTGGGCCCTCCCGGCACCGGCAAGACATTGCTGGCGCGCGCCATCGCGGGCGAAGCCAACGTGCCGTTTTTCTCCATTTCCGGATCGGATTTCGTGGAGATGTTCGTGGGCGTGGGCGCCAGCCGGGTGCGCGACCTGTTCGAGCAGGGCAAGAAGAACGCCCCCTGCATCATCTTCATTGACGAAATTGACGCCGTGGGCCGCCATCGCGGCGCCGGCCTGGGCGGCGGCCACGACGAGCGCGAGCAGACGCTGAACCAGTTGCTGGTGGAGATGGACGGCTTCGAGAGCAACGAGGGCGTCATTCTGGTGGCCTCGACCAACCGCCCCGACGTGCTGGATCCGGCGCTGCTGCGCCCCGGCCGGTTCGACCGGCGGGTGGTGGTGCCGCGGCCCGACCTGCGGGGCCGGGAAGAGATCCTGCGGGTGCATGCGCGGCGCATTCCGCTGGCCGAGGGAGTGGATTTGGCGGTGCTGGCGCGCGGCACCCCGGGCTTCACCGGCGCCGACCTGGCCAACCTGGTCAACGAGGCGGCGCTCACCGCCGCCCGCTTCAACCGCAAGACGGTGATCATGAGCGACCTGGAGTCGGCCAAGGACAAGGTGCTGATGGGCGCCGAGCGGCGCTCGATGATCATCACCGACGAGGAGAAGCGCAACACCGCCTACCACGAGGCCGGCCACGCCCTGGTGGCGGCCATGGTGCCGCACTCCGACCCGCTGCACAAGGTGACCATCATTCCCCGCGGCATGGCGCTGGGGGTGACCATGCAACTGCCCACCGACGACAAGCACACCTACACCCGCGACTACCTGCAGGCGCGGCTGGCGGTGATGATGGGCGGCCGTATTGCCGAGGAGCTGTTCATGCAGCACATGACCACCGGCGCCGGCAACGACATCGAACAGGCCACCGACCTGGCGCGCAAGAGGGTGTGCGAATGGGGCATGAGCGAGCTCGGCCCGCTCACCTTCGGCAAGAAGGAAGAGCAGATCTTCCTGGGCCGCGAGATCTCGCAGCACCGTGATTTCAGCGAGGACACCGCCATCCGCATTGACCAGGAGGTTCGCCGCCTGGTGATGGAAGGCTACGACCGCGCCCGCAAGGTGTTGACCGAGAACTCCGACAAGCTGCACAGTCTGGCCGAGAGCCTGCTGGAGCGCGAGAGCCTGGATGCGACCGAGATCCGCATGGTGCTCGCCGGCCAGCCGCTGCCGCCCATGGAACTGCCCCCGCCCACCGGCGGCACCGGCGAGGCGCCCACGCAGGAGATCCTGCGCCCCGAACCCGCCCGCGCCCCGGCGCGCAACCCCGGCGAACACCCGCAGCCGGCGTAGCGCGCCGCACGCCGCGGCGGCCGGCGCCTAACTGTCCGCGCCTGGGGATCCTTCCGCAAGAGAACGCACCATCTTCGCCGGGTTACCGGCGACGAGGGTGTTGCGGGGCACGTCGCGGGTGACGACGGCGCCGGCGGCCACGACCGAATTTTCCCCCACGGAGACGCCGGCGAGGATGAGGGCGCCGGCAGCGATCCAAACGTTGCGCTCGATCACGATGGGGCTGGCGGTGACGAATTCCCGGCGCTCGGAGGGGGCGACGGGGTGGCCGGAGGTGATCAGGCTGACGTTGGGTCCGATCATCACCTCGTCGGCGATGGCGATGCCTCCCAAATCGTAGAAGGTGCAATTCTGGTTGATGAAGACGTTGCGCCCCACGCGGATGTGGCTCCCGCCGGTGGTGTAGAACGGCGGGATCAGCCGGAAGCTGTCGTCCACCGCGTGGCCGGTGAGTTCCTGGAAGAGGGAGCGAATCCCGGCGGCATCGTGGAAGTTCAGGCGATTGAGCCGGGCGGTGAGGGTCGCGGCGCGCTGCAGTTCGGCGACCATGGCCGCGGACTCCGGGGTGTGGCGCTGGATGCGCATCGCCCATTGTCGCCCGGGAAAGGCTGCGCGCCATGGCTTTCTCCCTCCTGTTCGATCCCGGCCGCGAGCTGCTGTCCCCCGCCGGCGGCTGCAACAAGCCGCGCAACTTTTCGTGGGCGCGGTGCAGATACGCCTTGGAGTGCTGGTACCCGGCGAGAGGGCAGCCGTTCCCAGCCGGCGGCGCCGCTCAATCGGGCGCGACGAGCCGGCGGAAGCGCGGAAGGAGCCGCCCGGAGCGGGCCTGGTAGTCGCGGAACTGCGCGCCAAACTGGCCGCTGAGCAGGGCGTCTTCGCGGTGGGCGCGGCTGAGGAAGGCGATCCAGAGCAGGACCGCGCCGGCCAGCGTGCGCCACAGGCCGAGCGCCAGGGCGGTGCCGGCCGTGGCGGTCATCAAGCCGGTGTAGAGCGGGTGGCGCACGGCGCGATAGGGGCCGCTCTGAATCAGCTTGTGATCGGCTTTCAAGGCCACGGTGCCGCTCCAGTACTGGCCCAGCACGGCGCGCGACCAGCAGGTGAACGCCAGACCGGCCACCGCCAGCCCCGCGCCCAGCACGCCCAACGATGGGCGCCAGGCGGGCGGCAGGAAGAAGGCGCTCCCGGCCTCCGGCAAGCGCATGAAGATGAGGACGTAGCCACCCCAGATCAGCGCGATGTCGGCCAGCCGGTGCGTCGCCGCCTCGCGCCGGGTGATGCGGCGGGCGCTGAACATGGAGACCAAAAAGTAGGCCATGGTGATAAACCAGGCCGCGTAGGTGACCGTGATCCAGGTGGGGCCGTCGAAGTACATGGGTTGGGGTCCTCGGTTCAGGCCGCTGCCGGCGGGCAGCAGTTGGCCAGCGTCGCCATCAGATCAATGACTTGCCCAGAGTTCAGGGCGGTCTTCAGCACCGGCACGGCCTCGTGGCGGACGTTGCGGTAAAGAATCAAGGCCGTGGGGGTGTTCTTGTACTGGAGGTCGGTGCGGGCAATGATGCCGTCGCCCAGCGGGGTTTCGTATGTCAGGCCGTGCTCATCGAGGGAGAAGCGGTGGTGGGATTCTTTGGGCAGGTGCTTGCGGAAGGTGCCGGCGAGCATTCGTTCCGCGATCTGCAGCGCGGCCAGGCAGAAATAGGCCGCTAAAAAATACCAGGAGGCGGGATGATCCGCCCCGCGCAACAGGTCCGCCACCGTCGCCAGCAGAAAGAAGAGGGAAAACACGGTGACACCCCAGCGCACCGTCTGCCAACCGCGATAGGGCGTGGCCACGACCGCCGCGTGCCCGGCGGCCTTCACCTGGCGCGGCGTGAGCGTGTACTCCAGCAACATCAGCGGGATTATATACCTATGGCGCCGCAGCTGTCGCCAGCGCTTGGTCAGGCGCCAAGAAGGAGCCGCCCCTCCCGCAGCTCGGTAGCCGGGAGGGAAGCCGGCAAATCGCGCCGACGCTCAAAATAGGAGTGAGTTACAACCACCACGTCCGCAGCAGCCGCCGTGCCACGCAGTGCTTCGTAGGCCAAGCGGCTGCGGCGCTTTCGGGGAGGTGCAGAGTCGCCGACCACGACCATCAGGTCGTAATCGCTGTCGGAGTGCATGTCGCCCCGGGCGGCGGAGCCTAACTGATAGATGCGCTCCGGTTCGTAGGCAACGCGGAGCCGCCCGACGATCTCGTCCAGACTGGCCGGCGCGCTCATGGCCTATTCTCGCGTGGGCGCGAAAGAGGCGTCGTCGTCCGGTATGCTAAGTAGCCTTCAGGGCGGTCAGCACCCGTTCCCAGCCCTGTTCGTCGCGGCGGGTGGCGACGCGGCTCCATCCACCGCCGGCGAGCAGGGCGCGGACGGCGGGGGCGGAGTCATAGCCGAGTTCCAGGACCAGCCAGCCGCCGGGGCGGAGGGCGGCGTGCGCCTGGGGGATGAGGCGGGCATAGATCTCCGTGCCGGCGAGGCCGGCGAGCAGGGCCGTGCGCGGCTCGTGGTCGCGCACCTCGCGTTGCAGCGCCGGCCAGTCGCCTTCGGCGATGTAGGGAGGGTTGGAGATGACGAGGTCGAAGGGGCCGGGGGCGGCGGCCAGGAGGTCGGATTCCACAAACTCGACGCGGGCGCCGAGGGCGGCGGCGTTGCGGCGCGCCAGGGCCAGGGCGGCGGGGGAGATATCAGTGGCGATGACCGTGGCACACGGGCGCTCCAAGGCCAGCGTCACGGCGATACAGCCGGATCCGGTGCCCACATCCACCACGCGGGCGGCGGCCTCCGGAGTCAGCAGATCGAGGGCGGCGGCGACCACCAGCTCCGTTTCCGGACGCGGGATGAGGACCGCGGGCGAGACGGCGAACGGCCGGCCGTGGAACTCCTGCACGCCGGTGAGGTATTGCAGCGGCTCGCCGGCGGCGCGGCGTTGGAGCAGGGCGGTGAAGGCGGCGGTCTCGCCGGGGGTCAACTCCTGTTCGGGATGGGCATACAGAAATCCACGCTCGCGGCGGAGGAGGTGGGCGAGCAGCACCTCGGCGGTGAGGCGCGGCTGCGGTACGCCGACCGCTCCCAGCCGGGCGGCGGCCTCAGCGAGATGCCGGCGCACAGGCACAGCCTGTTTTTATCGGGGGCTACGCCCCCGACGCCTCCCGGTGGCCGGCTTCCCCCCGGCCGGTGCCCGCGATATTGCTGCCGCGGCCGTGCAGCGCGGCCAGGCTGGCGGCGTAGGGCGGGCGGGCGACGCCGGCTTCGGTGATGATGGCACTGACGTAGCGGTGGGGGGTGACGTCGAACGCCGGGTGGGCCACCGCCACGCCCTCGGGGGTAATGGCCACCCCGTGCAGGTGCGTCACCTCGGCGGCGCCGCGCTGCTCGATGGGGATGGCCTCGCCCGAAGCCAGCTTGCGATCGAGGGTGGAAAGCGGGGCGGCGACATAGAAGGGGACGTTGTTTTCCTTCGCCAGCACGGCCACCGCGTAGGTGCCGATCTTGTTGGCCACATCGCCGTTGGCGGCGATGCGGTCGGCGCCGACGATCACCGCCGCGAAGCGGCCGCCATGCAGAAAATGCCCGGCCATGTTGTCGGTGATCACCGTAACCGGGATGTTGTCCTGCTGCAGTTCCCAGGCGGTGAGGCGCGCCCCCTGCAGGTAGGGGCGGGTCTCGTCGGCGTAGACGGCGATCTGCTTGCCGGCCTCGACCGCGGCGCGGATCACGCCCAGCGCGGTGCCGTAGCCGGCGGTGGCCAGCGCCCCGGCGTTGCAGTGGGTGAGCACCGTGGCCTGCTCGGGCAGCAGCGCGGCGCCGTGGCGCCCCAGGGCGCGGTTGATGGCCACGTCGTCGGCGGCGATGCGCAGCGCCTCCGACTCGAGCGCCTGTTGCAGGGCGGCGACGCTGCCGCCGGCGTGGCGCGCGAAGCAGGCCTTCATGCGCTCGATGCCCCAGAAGAGGTTGACCGCGGTGGGCCGGGTGGCGGCCAATTCGGCGCAGATCGCCTCGAATTCCGGGCGCAGCGCAGCGACCGAAGCCGCCGCGGAGCGCTTCACCCCCAGCGCCACCCCCATGGCCGCCGCCACGCCGATGGCCGGGGCGCCGCGCACCACCATGTCGCGAATACCCGAGGCGACCTGGTGGTGATCGCGGCAGAGCTTGTATTCGACCTTGTGCGGCAGCGCCGGCTGATCGAGCAGCCGGACGCCGTCCGCGGTCCACTCCAGCGTGGGGATCATGGGCGCGCGTCCCGCGTCTGGGAGGCAT
>JBQCEU010000059.1:0-9884 GCA_051959955.1 Terriglobales bacterium | reverse complement strand
CAGAGCGGGAGGGCGGCAATCAGGCCGGTCACGGCAACCACAGCACCCAAAGCCATGCCGAAATGGAAAAGCTGGCGGAAGTCATGAAGCCGGCGGGGCACGCGGCGCCATTGCCACAGCATCCAGCCAGCGAGAATGGGGATAAAGGCGAGATAGAGGATTAAGGCACCGGTGGGGGCCGGACCTCGCCCAGCCGGGATCGAAAGGGCGGCTAGAAATGCCAGGAAGTAGGGGGGCAAGAGAGCAACGCGGAAGAGCTTCCCGTAGCTTTCAAACTGCGCCGGGTTTTGGTAGCGCATGCGTTGCGCCGTGGGCTTGAAGCGACGCAGGTAATACCAGATCAGTGCCAGCCAGCAGGCAGCGGCCAGCCCCGCCACCCAGCCCAGGCGGGTAGCAGCGGCCGAGCGCAGGGCGAAGATCGCCAAGCTGCCCAGCCCCAAGCTCGCCGAGAGGAGGGAGCCGAGCCAAGTGCCTTCATCCACAGCCCGGTCGAACTTTGCCCTGCCGCGGAGGGTGAGGACCTCCATAATTGGCTTGGATGCCGGGGCTGGGTGGATCGGGTTCAGCGAAAATTCACTGCCGTTCGCGGGCGAAGTGGAGGGCTTCTTCGGGGGTCATCTTCCAGCCGTGCATCCAGGCGGCGGGGGCTTCCGGACCCGCCGCCTGGCGGGCGGCCTCCACGCGCGCCTCGACTTCCCCCCGAATGTGGGGGTTAAGGGTGACGACCTGATACTGCTGGCGGAGGCGGGAAGCAGCGCCGAGGAGGATTAGCGCACGGGCGGCGTGCTGGGCACGCAGCGCCACGGCGGCCAGCGACTCCAACACCCGTGGCAAATCGGCCACGTCCTCGGGGGAGTAGAAGTGCAGGCATTCGCGGTAGAGGCGGCGCGCCTCCGGCAAGTCGCCGGCGGCGGCGGCCAGACCGGCGAGGTCGTGCAGGCAACTGGCGATGCCGGGCTTATAGCCGATAGCGCGGAAGCGCTCCAGTGCGTGCAGATACATTTCCCTCGCCTGTGCCGCATGGCCGGCGAGTTGCACAAGATCCGCCTCATGGCTCAGCGCCCAGATGGCGTTTTCTTCGTCGCCCACCTGGGCAAACAACTGCGCCGCCTCGCGGTATAAATGGCCCGCTGCTTCGTAATCGCCGGTCAGCTTGACAACATCGGCGTAATTGCTCAAGCTGCCGGCCAGCAGATGAGGATTGCCGGAGGCGCGGGCAATGTCGAGCGAACGCCCGGACCAGGTGCGCGACAGCTCGGGGTCGGTGAACTGCAGCGCGTGGCCGATGCGATGGGTGGCCAGCAACTGCCCCTGCTGATCGCCGGACTGCTCGAAGCCCGCCAGGGCCGTGAGGTAGCGCTCCACCCTCTGGGCGTTGCTGCCCTCGATCTCGAACTGCATATCGGCCAGCCAGTAGCGCCCCCAGTTGGCGAGATTGGGATGGTTGGCGATGGCGGGCGCGGCGAGCAGGCTGGACAGGTAGCCGACCATCTCCTTTTGCAGATGGTGGCCGTGGGCGTACACCAGCAGGCGGCCGGCCATGGTCAGCCCCCACTCGACCTCGCCTTGCGCCGCCAGCCAGGCGAGGGCGGCGCGGAGATTGCCCAATTCGGCGTCGAAGATATGCGGGCCCATGTGTTCGCGGCGCGCGGTGGCGCTGCCTTCCTGGGCGAGCACCATGAAGTAGGCGGCGTGGGCCTTGTGAGTATAGAGATCCTCGCCCAGCGCCCGCAGGTGCTGGTGCGCGTATTCCCGCATGGTCTCAAACAGCAGAAAGCGCGGCTCGCCTTCGCCGCCGGAGCGGCGGATGAGGCTGTTGTCGGCGAGGTGCTCGAGCGCGTCCCAGAGGTTGAGGCCGAGGTCCTGGCGGGTGTCGCAGACGGCTTCGATGGCCTCGATGGTGGCGCCGCCGACGAAGACCGAAAGGCGGGCGAAGAGCTTCTGATGGGCGGCATCGAGGAGGTTGAAGCTCCAGTCGAGGGTGTCGCGCAGGGTGTGCTGGCGTTGGGGACGGTCGCGGGGACCGCCGACCAGCAGGCTGAGCGGCGCATGCAGGCGCTCGAGCAGCACCGGCAACGGCATCAGCCGGGTGCGCGCGGCGGCCAGCTCGATGGCCAGAGGCAGACCGTCAAGGCCGGCGCAGATGGCGGCGATCACCCGCAACTGTTCGCCGGTGAGGGTGGCCGGCTGCAGGGCCGGGGCGCGGGCGAGAAACAGTTGCACGGCGGCGGAGCGGGTGTCGGTGGGCAGCGGCGCCAGGGGATATTCCGCCTCCCCGGAGATGCGCAGCGGGGCGCGGCTGGTGACCACAATCCTGAGCCGGGGCGAGGCCAGGGTGGAGACGAACCCGGCGGCTTCGAGGACGTGCTCAAAATTGTCGAGCACCAGCAACAGCGAACCGCGATCGCTTTCCCCCAGGTGGCGATGGATGGCGGCGGCGCGGTCCTCGCCGGCGGCGGGAGTGACACCCAGCAGGCGCGCCACTTCGGCCTCCACCTGCGCCGCCTGGGCGATGCGATCGAGCGGCACGTAGCAGACGCCGGCGGCAAATTCCGGCCGCACCGCATGGGCGAGCTCGAGCGCCAGCCGCGTCTTGCCCATACCGCCGGGGCCGGTGAGGGTGACGACGTGGACCGCCTCGCCGGCCAGCAGCCGGCGCAACGCGGCGAGATCCTCGTCGCGGCCAATCAGCGGTGTGCGCGGGGCGGGGAGCACATAGGCGGGCGCGGCCGAAGCCGGCGGCGCGTGCGAGGCGAGGGAGGCGAGCTCGCTGGCCACCTCCTCCATGGCGGCAAAGCGCTCGGCAGCGGGCTTGGCGAGGCAGCGCTCCACCAGCCACTGCAAAGGGGCGGGGGCCTGCGGGTTGACGCGGGTGAGCGGCTCGGGCTCGGCCAGCAAGACCGCCGCCTGGCGGTCGGCGAGGCTGGCGCCGGGGAAGGCGCGGCGGCCGCTGGCCATTTCGTAGAGCACCGCGCCGAAGGCGAACTGGTCGGAACGCGCGTCCAGCGCCTCTCCGCGCACCTGTTCGGGCGACATGTAGCCGGGCGTACCGACCAGCGTGCCGGCCTGGGTGAGGCTGGTGGCTTCGAGGTCGGGCTCGGCCAGCGAAAGCCGGCGGGCGATGCCGAAATCCAGCACTTTGACGCGCCCGTCGGCGGTCAGCATGATGTTTTCCGGCTTGAGGTCGCGGTGCAGGATGCCGGCGGCATGGGCCGCCGCCAGGGCGGCGGCGACCGCGGCGCCGACGCGGCGCACCTCCGCCATGGGCAGCGGGCCGGGCGCCAGCTTGCGGCGGAGGGTTTCGCCCTCCAGCCACTCCATCACCATGTAAGGGACGCCGGCGGCGGCGCCGACATCGTGGATGGTGATGACGTGGGGATGGTTGAGCGCCGAGGCGGCGCGCGCCTCGGCCAGAAAACGCACTTGCGCCTCGGCGGAGGCGACGCCGGCGCGCAGCACCTTGATGGCGACCTGGCGCTCCAGGCGCGGATCAAACGCGCGGAAGACTTCACCCATGCCGCCGGCGCCGATGGCGGCCTCGATGCGGTAGGGACCGAGCTGCGCGGGCGGTGGCGCGGGAGCGGCGGAGGAGGAGAGAGCCGCGGTGGCGTCTTCCGAAGACGGGGTCTGAGCGTCCATGACGAGCCAGCACGCCGCGACGAGCCGCGCCGTGGTTCAATTCTAGCGTGCTCTCAATGGGCCGCTGCCGCCGCCGGGCGGCGCCGTCGGGCGAGGCGCAGGCCAATCCAGCAGGAGATGGGCCAGCTCAGCAGCCAGGCGAGAAAGTACCAGTGGGGCCAGCCCTTACTCCAGTTGGGGATGGTAGCGACGGCGCCCATGACCTCGCCCAGGATGAAAAACCAGAAGACGGCGCGCGAGGCGGCGGCTTGCGCGATCAGGGCGCAGAGGGCGGCGCAGAGGATGGAGATGAGGATGAAGAAGGCGGTCGAGGTGGCCAGCGCGGCGGAAGAGGGGATGCGGCCGGCGATGTAGTCGGCAGGAAAGATGCGGGTGAGCAGCGGAGCGGTGGCCAGCACCAAGGCCACCGAAAGACAGTAGCTGATGATGACAGCGGCCAGGAGTCGGAGCATGGCGGTTCCTCCCTTGGCGGAGAGTGTATCACCGCTGCGATATAGCGGAGGGCTACACTCTAAGCATGGCGAACTTTTCTCTGGATGCCAGCCTGGCGCTGCTGGAACGGACCCCGAAGGCGCTCACGGCGCTGCTGGATGGGCTGCCGGATTTCTGGACCGGGAGTAATGAAGGCCCGGAGACCTTCACCCCTTGCGAGGTGGTGGGGCATCTGCTGCATGGCGAGCGCAGCGACTGGATGGCGCGGGTGCGGCGCATTCTGCAGGACGGCGAAAGCCGCACCTTCGAGCCCTTTGACCGCTTCGCGCACCAGCACGAGAGCCAGGGCAAGGCGCTTTCCGCTTTGCTGACCGAGTTTTCAGCGCTTCGCTCGGCCAACTTGACGGAGTTGCGCGGCCTGGGGCTGAAGCCGCAGGACCTGGCACGGCGGGGCAAACACCCCAGCCTGGGGCCGGTCACGCTGCAGCAGTTGCTGGCGGCGTGGACGGCGCACGACCTGACCCACCTGCATCAGCTGGCGCGGACGCTGGCGTATCAGTATCGGGATGAAGTCGGGCCGTGGGAGCGCAACCTGGGCGTACTGCACTGCAACGGCCACGGAGCAAGATGATGACCGGGGCGGGGCGATAAACGGCGCGGCGCTTCGTTCTCGCCGAATCCGGCTTAGTCACGTACTTCCCTGTACGCTCCTTCGCCGTCTCCGGCTGCGGCCTCGCGCGGCTTGCTTCTCGCCCCTTCCTGCAGGTCACGGCGGACGGCCGCGTCAGCGGGCGGTGGCGGACTTGGCCTGGCGCTTGTTTTCGTACATGAGTTTGTCGGCGCGTTCGAGGAGGCTGTCGGCGGATTCGTTGGGCTGGCGCTCGGCGGCGCCGATGGCGGCGCCGATGATGACCTGCACGTTTTCGCCGTGGCGGGCGAGGACGAACTCGCCGAAGGCGTCCTGCTGAATGCGGTGGGCGGTGATGTGGGCCACGTCGAGCGGGGTGTCGTAGAGCAGGACCAGGAACTCGTCGCCGCCCCAGCGGCAGACCAGGTCGGCCTCGCGCAAGGTGCGGCGGACGTGGTGGGCCACCGAACGCAGCAGGCTGTCGCCCTGGGCGTGGCCGTAGGTGTCGTTGACCTGCTTGAAGCCGTTGAGGTCGAGCATGAGCACGGTGAGCACGCGGTTGTCGGCGATGGCCGCCTCCACGGCGTTTTCGGCGGCGCGGCGGTTGGGCATGCCGGTGAGGGCGTCGGTTTCGGCCAGGGCGGCGGCGCGCTCCAGCTTGGCGCGCGCCTGCTCCAGCTCGTGGTTGAGCGAGCGGGCATGCTCCTCGCCCTGCTGCACGGCGCGCTCGGCGATGGTGCGCAGCTCATGCACGTGGGCGTCGAGTTCGCGGCGCGCATCCTGCACCGAATCCAAGCGGGCGATTTGTTCCACCTTGCCCGCCGCCTGCTGCAGCTCCTCGCTGTGCAGGACGCCGGTGCGGGCCATGGTGGCGCCCGCCTGGGCCATGATGCGGATGATTTCCTTGTACTCGCACTCGCGGCGGTTGATGACCTCGGCGAGAGAACGGATGGCATTCGCGGCCTCTTCGCGGCTGCGTTCCACCTCGGATTTTTTGGCGTCGGGGGTGAGATAGGTCAGAATGCGCGCCATTTCGTCGTGCAACTGGCGGCCCTCGCCGCGCGCCATGTCGGCGGCGGCGGACTGCAGGGCATCAATCAGCGCGATGTAGGTCTCGAGCGCATGGCGGGCGCGGCCGCGCGCGCTGTCCCAGTCGTCCAAGTGCCGCTTAATCGAGATCATCCGGCGCCCCCCTTCGCCCCCGCCCGGGGCTCTGAAACCCTGCTCATGGTATCCCGACATGGGGAAACCGGCAAGTCAGTGATATGTTGCCTCGAAGTGCCCGGTGGGGTAGATTGGCAGGAGTATCCGAGGATACATTATGAAATTGCTTCCGGTCGCCCTTGGCACAGCCTTATTGACACTGACAGCCGCCGCCCAGGCCTACCGGCCCACGGCGGCCGAGCTGGCGCGATGGAAGCAGGACGCCCAAGCCATCACCATCGTGCGCGACGACTGGGGCATTGCCCACGTGCATGGCCACACCGACGCCGAGGCGGTGTTCGGCATGGAGTACGCCCAGGCGGAGGATGACTTCAACCGGGTGGAGACCAATTACATCAACGGCATCGGTGAGCTGGCCAAGGCCGAGGGCGAAGGGCAGATCTGGCGCGACATTCGCGAAAAGCTGTTCATTGATTCCGCCGTCATGCAGGCCGACTACGGCAAGTGCCCGCCCTGGCTGCAAAAGCTGATGGTCGCCTATGCCGACGGGTTGAACTACTACCTGTATACCCACCCCAGCGTGCATCCGCGGGTGATTACGCACTTTGAGCCCTGGATGGCGCTGACCTTCACCGATGGCAGCATCGGGGGCGACATCGAGAGCGCCAACCTGCGCGGGATTCAGCAGTTTTACGGCCAGCAGAAAGCGGGGCTGGACCTGCCGGCGCCGCTGGCTGCGCCGGAGGATTTCATGCCGGTGGATCCGGGCGGGTCGAACGGGATCGCCATCGGGCCGAAGAATACGGCCGATCACCATGCCTACCTGGTGATCAACCCGCATACGTCGTTTTATTTCCGCAGCGAACTGCAGATGACGAGCGACGAGGGCCTGGATGCCTACGGGGCGGCGACCTGGGGGCAGTTCACCATCTACCAGGGCTTCAACCCACGCATCGGCTGGATGCACACCTCGACCGGCGCCGACAACATTGACGATTATCTGGAAACGGTGAGGAAGCTGGGGAACGGCTACGAGTACAAGTACGGCGACAAGTGGCTGCCGGTGACCGAGCGGCAGGTGACGTTTCCGTACAAGGCCAGTGACGGGCAGATGGCCAGCCGCACCTTCACCCTCTACTGGACCCAGCACGGGCCGGTGATCGGCGCCGTGAACGGCAAGTGGGAGACGATGCGCATCATGGCGCGGCCGATCCGGGCGCTGGAACAGGACTGGGAGCGCATCAAGGCGCGGAACTACCAGGAGTTCCGCCAGACCATGGAGCTGCACACCAACAGCAGCAACAACACCATTTACGCCGATGCCGACGGGCACATCGCCTACTTCCATTCCGACTTCATCCCCAAGCGCGATCCCAAACTCGACTGGACCAAGCCGGTGGACGGCAGCAACCCGGATACCGACTGGCATGGGGAGCTGTCACTCGAGCAGTCGCCACACCTGCTCGATCCGGCAGTCGGCTGGCTCTACAACTCCAACAACTGGCCGTGGTCGGCGGCCGGACCGGACAGCCCCAAGCGGAGCGATTTTCCGCCCTATGTGGACAAGGGGCGGTTTGAGAGCATGCGCGGGCTGCACGCGCTGAGGGTGCTGCCGGCGATCCATGACATGACCATGGATACGGTGCTGAAGGACGTGGCGTTTGACAGCTACCTGCCGTGGTTTACGCACACGGTTCCGGCGCTGGTGAAGGCATGGGACAGCGCGCCGGCTTCGGATCCTCTGAAGGCCAAGCTCAAGGACCCGATTGCCACGCTGCGGACCTGGAACATGCGCTGGGGGGTGAATTCGGTGCCGACCTCGCTGGCGGTGTACTGGGGCAGCGAGATGATGCGCCTCACCGGACGCCAGGCGCGGGGGGAAGGCGACGACGACTCCAGCTTCGTGGCCACCAAGGCCGCGCCCCAGGAGCTGCTGCAGGGGCTGGCGACGGCGGTGGACAAGCTGGACCGCGACTTTGGGACGTGGCGCACCGCCTGGGGCAAGATCAACGTCTTCCAGCGGCTGGACGACTCGATTGACCATCCCCGGTTCGACGATTCCCTGCCCGCCACGCCAGTAATGTTCACCGCCGCCACCTGGGGCTCGCTGGCCTCCTACGCCCCCTGCCGCGGGCTGACCACCAAGCGCATCTACGGCTGCAGCGGCAACAGCTTCGTGGCGGTGATTGACTTCGGGCCGACGATTCAGGCGCGGGCGGTGACGGCGGGCGGGGAGAGTGGCGATCCCAAGTCGCCGCATTTCAAGGATGAGGCGGAGCGCTATGCGACGGGGAATCTGCGGACCGTGTATTTTTATCCGTCGCAGCTGAAGGGGCATACGGAGAGGACGTATCACCCGGGGAAGTAAAGTTGTCAGTTGCCGGTTGCCAGTTGCCAGTTGACGACTCTGGGAGGGCCGCGCTGTGAGAGTGCTGGCCGTCGTGCCGGAGTTCGCTCGGGGGACGATCGAGCGGGCGTTGGGGCGGGGGGTGGAGCTCAGCGTCGGGCATGATGCGGCAACGATTGCGCGGGCTGCGGCCGGCGCGGACGTGATCCTGTATTCCGCCCTGGCGGGGGGGACGCCGCCGTTCAGCGAAGTTTGGCCGCATACGGGGACGGGGCTGCGGTGGGTGCATTCCTTTGAAGCCGGGGTGGACAAGCTGCTGACGCCGGAGCTGCGGGCGAGCGACGTGCTGGTGACCAATGCCGCCGGGGTGTATGCGCCGCCGCTGGCGGAGTTTGCGGTGCTGGGGGTGCTGTTTTTCTATAAGCGGGTGCGCCGGCTGCTGCGGGCGCAGGCGGCGGAGAAGTGGGACCAGCATGAGGTGGACGCGCTGGCCGGCAAAGTGCTGGGCGTGGTCGGCTACGGGGGCGTGGGTCGGGCGTGCGCCGAGGCGGCGCGCAAGCTGGGGATGCGGATCTGGGCCGTCAGGCGGCATCCGGAGCGGCGGGAGCGAGGGGTGGAAAGGACGTTTGGACCTGGCCAGCTACACCAGATGCTGAGCGGGGTGGATGTGCTGCTGGCGGCGGCGCCGCTCACCCCCGAAACCCACCACATGCTCGACGCCAGGGCGTTCGCGGCGATGAAGGCCGGCGGCCTGGTCATCAACGTCGGCCGCGGCCCGGTGATTGACGAAGCCGCGCTGCTGGCCGCCTTGCACTCAGGCCAGGTGGCGGGGGCGGCGCTCGATGTGTTCGAACGCGAGCCGCTTGCGGCCGGGCATCCCTTCTGGAAGATGGAAAACGTGCTGCTCTCGCCGCACTGCACCGACCGGACGACGGACCCGTACTGGGTTGACCTCGGGATGGCGTGCTTCCGCGACAACTTCCGCCGCTACCGCGCGGGGAAGCCGCTGCGCAACGTCGTGGACAAGGCCGCCGGCTACTGAGGACAGGGTTAGGGGTGAGGGGTGAGGGGTGAGGGGTGAGCGACGAGGGTTCAGGGGGTGAGGCCTGACCCCTCTCGCGGTCACTGGGCGATGGTGATCTTCGGGCCTTTGCCGGACATCGCCTGGTTGAAGGCCGGAATCACCGTGGCCTTCAGCTTGTCAAAACCGGCGCGGGCGGTCTTGATCTCCGCTTCGACCTTGGCCACGGTGCGGCGCTGGGCGACGGTGGGAGCGTAGTCGAGGCCTCCGGCTTCGTCGCTGGCGCCCTGGCCGACACCGCCCGACAGCCAGATCAGGTTCATGTAGACCTTGTAGGCGGTGGGGAAGTATTTGTCGTCGCTGAGCATGGATTCCTCGCTGACGAGCTGGTGCTCGACGTCGAGGATTTGAGTGTTGAGCTTGTTGAGGGCAGCGCCGGTCGAGGCGTCATCGGACTTGAGCTGATCCTCGATCTGCTTCCGCCACTTCTCCATCTGGTTGACCATGGTGGAGGTTTCGGTGATGTCCTCGCGCAACTGGAGCTGCAGGGCGGTGGACTCGCGCAGCACGGCGTCGCTGGCCTCGACCGCCGGGTCCTTGGCCACGGTGAAGGGCTGGGTGTAGCTCTGCCCGTTCACGGTGAGCTTGACCTG
>JBQCEU010000058.1:0-2160 GCA_051959955.1 Terriglobales bacterium | reverse complement strand
CGCCATCCTGGGCCGCAACGGCAGCGGCAAGACCACCCTGCTGCGCGCTTTGCTCGAGGACGGCTTCCGCACCGCCGGGGACCTGCGCTGGGGTCACGAGGTGAAGATCGGCTATTTTCCCCAGGACTTCCGCGCTTTCCTCGATGCCCACGCCTCCCCTTCCATGACCGCCTGCGAGTGGCTGGCGCAGTGGGATGCGGCCGCCTCGCAGGAGGAACTGCGCGGTTTGCTCGGCCAGATGCTGTTCCGCAAGGACGAGGGCGACAAGCGCACGGCGGTGCTCTCGGGCGGCGAGGCGGCGCGGCTGATGTTCTGCAAGCTGATGCTGGAAAAGCCCAACCTGTTGGCGATGGACGAACCCACCAACCACCTCGACCTGGAATCCATCAACGCCCTCAACGTGGCCCTGCAGCGTTACCAGGGCACAGTGCTGCTGGTCAGCCACGACTACGATCTGGTGGACGAGGTCGCGACCCGCATCTGGCGCGTCGCCGCCGGTGTGGTGGAGGACTTCCGCGGCAACTATGCCGAGTACCAGGCCGCCGCCGCCACCGCCGTCTAGCCCTTACGCCGGCGCCCCGGCGCTCTTCGCCAGGCTGCGATACCAGTCCACCGTCCGCGCCAGCCCTGCTTCGAAGCTGACGTGCGGCTGGTAGCCCAGCAACTGTTGGGCGCGCGAGATGTCGGCCAGCGAATGTTGCACATCGCCCGCCCGCGGCGGGCCATAGTGTACCGGCCCCTGGTAGTTGAGCATCGGCCGCAACAGCTCCAGAACCTGGTTGAGGGTGACGCGCGTGCCGGTGGCCACGTTCATCATCTGGCCCGCCACCTTCTCCGCCGGCGCCGCCGCGGCCAGCAGGTTGGCCGCCACTACGTTGTCAATGTAGGTGAAGTCGCGGCTCTGCTCGCCGTCGCCATGGACGTGCGGCGCTTCCCCCGCCAGCATGGCGGTGATGAACTTGGCCAGCACGGCCGCATACGCCGAGCCGGCGTCCTGATAGGGCCCGAACACGTTGAAGTAACGAATGGACACCGTGGTCATGCCGTAGCAGGCGTGGAAGGCGGCCAGATAATGCTCGCCCGCCAGCTTGGCCACCGCGTAGGGCGACAGCGGCGCGGGCAGAAAGTCCTCGCGTTTGGGCAGGGTCGGGCTGTTCCCGTAGGCCGACGAAGAGGCGGCATAAACCACGCGCTGCACCCCCGCCGCCCGCGCCGCCACCAGCAGGTTGACCGTCGCATCCACGTTGGCGCGGTTGCTGGCCACCGGGTCGGCCACCGAGCGTGGCACGCTGGGAATCGCGGCTTCGTGAAAGATGATCTCCACGTCCTGGCAGGCGCGCGCGGCCGCCTCCGGGTCGCCCAGGTCGCCTTCGATGAACTCCAACCCCGGGCAGCGGCTGAGGTTCTCGCGCTTGCCGGTGGCGAAATTATCAATGCCGCGAACCGCATCCCCGCGCTGCAGCAGAGCTTGGGCGAGGGCCGATCCAATAAAACCGGCAGCGCCGGTCACGAGGTAGCGTGGGGACATTGTAAGCGTGGGTGAAACGCTGCCAGTTTAGCATGCTGCCCGGCCGGTAGTGGAGAGGCCGGAATGTGCACCTGCATGCACACCGCGGCTGGGGCCAAGACTTTAAACCCTTTATTTTTAGTCAAATGGATGTGGCAGTAGAAATGCATAAAACAGGCTGGCAGTCGGTGCTGTCGCAATTTACGGAGCTTCCCCCACAGATGACTTTCAAGAAGATTGCCTGCCTTACAACCTTCGTTCTGGGCCTGACGGCCATGAGTTTGGCTTCCCCGGTAACCGTTACCTTTACCAGCGGTACCTCGGGATTGGGCGGCCCCACCCAGGGTGTCTACTACTATCCCTACGTCATCTCCGTGAATGGCGGGTCCTTGAACGTAGCCTGCGATGATTATTACGACGAGATCTACTCGGGTGAGTCCTGGCAGGCGACCGTCAACACCTTGGATGTCAGCGGCAACGTGTCCGGCGGCATTTTCGCTCCCGGTGGGGCGCATGCGGGCGTGGACGCAAACTGGCAGAGCGACTACAAAAAAGCCGTCTGGCTGTTCAGTCAACTGACGCCGCCGCCGCCGGTGGACAACACCGTCAACGCTGCCATCAACTTCGCCATCTGGGATTTGTTTGACCACAGC
>JBQCEU010000057.1:0-3321 GCA_051959955.1 Terriglobales bacterium | reverse complement strand
GGGCCAGCAGCGGGTGCGGCTGGTGGGCGAGGCAACGCCCGAGATCCTCGCCCCCCGCCACCTGGGCGAATCCCTCTACCTGGCGCAGCGCTTCGATCTGGCCGCCGCCCGCCGCCTGGTGGACCTCGGCTCGGGCGCCGGCTTCCCCGGCCTGGCACTGGCCCTGGCCTGGCCCCAGCTAAAAACTACATTGGTAGAATCAACCCAAAAGAAGGCCGCCTTCCTGCGCCACGCCGTCGCCGCCCTGGGCCTCGAGGCGCAGGTTGAGGTCGAGGCGCGTTACCTGGAACGCCAGCCGCCCGCGGGCGCCCGCTCACCCCTCGCCGGCGCCGATTTGGTCACCGTGCGCGCCCTCGACAAGATGGCCGAGGTGCCCACCTGGCTCTGGCGCTGGCTCGACCCGCACACCACCGCCGCCTTCTGGCTCACCGCCCCCACCGCCCTCCTCTGGCGGCAAGACTCCACCCGCTGGCATTGGCAGCCCTTCTCCCCCCTCCCCGCCGCCACTTCCCGCGGCCTCCAACTGGCCCGTGTTTCACGTGGAACACCCCCCCTTGAGCCTTCCCTAACCCCTAACCCCTCACCCCTCACCCCTTTTTGCCTAGCCACCCCCGCCGCCTTCAGATACACTGACCGCCATGGCCCGCCTGCTCGCCATCACCAACCAGAAGGGCGGCGTCGGCAAGACCACCACGGCGATCAACCTCGCCGCCTCGCTCGCCGCCGCCGAAGTGCCCACGCTTCTGGTGGACTGCGACCCCCAGGCCAACGCCTCCAGCGGCCTCGGCTTCGCCGCCGACCCGGCGCGGCTGAGCCTCTACCAGGGGCTGCGCGGCGAGGCGGCGGCCGAGGCCCTCATCCTCCCCACCGCCATGCAGGGCCTCGACCTGCTGCCCTCCAGCCGCGACCTCATCGGCGCCAACCTGGAGCTGGTCGAGGCCGAGGAGCGCGAGTTTCGGCTGAAAAAGCTCCTCCAACCCCTGGCCCAGCGCTACGGCTTCATCCTCCTCGACTGCCCCCCGGCCCTTGATCTGTTGAACCTCAACGCCCTGGTGGCGGCCGAAGGCCTCCTCGTGCCCATGCAGTGCGAGTACTTTGCCCTCGAGGGCGTGGCCCAACTGCTGGCCACGGTCGAGGCGGTGCGCGCCCACTGGAACCCCGGGCTCGAAATCGCCGGCGTGCTCTTCACCCAGCTCGACGACCGCACCACCTTGAGCCGCCAGGTGGCTGAAAGCCTGCGCCAGCACTTCGGCGAACGCGTCTTCCGCACCGCCATCCCGCGCAACATCCGCCTCGCCGAGGCCCCCAGCCACGGCCTCCCGGCCCTGCTCTACGATCTCCGCTCCAAAGGCGCCGAAGCCTATCTCCAACTCGCCCACGAGGTCATCGAACGTGAACAAGCCCGCACCGCCGCCTGCCACCCCGCGTAAAGCCCTCGGCCGCGGCCTCGACGCCCTGCTCGGCTCCCCCCGCCCCGCCGCCGCCGCCCCCGCCCCCAAAACCCCGGGGCCGGAGGGCGAGCTGCGCCTGGTGCCGCTCGATGCCGTGCAGCCCAACCCCTTCCAGCCACGCCGCCACTTCGACCCAGCGGCACTCGAGGAGTTGACCGCCTCCATCCGCGCCCAGGGAGTGCTGCAGCCGCTCTTGGTGCGCCCGCTGGCCTCGGGCTACGAGCTCATCGCCGGCGAACGCCGCCTGCGCGCCGCCGCCGCCGCCGGCCTCGAGCAGGTGCCGGTCGTCGTCCGCCCCCTCAACGACGAGACCTCGCTCGCCATCGCCATCATCGAAAACCTCCAGCGCGCCGACCTCAACCCCATCGAGCAGGCCCAGGCCTTCCACGAACTCGCCCAGCGCTTCCGCCTCACCCAGGAACAGATCGCCCAGCGCACCGGCAAGGACCGCGCCACCATCGCCAACTTCCTCCGCCTGCTGCGCCTCGATCCCGAAGTGGTCGAGATGCTCCGCCAGGGCCAGCTCACCCCCGGCCACGCCCGCCCCCTGCTCGCCCTCGATCCCGAGCATCAACGCAAACTCGCCGCCCAAATCCTCGCCCAGGGCTGGTCGGCCCGCCGCGTCGAGCAGCACCTGGCCAGGCTCCAGGATCCCCCGCCCCCGCCCGCCCCCGCTCCCCCACGCGACCCCAACGAACGCGAAGCCGAATTGCAACTCGCCCGCTCCCTCGGCGCCAAAGTCGAGCTCAAAACCTCCGCCGCCCACCGCGGCACCATCACCGTCCACTTCCACGGCCTCGACGACTTCCAACGCCTCTACGACCGCTTGGTGCCCCCTCACTCCTAACCCCTCACCCCTAACCCCTGCCTTGTTTACCACTCTGATTCCCCCGCCTCCATGCCACAATAGGGAGAGATTCTGATGCCGCGCCCCGGCTTTTCCCTGCTTTTTGGCCTCTTCCTCACGGTTTCTGCACTTTCGGCGCAGACCGCCGCCCCGCCCCTCGCCGCCGCCCAGACCACCGCCGACCAGGCCCGCCAGGAACGCCTGCAGGCCATCCTCGACCTCGACGAACCCGGCCAGCAGATGCGCGCCCTCCAGGCCTTCGCCGATCTCTATCCCAAGGCCCCCGAGCTCGCCGGCGTCTACAACGCCATCATTCAGGACGCCGCCCTGCTCAATGACGACCACGACATTCTGGTTTACAACCAGAAGCTGTCGGACCTCGATCCCGGCGACCTCAGCCAGCGCGTCAAGGTGCTCAACCTGCTGCTGCTGGCTCCCGACCACACCCACAAGCTCCAGGCTCAGAAGGAGGCGGCCGCCTTCGCCCAACTGGTCGCCGACAAGGCCCAGGAGAAGCCCCCCGACGAGATGGGCCCCGACCGCTGGCGCCTGAACCTCGCCCGCCTGCGCGCCGTCGCCGACCTGATGCAGGGCGCCGCCGCCCAGAACCTCGGCCAGTACGACGCCGCGGAAAAGTTCCTCGCCCTCAGCCTGCAGCAGAGCCAAAGCGAGGAGGCGGCCGAGCACCTCGGCCAGGTCTACGTGGCGCTGGCGAAGATCCCCCAGGCGGTGGATGCCTACGCCCTGGCGCTGGCGCTGCCCGGCCAGACCATTGCCGAGCGCGCCAAGCTGCGCTCGACCGCCGCCGAGCTCTACCGCCAGTTGCACAACGGCAGCGACCAGGGCTTCGGCGATCTCATCCTCCGCCGCTTCGACCAGGCCGCCGCCCGCGACGCCGCCGAGGACCAGACCCTCCACCCCCGCGCCGCCGTCAACGCCCAGGCATCACAAGCCGGCGACTTCGTCCTCAAGTCGCTCGACGGCGCCGCTCACCGCCTCTCCTCAGACCGCGGCAAGGTGGTG
>JBQCEU010000056.1:0-4820 GCA_051959955.1 Terriglobales bacterium | reverse complement strand
GGTGCCGATCTCCACCGGCCCCGCCGCGCAGGTGTTCTCGGCGTCCGCCGGATCCCCACCCACGTTGCGGCACAGGCCCAGCACCCGCGCCGGTCCGGGCTGTACCGCCAGGCCGGGCCCGCTGTCCACGTCCGCGCCGGTGATCATCACGATCGGGTTCGAGGTCAGCGGCGCATAGGGCGAAATCGTCACCACCGCCGTCGCCGAGGTTTCGCTGTTGATGGTCAGGCTGTTGACCGTCACCTCCGCCCCCACCAGCGCCTGCGTCACTCCCTGCTGCCAGTGCGTGTTGACCCCGGTCATGGTGACCGTCAGCACCTGCCCCTGCTCGCCGCTCGAGGGTTGCAGGCCGGTGAACACCGGCAGCGCCGGCGAGGTGATGCTGAAGCCGATGCTCAACTGCTCGTTGAGGGCGTTCGGGGCATCCACCGTGTTCACGAAAATGCTCCGCCACCCCAGCGCCGCCTGCCCGTCCAGCGCCAGCGTCGCCGTGAGCTGCGTCGCGTTCTGCACCACCACGTTGCTGACCGTAATGTCCGGTCCCGCGGTCACCGTGGTCACGCCGCTCTCGAAATGCGTGTACTGCCCGTTGATGGTGACGCTCACCGTCGTCGCCGGCGCCGTCTGCTCGGGCGTGATGTGGATCAGCGCCGCCGGCGTGTCGGTCACCCGGAAGGGCGCCGTCACCACCTCCAGGCCGGTGGCCAGCGTCACCGTGCGCGCGCCCAGCGTCGCCCCCGGCGCGATCACCAGCGTCGCCGCCGCGCTCGCCGGACTGTTGACCACGAAGTTCTGGATCGTCACCCCCGAGCCGTCCATCGCCGCCGTCGTCGGCTGCACGCCACCGGCGCAGGCGAACGCCTGGTTGTCGCACCAATGGGTGAAGCTGCCGGTGAAATTCACCGCCACGCTCGTCCCCTGCAAACCCTGCGGCGGCGCCAGCTTCATGCTCGGCGTGCTCGCCAGAATATGGAAGCTTCCGTTCACCACCTCCCCGCCCGTGGCAAAGGTGATCCCCACCCCGCCCACCGGCGCCGACGGCGGAATCGTCGTCTCCAGAATCGCCGTCGTCGGGCTGGTAATCGTGACCACCCCGATGTTCAGTCCCTGTCCGGCCGTCACCTGCGTCGTCCCTTGCACCCAGTGCGTCCCCACCCCGGTCACCAGCAGCGTCGGAGCGCTGTTCTGCGGGCTGCCCGTGATGCAGGTCGGCGGCCCCGAGGGCGACAGACACACGCTCTGGATCGCCGCCGCCGAGGGCGTAACCGAAAAGCCGAAGTTGAACGTGGTCGGCAGCGTGGTGGCCGACACCAGCGTGCCCGTGCGCCCGCCCACCGCCGCGTCAATCGCGATCGAGATGTTGGCGTCCACCGTCTGCGCTGCCGCATCCACCGTCACCGAGTTCACCGTGATGCCGTTGTCGCCGAAACTCACGCTCACCTGTCCCGGCTGGAAGTTGGTGAACTGGCCCCCGATCACCACGTCCAGGTTCTCGGTCCCCTGTGCCGCCGCGAGCGGCGTCACCCCGGTCAGCTTGGGCGTCGCCGCCAGCACTGTGAATGCCCCCGCCGCCCGCACCACTTCCCCGCCCGTGGTCACCGTCACATCCTGCGGACCCACGCTCGCCCCCGGCGGCACCGACAGGTCGATCGTCAGGCTGGTCGGGCTCACCACCGTCACCTGCCCCACCACCACCCCGCCGCCGATCGTCACCTGCGTCGCCCCCGGCAAAAAGTGCGTGCCCGTGCCCGCGATCTGCACCCCCACCAGATTGCCGCCCTGCGGCGCCTGGTCGGGCGTGAGCGGCGGCGCCAAAGCCGCCGCGCTGGCCTGCACCGTGAACGCATTCACCCCCAGCGCGAACTCGCCCCCCGTCACCGCCATTACCGTCCGCGGGCCCAGCGTGGTCGTCGGGCTGATGTCCAAATCCGCCAGCAGGTCGGTCGGGCTGGTCACCTGCAGGTTGCTCACCGTGATGCCGTCGCCGAAATCCAGCACCGTCTCGCCCTGCACGAAGTGCGTCGCTGTCGCCTGCACATGCACGCCGGTCAAATGCTGCCCCAGCGCCGCGCCATTGGGCGCGATAAAGCCGAAGGCCAGCCCGGGGCTGGTGGTCACCACAAACGCCGCGCCCGAGTGCGCCACTTCCGTGCCCGTGGTGACGTTCACCGTATAGGCGCCGGGGGTGGCGTCGGGCGCGACGTTCAAAGTGGCGTGCAGTCGGGTAGTGCTGTCCACCACAATGTTGCTGGCGCTGAGGGTGCTGACCGTGCTCGTCTGCCCGAAGGGCGTGAAGCTCAGGCTCGAGGTGCTGCCGAAGTGGGTGAAATCACCCAGCACTTCCACCGCCACCGCCGTCCCCTGCTGCCCCACCGCCGGCGTCACCTGCTGCACCGTCGGCGGCGGCGTCACCGTCACCGTGGTGCCCGCCAGCGCGAACGCCGGCAGCGTCCCCGGCTTGTTGCTCACCGTCACCGCGCACAGCAGCGGCGCGTTGTTCACCAGCCCGGTGGAAACCGGAAAATTGATCGTCTTGATCATCGCCAGGTACAGCGTGGCCGGCACCGTGATGGGAGCGCCGTTGCCGGGGGGCGGCGTCAGCGTCACCAGAATGTTGCCCGCCGCGATCGCCCCCGCCGGCAGCCCGTTGGCCTTCACCGACACCGCCTTGCCCGCCGCCACCGTCGCCGGCGATACCGGCCCCAGCGGCGCCGTGCCCGTGGCCTGCGCCAGGATCTCGAAGTCAGCCTGGTTGATGCTCAGGAAAGGCGGCGTCGTCCCCGCCGCGCTCTCCAGCGTCAGCTCCGCCGGCCCCGCGGCCAGGCCGCTGGGCAGCAGAAAACTCACCTGCATCACCCCCGGCGCGGTGAACGGATCCTGACTCGCCGGCACCGCCACCATCGCCCCGCTCGCCGGATGAATGAGCACCATCACGTTCGCCGCCGGTATCGGCGAGGCTGAGTTGAAGCCGCTGGCCGTCAGCGTCACCACCGTCCCCGGCAGCGCCGAGCCCGGCTGCGGCGGATTGAGCGTGATCCCCGCCGGCGCGCCGGTAAGGGTGAGATCGCTGAAGTTGACGCTGGAAAACACCGGCGTGCTGGTGGCCGCGTTGGCCACCGTCAGCGCCGTCAGGCCGCCCACGATGTGGGTCGGCACCGTGACGGAAATGTCATAGCAGTTGCCAAGCTTGACCGTCACCGCATCCGCTGTGGCCGTCACCGCCTGACCGGCGCCCGGCGCCGGCGTGAACGTCACCAGCGTGTTCACCGCCTGCATCCCGGCGGGGAAGCCGCAGCCGCTGATCACCACCGGCGTGCCCACCACCGCCGTCGCCGGCGCGGTGAAGTTGGCCAACACCACCTGCGCGGCCGCGGGCTGCGCTGCCGCCAGCGCGCCTGCCGCCACCATTCCCAGCATCCATTTCCGCAAGCTCATGTGCACGTCCGCTCCTTGCTGCTTCCGCTTGTCCTGCTCTATCTCTATGCCGTCACCCGCCGGCGCCACCCCAGAGCCAGCCCGGCGAGGGCCGTGCCCATCAGCCAGATCGTGGCCGGCTCGGGAACCTCGCTCGGGGGCGTGGGCTGGTCGGTGGTGATGTCCACGGTGGCGTCGTAGTACTCCCAATAGCCGGCGTTCGGGTCGCCGTCATACAGCCCCGGATCGAGAAAATTGCAGGGCCCGCCGCAGTCGCTGGGCGGCAGCAAGGTCGCCGTGTACGGACCGCTGAGCGTGCCCTGCCCGGTCACCGTGGGCACGCTGGTCGCGGTGAACACCGCCTGCAGGATGATCAGGTTGTTGCCGTTGCCGTCGGTGACCGGCAGCGGAAGCTGAAAAGCGTTGGCGGTGTCGCTCAGCCCGGCGCAGGTCGCGTCCACGCCGTAGACCCCGCAACCGTTGTAGCTGGGGTCGAAGGCGTTGGCATCGGCCGCGGTCACCGTGTAGCTGCCCTGGCTGGCCAGCGCCCCCACTTGCACACCCACTCCCGACCCGTCGTCCATCAGTTGGCCGTAACCATAATCTATGGTCAGCGTCGGGTTCAAAAATGCCAATCGCTGACACACCGGGTAGCCGGCCGTGCAGGCCCCCAGCGTGCTGTTGCCGGTCAGGTTGGCCACCGTAAAGCCGTAATAGCCCACCGTCTCTGCCGACGGATACTCGATCGAAAACTGTCCCACCGATATCGGACTGGCCCACGCCCAACCGGCCATCGCCAGCACTGCCACCACCCATTTCAGCCCACGCATGAAAGCTCCTTGTTCGTCCGGGGATCGAACTACTGCCGTGACTCGGACACGTCCGGCCGCCATTTCTGCGGCATCAGTTTTTCCGAAGTCAGTGAAAAGTCGCTTGAGAGCCCCAATCCGGAAGGCCACCTCTTCGCCACCCCCGTGTAACCAGCAGATAACCAAGTGACAACTCCTTCTCACTCAAGCTTTTAGCCCGCCAGCCGATACTCCCGACAGGCGCGTTTGCGCTACACTGAACTGCTCCTTTTCATGCCCCGGTTACATGGCTGCGCCCGCTCCATCCCGCGTCCGCTACCGCTTCGGGCCCTTCCTGCTCGACCTCGACGCCCGGGAGCTTCTCAAAGACGGCAAACCGTTGCACACTGCCGCACAAACGCTGCGGCTGCTGGAGCTGCTGCTCACCCATGCCGGCCGCCTGGTCACCCGCGAGCAGGTGCGGCAGGCGCTGTGGCCCGACGGCACCTTTGTCAACTTCGAGCGCGGCATCAATAGCGCCGTCCGCCGCCTCCGCGCCCTGCTCGGCGACAGCGACGAAGCCCCCGCCTACGTCGCCACCCTCACCGGCCAGGGCTA
>JBQCEU010000055.1:0-5544 GCA_051959955.1 Terriglobales bacterium | reverse complement strand
CCCAGCGGCACCAGCGCCGCCAATTCCAGCCGCGGCGCCCAGCCATCGGCCCAGGGCAAGGCCAGAGTGAGCAGCGTGGCCATCACCGCCGTGGCCTCCAGCGCCGGCCCCACCGCCTCGAGCAGCGCCCAAGGGCCAATCTGCAGGTACTTGCCGATCAGGTACACATGCAGCAACGACATCACCACCCGCGTCACCACCTGTCCCCAAGCCACCCCCACAATCCCGCCCCAGCGGGCTCCCAGAATCAGGCTGGGCGGCAGTATGATCCACCAGCACACGGTCGTGCGGGTGAGAACGTCCGGCCGGCCGATCGCTTTGTAGGCATCGCCAAAGTGATGGATCAGGCAGCGGATGCCGCAATACACCGCCAGCACGCGCAGCACCGCTACCGAGGGCCCCCAATGCGCGCCGTACAGGCCCAAGACCACACCCCGCGCCAGCACCGCCAGCCCGGCGGCCACCGGCAGCGTCAGCAGCGCGGTGTAGCGCATGGTGTCGAGCAGGGTGGCGCGCAAGTGCGGACGGTCGCTTTGCAGGCGGCTGAAGGCAGGAAACACCACCCGGGTGATGACGTTGAGCACGCTGACCAACGCCACCTCCGGGATGCGAAACGCCAGTGTGTAGAAACCCAGCCAGGCGTCACTCAACATGCGCCCAATGGTCAGGGTGTCGAGATTGGACAGCAGCACGCTGGAGCCGTCGAGCAGGTAGATGTGCTTGGCGTAGTCGAACATGCGGCGCAGCACCACACCATCCCACCGCCACTCCGGCCGCCAGCCGCTCAACCGCCAAAGCAGGGCGGTGGAGGCGATCGTGCCCAGCACCTGTCCCCAGATCAGGCTCCAGGCGCCGAATCCGAGGCAAGCCAGGGCAATGGCGGCGGTGCCCTTGGCCGCCGCCTGGCCCAGATCGGGGATGATCTTGGTGCGAAAATCCAGCCGCCGCCGCAGCACGAAATCGTGGGTGTTGCCCAAGGCGAGCAGCACCAGCACCAGCGACAGCCAGCGGATCATGGCGGTGAGGGTGGGCTCGTGAAAGAAGTGGCTGAGCAGGGGCGCCAGCAGCCAGGCGCCGGCCAGCTCCAGCCCGGAAGTGGCCAGGGTAATCCAGAAACAGATATTGGCGGCCGCGCGCCACTCCTGTTCCTCGAAGATCAGGGCGCTGGTGAGGCCCAGCGTGCCCAGGATTTCCAACACCGTGATGGTGGTTGTCGCCAGGGCCACTTCGCCAAAGGCGCGCGGGGCGAGTAGGCGCGCCAGCACCACCACCGATCCGAACACCAGCAGCTTGCCGCCGACAAAGGAGCTGGCCGCCCAAAACAAGCCGTTGAGGATGCGGGCGGTGGCGGCGGGTCCGGGAGCGCCGGCCGGAGCCGGGGCGGCCCGGGCCACGCGGCGCCACAGGCGGGAGGCATGGCCGCGCCGGTACTGCCACCACCCGCAGGCGGCGGCCGCCAGGGCAACGCAGAAAAACCAGGGCGCTTCGGCCCGCCCCAGCCGCAGCCCGGCCGCGCGCGTGAGACCCACCACCGCCACCGCGGCCGCCGCCAGCCCTTCCAGACCGGCCAGCAGCCGCAGCCCGGCCGGAATCGAAGCCGCGGCCGCCGGCCATAGCAGCGCCAGGCCGCAGACCAGCGCCAGGGCGGCGAACAGCGCCGACAGCGGCCGCAGGATCTGATGGAACCAGATTTTGATCCGCACCGCCAGCGGCCACCCGGCGGCCGGCGGCCGCGCCGCGGCCAGCGCCTGCCAGTGCCCGGCGGCCATGCGACGGCGGCGCTCCCACTCCGAGCGCATATCGGCTGCCCCCCACTCCAGCGAGCGGGCCGCGGGCGCCGCCACCACCCGCCGCCGCTGCGACCAGACGCGCAGCGCCAGGCAGAGATCGTCATTGACCAGCACGTCCTCCGGCAGCGGGCGGAAGCACTCCCGCCGCACCGCCAGGGCCTCGCCATAGGCGGCCACGGTGCCGCCGGTGTCGGACTCGTGCCGCGTCAGTGCGGCCTCATAGCGCCAATAGACGCTCTCGCCCCCGCCCACTCCGGCATCACCCGCCACCGCCTTCAAGCCGGTCACCGCGCCCACGGCCGGGTCGGCAAACGGCGCCGCCAGATGGCGCAGCGCCAGAGGCGCGAAAGTATTGTTGGCGTCGGTGAATACCAGCACCTCGCCGCCGGCCGCCGCGGCGGCACGGTTGAGGGCCGCCGCCTTGCCGGCCCGCCCGGGGGCGGTGCACAGCCGCAGGGGCGGAGCCGCCGGCTCGGCCGCCAAACGTTCGAGCAGCGCCGCGGTGCCGTCGGTGGAACCGTCTTCGCTGACCAGTATCTCCACCCGATCGGCCGGATAATCCTGGGCGCGCAGGTCGGCGATGCGGGCCTCGATGTGCGCCGCCTCGTTGTGCGCCGCCACGATCACCGACAGCCGCGGCCAGTCCGCATCGGGCGCGGAGAGATCCAGGCGGCGCCAGCGCCGCGCACGCCCGCGCGCCCACAGGCGCAGCACCAGCGGGTACCCCAGCCAGATCCCCACCAGGCTGGCCAGCGCCCCAAGCCAGACCAGCGCATCCAGCCGCCACCACAGCCCGCCCGCGCCGGAGGGGATCATGCCGCGGCTTCCCCCTTGCGGCGGCCGAGCTGGGTCCACAGCCGCAGCAACTGCTGCACGTTGCGGTGCAGATCGAAGTCCCTGGATACGCGGCTGCAGCCGGCCAGGCCCATGGCCCGCCGCCGCCCCCGGTCGCTCATGCCCGCCAGCGCATCGGCCAGCGCCGCGGCGTCACCGGGCGGCACCAGCACGCCGCTGCGCCCTTCCTCCACCAGCTCCGGGATACCCGACAGGCGGCTGGCCACCACCGGCAGTCCCGCCGCCATCGCCTCCATCAGCACCACCGGTATACCCTCCATTTTTCCGCTGGCCATCACCACGCTGGGCAGCACCAGCACATCCGCCCAGCGCAAGGCGGCCAACACCTCGGCTTCGGTGGCCGCCCCGGCCCACTCCACCGCCTCCTCCAGCCCCAGCCGCCGGCTGTGGCGCCGCAGCCGCCGGGCCAGTTCCCCGCCGCCAACTATGCGACAGCGGTACGGGACCCGGCGCGCCCGCAGCCGGGCACAGGCCTCGAGCAAAACCTGATGACCCTTGTAGGGTTGCAGCGAGCCGATGGTCAGCAGATGCAGCGGCGCCGGCCGCGGCGGCGGTTGCGCCTCGCTCCAGCGGGCGGTGGCCAGCGCCGCATACTGACTCCATTCAATGCCGCAGTGGATGACCTCCAGCCGCGGCCGGGGCGGGCCCAGCTCCCGTTCCAGCAGCCGCCGGTTGTACTCGCTGATCGCCACCACCGCCTTGGCCGCCCGTGCCTTGGTGGCCAGCATGGCGCGGTGGCAGAAAATATCGTGCGCGTGCACGGTGAAGGTATAAGGCAGCCCGGTGAGGCGGCGCACGATATAGGCCACCAGCGCCGGGTGGGTGGCATAGTGGGCATGGACCTGGGTGACGCCGTCGTGCCGCATGCGGGCGGCGATCGCCACCGCCTTCCCCCAGTACGCCAGCGCGCCCAGCAGCAGGTTGCGATCCCGCCGGTTGCCCCACACCACTTCGGCCAGCGTGGCGGCGTAGCGGCCCGGCCGCCGCCACAGCCAATATCCGTGTGCGCCGCCGCCCAGCCACGGCGCCCGCCACACGGCCGCCCGCAGCGCCGCCACCCGTTCATGCCGCCGGCCCCGCACCCGCCGCAGCGGATACACCCGCACCGACACGCCCTGGCGTTCCAGCTCCCACATTTCGCGCAGGATGAAGGTCTCGCTCAACAGCGGGTAGCGCGACAACACGTATCCCAAAGTCATAGAACGCAGCGGTGCAACCACCTTGGCCCTAGCTCTCAGATGCCACTTCCGCTCCCCGGGCACCTTCCTTGGCCGCCATGCCTTGGTAGCATTCCGCTTCGCCGTCGGGCGGCAGCAACTGTGGCGCGGCCGCCGCCAACACCTGGCGGGCAATCGCCGGCCAGCCGTGGCGAACCACGGCCAACTGCCGCGACTGCTGCCCCCAGCGGCGGCGCCGTTCCACGTCCCCGCTCATCTGTTCCAGCGCCTGCGCCAGCGCGGCCGGGTCGTCGGGGGGGACCACCAGGCCGTTGCCGTCAATCAGCTCCGGCAAACCGCCGACGGCGGTCACCAGCAGCGGCCGGCCAAAGCTCAGCGCCAGATGCGCCACCCCGCTCTGCGCCGCGGCGCGATAGGGCAGCACGACAAAGTCCGCACGACGAAAGTACCAGGCGATCTCGCCGCTCGGCACATAGCGCAGATCCCAAACCAGCCAGGGCCCGAGGCCCCGCCGCGCCGCCTCCTGCCGCCAGGCGGCGCCGGGTGCGCCCGCCGTCGGCATGCCGGCGATCAGGATGCAGGGCCGGCGCGCGGGCGGGGTGAGGGCCAGGGCCGCCAGCAGTCCCTCAACCCCCTTGTAGGGACTGAGCGCGCCCAACAGCAGGCCGAGGGGCCGATCGGAGGGCAGCCGCAGCCGCTCGTCCAGCCGCGGATCGGCGCCAGCCAACTCCGCCAGCCAATCCTGATTGCCGTGCGGAATGGGGTGGGCCGAACGGCCGGTGAGGGCCTCAAAGTCGCGCGCCAACTGGGCGCCGTGGACAAAGACGGTATCAAACTGCCGGGCCATGGGCACTCGCCAGCGGGCCGCGCGTACCACCCCTTCGCCGGGCGCGCGACCAAACGGCTGCAGGTTGTGCCAGATGTCGGCCAGCCGCGCCGGCGGCCGCTGCCGCCGCAGACGGCGCCGCAGCCAGCGCGTACCCCAGGCGTCGAGGCGGTGTTCGAGGTCGCCGAGAATCACCAGCTCCGGCCGCAGCCACGCCACCACCGCCGCCACCTGCACCCAGGCGGCGCCATAGCAGAGCCCGCGCCAGGCCCGCAGCAGCCGCCGCGGCAGGCGGCGCGGCCGCGCATGCGGGTTCCAGGTGAGCAGCCAGGGCGCCAGCCGCACGCCGGCCGGCACCACGCCGGCTTCGAGCGCGCGGCCGCACAACAGCATCACTTCTACGCCCGGCGCCGCGACCGCCGCCAGCCCGCGCGCCAGTTGGGCGCTATAGTGCAGCAAGCCGCCGCGGCCGAGAAACTCGACCAGCAGGATGCGCCGCCGCCCGGCCGGAGGATCAAGTCCCCACACCGTCCGCATACAGGGCTTCCAGCCTTCCCCGCCACCGCGCCTCGCTCCATTCCCTCTCCACCCGCGCGCGCGCCGCCACCGCCGCCGCGCGGGCCGCCGCCCGCTGCGCCCCGCTCCAGGCCAGCGCCGCCTGAGCCAGCCCGGCGGCGTCGCCGGGCTCGACCCAGCAGGCGCACTCGCCGGCCAGTTCGCGGGTGGCGCCGAGCCGGGTGGCGATGAGCGGAAGTCCGGCCGCCATGGCCTCCATCACGGCCGTGGGCTGGGCTTCGCCGAAGGAAGGAAACAGGAAAAAATCGCTGGCCTCCAGCCAGGCCGCCACGTCGCCGCGCGGGCCGGGCAGGCGCAGCCGCCCACTCTCCAGCAGCGG
>JBQCEU010000054.1:0-19694 GCA_051959955.1 Terriglobales bacterium | reverse complement strand
GAAGTCGTCTTCGGTCATGGCCTCCCAGGGACCGATCTGCATTATTCCGGCGTTGTGGATCAATAGCTGCACGGATCCCCAATGGGCCTGCACGGCGGCGACCAGTTCGGTGGCGGCGCTGGGCTTGCCGAGGTCGCAGGGATAGGCAAAGATGCCAGCCCCGGCCGGCGCCTCTTGTTCCAGCTTGCCCGCGGCGCGGCGGAGCGCGTCGCTGTCGCGGGCGCAGATGGTGACGCGGCAGCCGCGGCGCAGAAGTTCACGGGCGATGGCAAATCCCAGGCCGCGCGAGCCACCGGTTACAAGTGCCGTCTTGCCTGCCAGGTCGAAGGAACGCTGGCGCCTCCCTTCGCTCACGCCCCATGCCAAGGCGGCGGCGGCGGCCACGGCGCCGGCAGCGGTCAGGCCGCCGAGCGCCATTCCCCCGCGTGCCAGCGCACGCAGAACACTCTTATTGGACATGCTGGGCAACTTCGGAGTGGGCCGCAAGCTCACGGGCAATCGCCTCCAAGAGGCCCTGCAGAAAGCTGATGGCCTCCGGTTGAGAGAACTTGCGCGCCAGCCGCAAGGTTGCCTGAACCACGGTGGCGGCCGGCTGGCCCAGGAGCATTTCGGCTGTGCCCAGTTTGAGCAGATTGCGGTCAATCGCGCTCATCCGCTCCAGGCGCCACCCCACCGAGTGGCGAACGATCAAATCTTCAATCTGCTGCCGCGCCGAGCTGGCCCGGTGCAACAGCAATTCGGCACGCTCGGCGACGGCTGGCTCCAGGGGGTGATCGCGGCGGTAGGCGGCGGCCACCGGCCCGGCGTCGCCGCCGCCCAAATCGAGGGCATACAGCATCTGGAGCGCGGCTTCGCGGGCCGCCATGGCGGTATCGAGACCGCGGCGCGGGCTCATGGCGCGGCCTCTTGCAGGACAATCTCGTAACTGGTGGAGGCGGTGTGGCGCAGCATGGCGAAGACGCTGCAGTATTTTTCCTGCGAAAGCTCCACGGCGCGCTGCACCGCCTCGCGCTGCACCCCGCGGCCGGCGACCTCATAGCGCATGTGAATCTTCGTGTACACCTGCGGCGGCACCGTGGCGCGCTCGCCCTCGGCGCTGACGCGGATGCCGGTGAACTCCTGCCGTTTCTTACGCAGCACGATCACCAGATCGGTGGCGGAGCAGGCGCAGAGACTGCGCAAGACCATCTCCATGGGCCCGGGCGCGCGGTTGGAGGCGCGATCGGAGTCGAATGCGACCGAGTGGCCGCTGGAGCCCTCGCTGGTGAAGGATTCGCCCTCGGTCCAGGTAGCCGAGGCGTGCGTGGCAGGCTGGGTTGAGTTCGGCGCCATGAGTCCTATTATCGGCGATTGTCAGAACCCGGCTCGGGGTGAATGGTGATGCGGAACAATTCAGGCAAGCCGCGCTTGAGCGCCGCTTCCAGTTCCGTGACCCGGTCGTGGACGCGGGCAACCGGCAAAGAGTCCGGCAGGGTGCAATGACAGCTCAGGACCAAATGGCCGGCGCTGCGCCGCAACTGCAGGTCATGGCAATCGAGCAGCTCGGGGATTTGGGCAGCGATCTGCTCCACCCGGGCGGATATACGGCGCACATCGAGGAGGTTGGCGTCGCGAATCCGGTTGGACTCGGGCTCGATGTGGGTGGTGATGGAGCCCACCGCGGGGATGCCAAGCCGCATCTCCGCCTCCAGGCGGCTCACCCGGTCATGGGCCTCGGCCAACGGCAGCAAAGGCGGCAGCTCGAGGTGAAATTCAATATCCAGTTGATGGTCATTTTTATAAATGGCCAGGTCATGGAGATTGACGTTCTGGCGTTGGGCGATGGCTTGCACCTGCTCAAACGGGCCCAGAGGCTCAACCCGCCGGGTCTGGGTCTCGACCACGACATCGGCATCGGGCAGGCGGCGGTGCACCCGCGCCACCGCCTCCTGTCGCAGGGAGTTGACCCGCTCGAAGGTGGTGCCGGGATGCAAGAGCAGTTGCAGGTCAACGAAATAGCGGCTGCCGACGCGCCGCAGGCGCAGCCGTTCCACCCCGGCCAATCCCTCCAGATCCTCAAGGTCAGCGGCCAATTCCCGGCTTAATTCCGGAGGCGCTTCGTCCAGCAACGCGCCGGCGGTGCGCCGCCCCAGCAGGAGCGCAAGCCAGAGGAGGGCTAGGGCCACGGCGCAGGCCGCGGCGGCGTCGGCATGTCGCAAGGGAGGGATATCCCACCGCTGTCCGATGCCGACCAACCCCAGGCCCACCAGAACGGCCAGACTGGAGGCCATGTCGCTAGTGAAATTGAGGGCATCGGCGGCCAGAGCATCGCTTTTATAAGCGGCGGCGGTGCGCCGCAGGATGCCGGAACGGCTCCAGTCCACGACGATGGAGGTCAGCATGACGCCAAACGCCCAGAAGTCAACGTGCACCTGCACCTCGACGCCTGCCAGCCAGCGGCTTGTGGCCAAAGCGGCAATAGCCAGGGAGGTAATGACCAGCAGACCGGTCTGCAGGAAGGCGGAAAAATTCTCAAACTTTCCGTGACCGAACGGATGGTTGGCATCGGCGGGGCGGGCGGCAATGCGCAGCGAGACGAACGTCAACAGGGTGGCGAGCAGGTCAAGCGCGGAATGGGCGGCCTCGGCCAGGATGCCAAGGCTTCGGGTGTGGAGGCCGACGAGCAGCTTGAAAACGAAGATTCCGATGGCCGTCAACAGGGAGAATAGCGCCACCCGCTGCTTTACCCGGTCTGGATGGGCGGCGTCCATGAATGGCCTTCCGAAGCTTACCTTAACCCAGACGGGATGGCCTTTTCTTCATGCCCGTGGAGTGCTAATGTCGAAGATAAGGCCAGGACGAAGTTGCACGGGACCCGATGACAAGCCGTAAAACCGGTAGCTGGAGCTGGTGGGGAGCACTAGCGGCGGTGTGCACGCTTGGGGTGATGCCGGCCTGGGTGCAGGCGCAGGGACAGCAGCAGCAGCAGAGTCAGCAGCAGACCCAAAAGCAAACCACCCCAGTCCACGTCACCCCGGGCAGCGCGGCCGTGGTGCCGGGAGGGGTTACGCCGCGGATGCTGCCGGAGAGCAAGCCGGCGGGAAAGAAGGATTCTGGCTCCCCCGCCTCCGCCGCCCCCGCCGCCGCGGCGCAGGTCCCCGAGTTCACCTCCAATGTCAATCTGGTGCTGGTGCCGGTGGTGATCACCGATCCGTTGAACCGCATGGTGACCGGGCTGGAGAAGCAGTTTTTCAGCCTCAGCGAAGACAATGTCCCCCAGGACATCAAGACGTTTTCGACCGAAGACGCCCCGATCTCGGTGGGGGTGGTGTTCGACTCCAGCGGGAGCATGTCCGACAAAATTGACGAGTCCCGCCGGGCGCTGGTGCAGTTTTTCCGCACCGCCAACCCGCAGGATGAATTTTTTTTGGTGGACTTCGCCGACCAGCCGCGGATGCTGTGCAGCTTCACCAGCAACATTGATCAGATTGAAGACAGCGTGACCTTCCTGCAGCCGCAGGGCCGCACGGCGCTGCTCGATGCCATTTACCTGGCGCTGGCCGAAATGCGGCACGCCAAGTATCAGCGGCGGGCGCTGCTGATCATCTCGGATGGAGGAGACAATCACAGCCGCTACAGCGAGCGCGACATTGAACGGGTGGTGCGCGAAGCCAACGTGCAGATCTACGGCATCGGACTGTACTCGGCCACTCCCGCCACCCAGGAAGAGATCAACGGTCCGGCGCTACTCGACAAGATCACCGAATCCACCGGCGGCAAGACGTTTGAAATCCACGATGTGGACGAACTGGCCGACACGGCCACCAAGATCGGCATCGAGCTGCGCAACCAGTACGTGCTGGGCTACAGTTCGACGGACAAGAGCACCGATGGGCACTGGCGCAAGATTCAGGTGAAGCTGCATCCGCCGCCGGGGCTGCCGCCGCTCACGGTGGCGGCGCGGACCGGCTACTACGGACCGCATCTGTGAAGTGCGCGGCCACAGCGCTGTTGATGGCCGTTCTCGCCGGAGCGGCGTGGGGGCAGGCACAGGCCAGGCCGGCCGCGCCTCAGGCGCCGTTCACCTTCAAGGCCAATGTGGGCGAGGTGCTGGTGCATGCCACCGTGGTGGACAAAAAAGACCGGGCGGTGACCACGCTCCCCGAGTCCGATTTCACCATTTTCGAAAACGGGGTGCAGCAGAAGATTGAATACTTTGCCCGCGAGGACGCGCCGGTGTCGGTGGGCATCCTGGTGGACAACAGCGGCAGCATGAGTCAGAGCCGGCCGGAGGTGAACCGCGCGGCGATTAATTTCGTCAAGGCGAGCAATACCCAGGACGAGGTGTTCATCGTCAATTTCAACTCCGAATACTATCTCGATGCCGCCTTCACCAACAGTATTCCCAAGCTGCAGGACGGACTGGACCGGATCGAGTCGAGCGGAGGCACGGCGATGTACGACGCCATCATCGCCTCGCTGGACTACATGAACGACAACGCCCGCAACGACAAGCACGTGCTGTTGGTGGTCACGGATGGCGATGACGACGCCAGCCGCTACACGCTGGAGCAGGCGGTACGGATGCTGCAGGCCGACAATCCGCCGATGATTTACACCATCGGCATCCTGTCCAACGACGACACGCGTTCGATGAAGAACAAGTCGAAGCGCGCCCTCGAGGCTCTGGCGACGGCGACCGGAGGGTTGGCGTATTTCCCCAAGAACCTGCAGGAAGTCAATGACATCTCGCTGCAGGTGGCGCGCGACATCCGCAGCCAATACACTTTCGCCTACCACTCCAATCAGACCGGGAGCGGTTTTCGCAAGATCCAGATTGATGCCAGCGATCCCAAGCTGAAGCACTTGACGGTGCGCAGCCGCCAGGGTTATTACCAGCCGGCCAATAGCGGGCGATAATAGACTCTGGTAGCCCGATGCCGCGCGCGTATTTCGACAACAACGCCAACACGCCCGTACTGCCCGCGGTGCGGGCGGCGATGGAGCCTGCCCTGCAGGGCGAGCTGGGAAACCCCAGCTCCATCCATCAGCGGGGGCAGGCGGCGAAGGCGGCGCTGGAAGAGGCACGGGGCGAAGTGGCGGCGCTGGTGGGGGCGCAGCCCTCCGAGATCGTATTCACCAGCGGCGGCACGGAGAGCGACAATCTGGCCATCCGCGGGCTGCTGGGCGCGTGGGCGGAGAGCCATCCCGGCGCGCCGTGGCCGCACGTGATTACCAGCGCCATCGAGCATCATGCCGTCCTGCACGTGTGTGAAGACCTGGAGCGCAGCGGCTGCGAGGTCACCTACGTGAAGCCGGATGCCGAGGGCCGAATCCATGCGGACGACGTCGCGGCGGCGCTGCGCGACGACACGGCGCTGATTTCGGTGATGATGGCCAACAATGAGACCGGCGTGCTGCAGCCGACCGCTGCCATCGCCGAACTGGCGCGGGCGGCACGGGTACCTTTTCATGTGGATGCCATCCAAGCCGTGGGCAAGGTGCCCGTGGCGGCGCGGGAACTGGGATGCAGCGCGCTCAGCCTGAGCGGGCATAAAATCCACGCGCCGGCGGGCGTGGGGGCCTTGTACGTGCGCCGGGGCACGCGCTTGCGAGCCCAGCAACTGGGCGGGCATCATGAACGCGACCGGCGGGCGGGAACCGAAAACCTGCCCGGGATCGTGGGGTTGGGAGCAGCGGCGCGGCTGGCCCGCGCAGAACTGACGGATCGGGCCGCACGCCTGGGCGAACTGCGCGACCGGCTGGAGGCGGGCGTGCTGGCCGCCATCCCCGGCGCCGGGGTGGCGGGAGGCGGAGCCGAGCGTGTCCCCAACACCACCGACATCTGGTTTGACGGCATCGAAGGCGAAGCCCTGGTGATCGCCCTTGATCTGCATGGATTCTGCGTCTCAACCGGCGCGGCGTGCTCGTCGGGCGCGATTGAGCCTTCGCACGTGCTGCTGGCCATGGGCATGCCGCGGCAGCGGGCGCGGGGCTGCCTGCGCTTCAGCCTGGGAGTGCAGAACACGCCCGCCGAAGTGGAGGCCCTGCTCGAGGTGCTGCCGGCGCTGGTGGCCAAGCAGCGCAAGCTGCAGGCAGGCGGCGTAAAGGCCTGGGGACGGCCGGCATGATCGCCGTAGCCATGTCGGGTGGGGTGGACAGTTCCACCGTGGCGGCGATGCTGCAGGCTCAGGGAGAGCCCATTGTGGGGCTGACCATGCAGCTTTGGAACCAGCGCCGGCTAGCGGGCGCGCCGGGCATGGCGCCGTCGGCACGCGGACGCTGTTGCTCACTCGATGACGTCCATGATGCGCGCCGGGTGGCCGAGCAGCTCGGCATTCCCTACTACGTGGTGAATTTCGAGGAACGTTTTGAGCGTGAGGTGGTGCAGGTGTTCCTGGCCGAGTATCGCGCCGGCCGGACGCCGGTGCCGTGCAGCCTGTGCAACACGCAGGTGAAGTTTGATTCCCTGCTCACCACGGCGCGCCAGATTGGCGCCGAGGCGGTGGCCACGGGCCACTACGCCCGGGTGCGCCACGATGCGGTCAGCAACCGGTTCGAGCTGCTGCGGGCGGTGGACGCGGCCAAGGACCAGACATTCTTCCTCTGGGGATTGACCCAGGAGCAGCTCGGCGCCGCACGCTTCCCCCTGGGTGAAATGCATAAGCAGGAAGTACGGGCGCAGGCCGCCGCCCTGGGGCTGGGGGTGGCGGACAAGCCCGACAGCCACGAGATCTGCTTTGTGCCTGGCAACAATTACGGCGATTTTTTGGCCGCCTACGCAGCCGAGCAGGGCGAGGCCGTGCCCGTCGGCGGCGAGATGGTGACCCGCGACGGCCGCGTGCTGGGCCGCCACGCGGGCGTGGAGCACTTCACCGTGGGGCAGCGCAAGGGGCTGGGCGTCGCCACCGGTAACCCGCTCTATGTCCTGCAGGTGGACGCAGCCAAACAGCAGGTGGTGGTGGGGGCCGAAGATGAACTCCTGGCGCGGGGACTGGAGGCGAGCGGCTGCAATTGGATCTCCGGCGATGCCCCCACGGGCGCGGTACGGGTGGAAGCGCGCATCCGGCACCGGCACACCCCGGCGGCCGCCTGGGCCGAACCGGCGGCCGGTCAGCGGTTGCGGGTGGAGTTTGATGTGCCGCAGCGGGCGATCACGCCCGGCCAGGCGGTGGTGCTGTACCAGGGTGAAAAGGTGATCGGCGGCGCCTGGATTGATGCCAGCCGGCGTTAGAACTCCTGGCGCAGCAGGTGCGGCAGTACGCGGGCCCGCATCCGGCGGGCGTAGGCAATCGTCCAGACGATGGTGATTACCGTCAGCACGCCGAGCACCAGGGGCGAGATGACCAGCACCGCCGCCGCCGGCAGCGAATAGACCAGCAGCACCCGCAACCCCAGCTCCCCGGTGAACACCGCTCCCCACACGGCGGTGATCAGGCGGTTGCCGCGCCGCACTTCAGGAAAGCTCCAACTCGCGTCGAAGCGCCGGCGGCGCGCGGGATCGCGGCCGCCGAGGAAATAGCGGCCGAAGTAGAACATCATGGGTCGGGGGAACAGGAGTGAAACGAAGCAGGCCGCGCCCAGCGCGCCGGTGGCGAAGGACTCGCGGATGAGCAGCAGGCGGGGGCTGCCGCCCAGGCTGAGCGCGGCCGCATCCACCAAAATGCCGAAGAGCACGATGCCGGCAATGGGGTCCATCTCGTGTTCGCGCCACAGCCCCCAGGCGCTTTCCGCGACCGGGAAGATGGTGGCCAGCACCAAAGCGCGGAATTCGGAGACGCCCCAGTAGACGCGGGCGGCCTCGTAGATGAGGACGGGGACCACCGCGTTCCAGGCAACGCTGCGCAGGATACCGGACAACAACCGCCCCGGCGCGTCCATGGGCGCCGGGCTGGCGTGGCGGGCGGGCATCAGTCGTGATGGGAGGGACGGGGGCGCTGGGCGAGGCGATATTTCCGGCGGGCCTCGGCTTTGTCGTAGCGCCGCTTCTCGTCTTCCGTTTCGGGCAACACCGGAGGAACGGAGATGCGGTCGCCGTGCTCATCCACGGCGACGAACGTCAGGTAAGCCGAGCTGGTGTGGCGGCGGCGGCCGGTGAGCAGCGATTCCGCAAACACCTTGACGCCGACTTCCATCGAGGTGTTGAAGGCGCGGTTGACGCTGGCCTTGAGGACGATCAGCTCCCCGATATGAATGGGAAAGCGGAAGTCCATGTGATCAATCGAGGCCGTTACGGCCACACTGCCGCTGTGGCGGGCGGCGGCGATGGCGCCGCACAAGTCCACGAGGTGCATGACGCGGCCGCCCAGCACGTTGCCGACGATGTTGGCGTCGTTGGGCAGCACGATTTCGGTCATTTCGGACTGCGAAAGCCGAACCGGCTTGGGTTCGCGGCTGGGCGTCGCCATGGCTAGGAGGAGGGGTGGCCGGGGCGAACCGGAGTTTCCTTGCGCTTCAGATAGGAGGCCAGATAGCACTCGACCTGCTTTTGCAGGCGGGCGTCGTCATGGGTCTTGAGCCATCGCTTCTGCTGGTTGTCGTACTGCAGCGTTCCGTGCTCACCGGGAGTATGATCCACTTCGAAGACGTAGTAGATGAGGATGATGTCTTCCTTGTCGCGGGCGATGCTGAAGCTGATCTTGTCGGCGTGGCGCTTGGCGGGCAGCCAGGGACAATGCTTGGCATAGCCAAAGTTGCACCAGTCCTTGAGCATCTGCGGCGTGGGTGCTTCGCCGTCATGCCCCGGCGCGGTGCACTGGCCTTTCCACGGATCACCCAACGGCAGGCGCGGGCGCGCATGCCACGCCCACTCGGTGAACTCCTCCGTCGGGAAAAAGAAAGGGCAAGCCATAATGGAGTTTATGGTAGCAAACCGGCGGGAGCAGTTGGAGGAGTTTGTGCGGCAGCGGCCCGGGGACGCGTTCGTGCGCTACGGGCTGGCGATGGAACTGGTGCGCGGCGGCGAGAGCGAAGCGGCGCTGGAGCAGTTCCGGCTGCTGCACGAGCAGCATCCGGACTATGCCGCCGGCTTCCAGCAGGCGGGGCAGTTGCTGATTGCGCTCGGCCGGCGGGAGGAGGCGCGGGCGGTGCTGGAACGCGGCCTGGCGGCGGCCGGACGCAGCGGCGACCGCCATGCCGCCGGCGAGATGCAGGGGTTGCTGGACGAGATCGGCGGCTGAGCACTACTCGGAACGCAGAGCAATCAGCGGCGAGACCGAGGCGGCGCTGCGCGCCGGCCACCAGGCGGCGGCCAGTCCGGCCAGCAGCATGGCCAGGGCGGCGGCAGCCAGAGTAAGCGGATCGCGCGGCGGTACGGCGAACAGATAGCGGGCCAGCAGACTGGAGGCCGTCCAGGCCAGGGCCAGCCCGATGGTAATGCCCGCTCCCAGCAAGCCGGCGGCCCGCCGCAGCACCATCGCGGTGATTTGCCGCCGTTCGGCGCCGAGCGCCATGCGCACGCCAATTTCCTGCGTACGCTGCGAGACGGCAAAGGCAAGCACGGCGTAGATGCCGGCCAGCGCGACCGCCAGCGCGGCGAGCGCGAACATGCCCAGCAAGCGCACGGCAAAGATCTGGTCGCCCATGGATTTGGTCACCAACTCGTCCATGGTGGCGACATCGGCCGCATCCACATCGGGCGCGACGGAATGAAGCGCGGTGCGCAGCTCGGGCACGAGTACCGAGGGCGGGAGCCGGGAGCGCACCGCCAACTGACGGAACATGGCGGCGGCGTTGTACATGTTCCCCTTCAGCTTGAGCTGGCTGGTGGAGTACAGCACAGCAGGGGCGGCCGCCTTGGCGGCGCCTGCGCCGTGGGTATCGGCAATTTCTCCAATGACGACGGGTGAAGTCCCGCCGAACAGGTGTTCACCCACAGGATTCTGGCGGGGAAAGAACTGTTCGGCGAATGCCCGGTTGACAACGCATACCTGCCTGACGTCGGGGGTATCCAGCGTCGGGTCGAAAAAGCGGCCGCGCAGCAGCGGGATGCGGAACACCTGCAACAGTTCCGGGCTGGCAAAGGCCAGCGATATGGTGATGGGTTTGCCCTTGCCGTAGTAGTGTTCGTTAATCAGGAATTGCTCCTCCAAGGGCAGGCTGGTGGTGATGGCAGCGGCGGTGACACCGGGCAGCGAGCGCAGACGGGCGAGCAGAGGCTGATCGAGCGCGGTGTGCACGTCGCGCTGCGCGAACTCGAGCGGCGGGATTTGCAGTGTGGCAGTGACGATGTGGTCGGTGGTAAAACCCAGCGGCACGCTGCGCAGGGCGTGCAAAGTACGAAGCAACAGCCCGGCGCCGATCAACAGGGCGAGTGCCACGGCCACCTCGGCAATGGTCAGCACGTCGCGCAGCCGCGCCTGGGAACGATCGCCGGTGGCCAGCGCCCCGGCGCGCCAAGTGGCCGGAGGGCGCGCGGCCAACCAGACCGGCAGGGCGCAGGCGAGGCCCACGGACAGCAGCGAAAGCGCCAGCAGGCCGGCCAGCACCCGGCCATCGGGATGGACGACCATGCCGTTGGGCAGCCGCGATATCAGGAAGCTGCCCAGGGCCGCCACGATGCTCCACGCCAGCCCCGCTCCCAACACACAAGCCAGCAGCGATGGCGGCACGCACTCCCCCAGCAGTTGCAGCGTCAGGCGCCCCCGGCCGGCGCCCAGCGCAGTGCGCACCGCCAACTCCCGCCGCCGGACCGCGAGGCGGGTCAGCAGCAGTCCAGCGGCGGCGGCGCAGGCGATCAGCCATACCACGCCGACCAGCGCGGCCACGGCTAGCAGCGTGGAGCGCACCGAGGCGACCTGCACCGCATGCAGGCCCACCACCGTGACCCCGGCAGGGAGATCCAGCTTCCCATACTGGCTGGCAATACTTGCCTGAATACCGCTCAGCTCGGCTTGCGCCTGCACCGGGCTCACACCCGGCCGCAACCGGGCCACTACGCCCATATCTGCCACGCCGCGACGGTTCGCCTCCATCATGCCGTTCTCCGCCGGAGGCGAATATGGCAGCCAGAGCTCGGCTACATGGTTGGGAAAGCCAAACCCCGGCGGCATCACGCCGACGATGCGGTAGGGCTTACCGTTCGCGGTGATTATCTGGCCAACGACATCCGTTGCGCCGTGGAAGAGGCCGCGCCAGAGCCCATCGCCGAGCACCGCCTCGCCGGCCGCGCCTCCCGGAAGGCTGGAATCAAATCCGCGGCCAAGCTGCGGCCGCACTTTCAGGGTGGTGAACAGATCGCCGTTGACCTCGGCGGCGATGCCCACTTTCGACTGGCCCGCCGCTTGGAGATTCGCTTCCGTGGTCTGGAACCCGGTCAGGCGGGCCAGTAAATGACTGCGCTGACGCCAATCCTGCAGATCTGGATAGGAGGCCTCCTGGAAGAGATGGAGCGGGCCGCCGGCGGCGGAGTGTTCGGCGATCGTGATCAGTTGTTGCGGCTGTGGAAACGGCAGGGGCTGCAGCAGCACGGCGCTGAGCACGCTAAACATGGCGGCGGCGACGCCGATGCCCAGCGCCAAGACGACGGTCAGCGAGAGATGAAAGCCGGGGCTGCGGCGCAGCGGGCGCCAGAGAGAACGCCAGGCTGACATAGGCCCTCCCGGCGGTGATTGTACATCAGCTCAGGCGGCTTCGGCTTCGCCGACGATGAAGCCCTGGGGGGTGCCGCAATAGACGCAGGCGCAACTGTGCACGCCCAGGGTGGTTTGGGCGGTGACGGAGCCGGGCGGCAGGCGGAAGGAGCGCAGGCATTCGCCGCAGGTGACGCGATTGTGGGGGGCGGCATTGCGCGGCATCCAGGGCAGGGACGCGGTGCGCATGAGGCGGCGGCGGACGCCGGCGCGGAGCAGGAGGGCAATCTGTTCGAAGAAATACTCCTGCGCGGAGGTGCAGCGGGGCAGAAAGATATCAGCATCGAGCACCTCGGTGCGCGGATCCTCACTGCCACTGACAGCCACCAACGGGAGCTGCGGAAAACGGCAGCGGAGAACGGAGAGCAGCTCCAGCCCCGACATGCCGGGCATGACCAGATCGCTGATGACCAGATCGGGGATGGACTGACGCAGGTCCGCCAGCGCCTCAAAACCGCCGCGGGCCACTTGGACCTCGTAGCCGCGTGCGGTGAGCAGATCGGCGTACAGAGACGCCAGCTCCGCGTTGTCATCCACCAGCAGGATTCGGAAGGGAAACGGGCCGGAACGACTGGCGTGCTCCATAGCCGCAGGGTGGCACCGATTCAGAGCTGTTTCAACCCAGGCGGCTAGCGCAGGGCGCTTTCAACCTCGGCGATCCAGTCGGGGCGCTTGAGGACCTCGCGCGGGCGGGGGCCGTCGGCGGGGCCGACGATGCCGTCCTTGAACATCAGATCAATGAGGTGGGCGGCGCGGCCATAGCCGATGCGCAGGCGGCGCTGCAGCAGCGACGTGCTGGCCTTGCCGTACTCGATCACCACGCGGACTGCATCCTCGAACATGGGGTCGTTTTCGTCGCCGCTGTAGCCGCCTTCGGCAGTCGAACCAGTGTCGGAGGCGCCGCCGGCGCCTTCGCTCTCTTCCCGGGGAGCTTCGAGGAAAGCATTGTCGAACTGCGGCTGGCCCTGCTGGCTCCAGGCCTCGACCACGGCGCCAATTTCGGCTTCGGTGATGAAGGCGCCATGGACGCGGTGGAAGCGCGAGGTGCCGGGCGGCAGGAAGAGCATATCGCCCTTGCCGAGCAGCAACTCGGCACCCTGGGAGTCGAGGATGGTGCGTGAATCCACGCGGGTGGCGACGCGGAAGGACATGCGGGCGGGGAAGTTGGCCTTGATGAGGCCGGTGATGACGTCCACCGAGGGCCGCTGGGTGGCGATGATATGATGGATGCCGACGGCGCGGGCCATCTGGGCGAGGCGGGTGATGGACTCCTCGACGTTGTTGGCGTCCACGATCATCAGATCCGCCAACTCGTCAATCACGATGACGATGTAGGGGAGCGGGCGGTTGTCTTCGGCGTCGCCCAGGTTCTCAAAGAGGCTGGGGGAGGAATCCTCGAAGAGGCGGTTGAACTGGGCAATGTTGCGGACGCCGCGGCTGGCGAGCAATTTCAGGCGGCGCTCCATTTCGCGGGTGGCATTGCGGAGCGCGTTGGCAGCCAGCTTGGGCTCGGTGATGATGGGGGTATACAGGTGCGGAATGCCGTCGTAGAGGCCCAATTCCAGGCGTTTGGGGTCCACCAGGATGAAGCGCACCTGATCGGGCGTGGACTTGTAGAGCAAGGAGGTGATCATGCTGTTCAAAGCCACGCTCTTGCCGGATCCCGTGGAGCCGGCGATGAGCAGGTGGGGCATGGCGGTGAGATCGCTGACCACGATCTCGCCGTTGGCGTCCTTGCCCAGCGCCATGGTGAGCGGCGACTTGGAACGCTGGAAGGCGTCGGAGGCGATGATCTCGCGCAGGAAGATGGTTTCGCGGTGGGGGTTGGGGACCTCGATGCCCACCGTACTCTTGCCGGGAATGCGCTCGATGTAGATGGACTCGGCGGCGAGCGCCAGGCAGAGGTCATCATTGAGGGCGGTGATGCGGTTGTACTTGACCCCGGCCTGGGGTTTGAATTCATAGGTGGTGACCACCGGGCCGGGATTGATCTGCACCACCTGGCCGCCGACGGAGAACTCCTCGCACTTGGCGGTGAGCCGGGCGGCCATGTCGCGCAACTCGGCTTCTTCGACGCGGTTGCCGGGGCCGGGAAGCTGGAGCAGCGACAAAGGCGGGGTCTTGAACTGGCCGGTGGAGATGCGGACGGGTTTGGCGGCGGGCGCGGGCGGTGCGATTTCGCGCACCTTGATGGGCAGCGCGGCGGGGGTGGCGGCGGCCTCGACCTCGACCTCGACGCCACGGCGGGCGCGGGCGGCGGCGGATTCCGGCTCCGGCGGGCGGTGGCGAGCCGGGATGAAGGTGGTCTGCACTTCGGGCAGGGCTACAGGAACGGGCGCGGGCGGGCGGGCACGGCGGGCGGCCTCGCGCTCCTGCCTGCGGGCGGCGCGGCGTTCGCGCCAGGCGTGCCAGGCGCGGGCGAGGCCGGAGAAGGGCCGCAACACCGGCGCCAGGCGCGGAGCCAGCCGGGGAGCGATGGCCTGGCGCCACCAGTCCCGGGTGACGGCAAAGGAGAAACGGGTGGCCAGGAAGACGCCGATGAGCAGCGCGGTCAGGGTGAGGACGCAGGCGCCGATGGGGTTGAAAGCGGCAACGAGGCCGGAAGCGGTGAGGGTGCCGGCCAGGCCCTCGAGCGGCACGCTGCCACGCCAGTGACCGTGGCGAGGCAGCTCCGCAATCAGGGTGGATACGGCCAGCATGGAGAGCAGCAGGCCGATGACGTGACTGCGATGGGCGGGCTGCGAACGCGGAGCGCGGAACCAGCGGGCGGCGAGGCTGGCGAGGCCGACAACCAGCAGGAAGGCCGCCAGACCCAGCGACTGGAAGAGAAGGTCGGCGACGGTGGCGCCGACGGGGCCGACCCAATTGGCGGGGCGGGCGGCGGCGGCGACGGTATTGAGCGAAGGATCGGCCGGGTGATAGGACACCAGGGCCAGGCACAGCAGCGTGGCCAGCACCGAAATCAACAAACCCACCAGCTCGTTGAAGCGCCGGTTGGCGGTAGGGTGCAGCGGGTTCACAGCCCCATCATAGCCACGGGGGAGGCCCCGGGCAGGTATCGAGAAAGATACCGTGGGACGGGGACGGCTCTGCAATACTCAGAGAACCTATGATTACCGTCTGGCAGGCCGTGGTTCTGGCCATCATTCAGGGCATCGCCGAATTTCTGCCGATCAGCAGCACCGCCCATCTGATTCTGGCGCCGTGGCTGTTCCACTGGCCGGATCCGGGCCTGACGTTCGACGTGGCGCTGCACGCCGGCACGCTGGCAGCGGTGGTGGGGTTCTTCTTCACCACCTGGGTGCGGATCATTCGCGCCGGGTTTGGCGAGGCGATTGACATTCACACCGGCGAGCGCATCGGCGGCGCGGCGCTGGCCGTGCAGCGGCGGCTGCTGTGGTTCTTGATGCTGGCGACCATCCCCGGCGGGGTGATTGGCCTGCTGTTCGACAAGCAGATCGAAACGACCTGGCGCAACCCGCTGATTGTCGCCGCCAGCCTGATCGTGGTGGGCATCCTCATGGGCTGGGCGGACCGGGCACCGGCGCAGACGAAGGACTATGATCGGGTATCGCTTCTGGATGCCCTGTGGATCGGGCTGGCGCAGGCAACGGCGGTGATTCCGGGCGTGTCGCGCTCGGGCTCGACCATTACCGCCGGGCTGTTCACCGGGCTGACACGAGAGGCGTCGGCGCGGTTTTCATTTCTGCTGGCCACCCCGATCATCGCCGGAGCGGTGGCGGACAAGGCACACCAGGTCTACAAAACGGGCATTCCGCACGGCATGGCGGCGCCGTTCGTGGCGGGCATCGTGGTTTCGGCGGTGGTGGGCATAGCTTCGATCGCGCTGTTCATTCGCTTTCTGAAGCTGAGCACGCTACGCTTTTTCGTCTGGTACAGGGTGATTCTGGGGCTGGTGGTGATCGGCTTGTTTTTTGCCGGTCTCCGCACGTACTGAGATCAGCACAATCGCCGCCAGCACGCAGCCGACGCCCAGCCAGCGCAGCCAGTTGAGCACTTCGCCGAGGAAGGCGGAGGCCAGCAGGATGCCGGAGACGGGTTCGAGGCAACTGGTGACGACGGCGCGGGTGGCATCGAGGTATCGCAGGCCGGAGATGTAGAGCAGGGTGGGCGCCAGCGTGGCCAGCAGGCTGAAGACGAGAAAGAAGCCCCACTCCGCGGGCGCGTAGTGCGCCTGCCAGAGCAACCAGGGCGGATGGATCAAGGCGAAAAACACCGCCGCGCCGACCAGCATGTAGAGCGAGACGAGCAGCGGGTCGAGGCGGCGGGCAAGATTCCGCCCGGCGACGTTGTAATAGGCAAAGGCGAGGGCGGCGAGCAGCGCGCCGGCCACGCCCAGGAGATCCAGCCGGAGGGCCGCGCCGGCGTTGACCAATCCCAACACCAGACAGATGCCCAACAGCGCCAGCAAGACCGCGCTGACGCGGCGCCAGGAGGCGGATTGGCGGCCGCGGGCGACCAGGTAGAGCAGCACCCAGATGGGAGCGGTGTATTGGATGACGATGGCGGTGGCGACGTTGGTGCGCTCGATGGCGAGGTAGTAAAAGTAGTTGGAAACCGACATGCCCACCAGGCCGAGCAGCAGCCCGGCCACGGCTTCGCGCGCGGGCACCAGCACCCGGCCACGGCGGAGCCAGAGCATCACCGGCAGAAGGATCAAAGCGGCGAGCGAAATGCGCATCTGGGTGAGGACCAGCGGGCCGACCGGGGCGATATGGCCTCCGGTCAGACGGCTGGTGAACAGGGCGCGGCCCAGGGCGGCCGAGCCGCCCCAACAACAGGCGGCGGAAGCAATCAGCGCATAGCCGCGCAGACGCGGCGGCGCGGCATCAGGCACCGGTGGATTCGAGGGTGAGCACCTCGAAGGGCTTGAGAGAGAAGCTGTGGCGGGTTCCGGCACGCAGCGCGATGGGCGTGCGGTCGGCGGGTTCGCCCCACTGGTCGTAGGCGAAGGCGGGGCGGAGGCGGAACGGGCCCTGCACGCCGGCGGGGAGTTCGAACGCTTCGGCAGGATCGAGTGACAATTCCTGCGGGCGATTGCCGGGATTGCGCAGCGTCAGGATGGCGTTGCGCGGCGACCAGGCAGCGTGACCGTAGGGTTGCAGCGCGCGCGGGTCACCGCCCACCCAGTGGGTATCCACCAGCGTGGGTGCATTGCGGCGGGCCCAGCGGGCGGCTTCGGCCAGCACATCCCAGTTCCGGGTGGTGAGCAGGTAGTGGGAGATGTACATCTCCTGCAACTGCGTGCCGGTGCCGAAGTAGCTGCGCGCTTCGGCGGCGAAATCGTTGCCGGGATCGGTGTCGAGGCGGCGGGCATGTTTGGCGTAGACGATGCCGTGCAGCATGAGCGAGTTGAGCGGATAGAGGGGGCCGCGGCCGACCACGTGGCGGAAGGTGTCGGCGTCGCGGTAAGTGATCCACTGCTGGCGGTCGCTGCCCTCGCCGGCAAAGCTGGTGTCGCTGCCGCCGCGCCAGGTGGAGTCGGCGTAGCGCAGCCAGAAGGGCGAGGGGTAGGTGCCGGTGGTGAGATTGATGAATAAATCGGGCTTGGCGGCGCGCATGTCGGCGATGAGGCTGATGGCGGCTTCGAAGTCGCTGCCGAAGGCGCTGCCGGCGACCACGCGATCGCTGCTGCCGGTGCCATCGAGCTTGAATTGGTTGACGCCGTAGCGCCGCACCATGTCGAGGCAGACTTCATGGAAGCGCTTGTAGTAGCCGGGGCCGGAGAGCGCCAGGCCCTGCTGATTTTCCTCATAGCCGCGCTTCTTGCCGTTGGCGAGCCGCTCCTGGCGGGGCTTGCCATAGCCGCCCCAGGGCGAGAGCCAGACGCCGGGGCCGGCGCCAATGGCGGCGGCGGCTGCCTGGAGCGGGGTGAAACCGTTGGGGAAGCCGGCGTTGAAGCTCCAGTCGTCGTGGTTGTCCCAGCCGTCGTCAAAGAGGAACGAATCCAGTTGCACGCTGCGGCGGCGATAGAGCTGCTGACCGAAGGTTTGGATGACGTCGAGGCAGCCGGTCTGTTCGTAAGGGGTGAAGTAGCCGAGGTCGAACCAGGAGTTGTAGTGAAGGAAAGGGCGGTAGGGGTGGGCGCGCTCGCGCTCGATATAGGTGAGGAAGTCGCGGCGCATCTGGCCGGGAGCGGCCACGCCGATCACACTGGAGTAAACCGCCTCATGGCCGGCGGCGAGGGGCAGGCCGCGGGTGAAGAAGGCGCGCACGCGGCCCTGGCCGGCGGCGGCATGCGAGAGCGGATGCTCGAAGCCGGCGAACCAGCGGCCGGCGATGGTGAGGGGTGATCCGGCGACGGCGCCGACCACCTGCGCCTCGGCGGCGGGCAGATCGAGCAGGGTGACTTCGGTGACGGGGACGGCGGCAGTGCCGGCGTGGAGCGTGATCTCCTGCCGGATGTAGTGCGAACCATCGCGCAACAGGGCGCGCCAACGGAGCTGCCAGGCGCCGGCGGGGTCGGCCAGCGTGGCGGTCAACTGACGGCCGGGCAGGCGCTCGGCGTAATTGGCGGCAGCGGGGTTCACCGGCAGAGAAGAAAGCTGCAAGGGCCGCACCACCCGCAGGCGGGCCATGTCCAGCGGCTGGCCCTCGAGGCTGAGAGCACACACCGCCAGGGGGCCGAGAGCGGGCGCGCCGGGAGCGGTGAGGCGCACAAGGCGCAGGCCGGCGGCGCCGAGTTCCCATTCCGCCTGGCAGCGGTGATTGCCCAGCCGGGCGCGGCTGCCCTGAACGCTGCCGGTGGCCAGCGCGGCAGCCGCCGCCTGCGCCTGCAGGCCATGGCTCAGCGCCCAGGCGGCGGTCAGGCCGGCGGCGCCGCGCTGGACGAATTCACGCCGATTCCAATCCTTCGAGTGCAAGGTCACGCAGAGACTCCTGGGGCAGCACGCAGGCGGCAGAGGCCGCCGCGCTTTCCAAGAATAGGCTGGCGGCCCGGTGCTGTGCAAACCGGCGGTAATATGCGGCTTGCCAGGCGGAGCGGAAGGCCGCGGCCTCGGCGGAGGGCACCAGCGCCCAGACGGAGCCGCCGAAGCCGGCGCCGAAGCTGGAGGCGGCGACCGCGCCCAGGGAGCAGGCGGAGGCGGCGAGGAAGCGGGTTTCGGGCGTCTGGTTGCCGAGCGCCAGGTCGGCGGCGGCCTGCGAGGCATCCACGGCGGCGCCCAAGGCGGACCAGTCGGCGCGCGCCACGGCGGCGACGGCGGCGGGGATCCAGACTTCGGTTTCGTTGCAGAACTGCGCCAGACGGGCGGAGAGGAGCGGAGCGGAGCGCAGAATTTCCTCGAGGCGGGGTCGCGCCCCGGGGCTTGAGGCCAGCGCCGAGGCCAGATGCGGATCGCCGCGGCCGGTGGCCGCATTCCAGCGGCCGACGATCTCCCTGGCCACCGCCGAGACCTGATTGTATGCCTCGCGCGCGGCGCCGGTTTTGGCGGCGGCCACGCCGCTGACGCCGAGCACCAGGCGCATGCCGCGGGGCGCCGGCACCAGCGCTTCCTGGCGCAGCGGGCAGAAGCGGAACTGACTCCAGTGATCCGCCTGACAACACAGAATGGCGGTGTGATCCTCGCTGCCGCCGTGGGTGCCGACCCCGACTTCGGCGGCGGCCAGGGCGGTGGCGAGCTCTTCCCTGCCGCCGTGGAGCGCATCGCCGGTAAGGGCCAGATAGCTCATGACCACGAAAGCGCTGGAGCTGCTCATGCCGGCGGCGGAGGGGAGATCGCTGGCGTAGACGATATCGGCGCCGGCCGGACGAAAGCGGCGGGCGACGGCGACAGCGTAGGTGGCCCAGGGGACGGCGCAGGAATCGCCGGCGGCGAAGCTCGCCGACTCGCCGTTGACGGCATCGAGCATGCGAATCTCCGGGTCGGCGCGCGGGGCGGCCAGGGCGCAGAAGCCGCGATCGAGCGCACAGAGCAGGCTGCGGCCGCCGGCATAGTCGGTGTGCTTGCCGAGGAGCTCGACCCGGCCGGGAACGAAGCAGGCGCGCTCGGGAGGGCGGGCGGACCAGTCGCGCCAGGCGCGCAGGCAGCGGCGAAACAAGCCGCGCTTGCCGGTTACGATCCC
>JBQCEU010000053.1:0-31978 GCA_051959955.1 Terriglobales bacterium | reverse complement strand
GGCCAGCAGTTCAATATCTCGCCCGGCAACCTGATCAGCCCGGTGCAGCAGGTGCACTGGGATCCGGCCCACCCGCAAGCCATCTCCCTCTCCCTCAACCAGGCCCTGCCGCCGCGCCCCGCGCCCCAGGACACCGCCTGGGTGAAGCATGTGAAGATGCAAAGCCCCATGCTGAGCAAGTTTTGGGGCCATCCCATCTTCATGGGTGCCACCGTGCTCCTGCCCGCCGGCTACGATCAGCACCCCAACCAGACCTACCCCGTGGTCTACGTGCAGGGCCACTTCAGCCTGCGCCCGCCTTACGGCTTCGATCCCACCCCCAGCACCCCCAATGCGCGCACCCGCGAGCGCCGCGAAGTCTACGGCGTCGAAACCGGGTACGAGTTCTACAAGGACTGGACCTCGCCCTCCTTCCCCCGCATGATCGTGGTCACACTGCAGCATCCCACCCCCTACTACGACGACTCCTACGCGGTGAACTCGGTCAACAGCGGCCCTTACGGCGACGCCATCACCCAGGAACTGATCCCCTACGTCGAGACTCACTTCCGCGTGGATCGCAAGCCCGGCGCCCGCATGCTCACCGGCGGTTCGACCGGCGGCTGGGAGTCCATGGACCTGCAGCTCAAGTACCCCGACCTGTTCGGCGGCACCTGGACGCTCTATCCCGACCCCCTCGACTTCCATCACTTCCAGATGGTCAATCTTTACGACGACGCCAACGCCTTCTGGGCGCCGGGCATGGGCGAGTGGCTGCAAACCCCGCGCTACATGAGCCGCCAGCCCGACGGCCAGCCGCTGGTCAACGAGCAGCAGATGAGCCGCGCCGAAGCGGTGCTCGGCACCCATGGCCGCAGCGGCCAGCAACTCGACGTCTTCTTCGCCACCTTCGGCCCCATCGGCCCCGACGGCTACCCCATGCCGCTGTGGAATCTGAACACCGGAGCGATCGACAAAGACGCGGTGGCCTATGCCCGCGACCACGGCTACGACCTCACCGCCTACCTCAAGCAGAACTGGCCGGCGCTGGGCCCCAAGCTGATCAACAAGCTTCACGTCTACGTCGGCGACATGGACACCTATTATCTGAACCTGGGCGTATACGACATGCAGAACTTCCTCAAGACCACCCAAAACCCTCACTACGAAGGCACCTTCGTCTACGGCCGTCCCGAGAAACCGCACGGCTGGAACGGCGGCATGACCCAGGCCGACATGCTGCGCCAAATCTATCAGGCGGTGCGCCGCTGATGCTGACGTTTTCGCTCGACGGTCAAGTGGCGGTGGTGAGCGGCGGCTCGCGCGGCATCGGCGCGGCCGCGGTGCGCCTGCTGGCGGATGCGGGCGCGTCGGTGGCGTTCAGCTTCCACACCAACCGCGCCGCGGCGGAGGCCGTGGTGGCGCATGCCCCCGATCGCATCGCCGCTCTGGCGGCGGATGCCCGCGACCCGCAGTCGGGCGAGGCGCTGGTGGCCGAAGCCGTGCGGCGCTTCGGCCGTCTGGATGCGGCCGTGGCCAACGCCGGCATCTGGAATGCCGCGGACGTCGCCCTGCCCGACCTCACCCCCGCCGCCTGGGCTGAGATGCTGGCCTGCAACCTGACCAGCGTCTACAGCCTGGCGCGCGCCGCCGTGGTGCAGATGCAGCGCCAGCCGCGACCCGCGAACGCCACCCCCCGCGGCCGCATCATCGCCATCGCCTCCACCGCCGGACAGCGGGGCGAGGCCTGGCACACCCATTACGGCGCATCGAAGGCGGGCGTGATCGGCTTCGTGCGCGGCCTCGCGCCCGAGGTGGCGCGCGACGGCATCCTGGTGAACTGCATCGCGCCCGGATGGGTGGAGACCGACATGTCGCGGCCCGCCTTCGGCGAGCATCCCGAGCGCGTCTTCGGCGCCATCCCGCTCGGCCGGCCCGGCAAAGTCGAAGAGATCGCCGGCTGCGTCGCCTTCCTCTGTTCGCCCTGGGCCAACTTCATGTGCGGTTCGGTGATGAGCGTAAACGGCGGCGCGGTGCTAGCCTGATAGGAATTCCATGTCGCAACTCTGGCGAACCAAATCCATTGACAAGCTGATCGCCGATTCCGAAGATCCTTCGCACCGGCTGAAAAAGACGCTGGGACCGTGGAGCTTGGTGGCGCTCGGCATCGGCGCCATCATCGGCTCCGGCATCTTCGTCCTCACCGGCACCGCCGCCGCCGGCGAACACTTCGTCGAGCCCTCCATCCTCCACGCCCAGGTCTTCGACGTCATCGTCAGCCTGTTCCAGCACGGCAACCTCACCGGCGCCCTGATGCATGGCCGCCCGCCCGCCGGCCCCTCCATCGCCATCTCCTTCCTGCTGGTGGCCATTGCCTGCAGCTTCGCCGGCCTCTGCTACGCCGAGCTGGCCTCCATGATCCCCATCGCCGGCTCCGCCTACACCTACTCCTACGCCACCCTGGGCGAGATCATCGCCTGGATCATCGGCTGGGACCTGATCCTCGAGTACGCCGTCAGTAATGTCGCCGTGGCGGTGGGCTTCTCCGGTTATCTCACCAGCCTGCTGCATCAGATGGGCATTCACATCCCCCTGTATCTGGCCGAACCGGTGTGGCAGAACGGCGTCCGCACCGGCGCCTGGTTCAACCTGCCCGGCTTCCTGGTGGTGATGTTGCTCACCGTGCTGCTGGTGCGCGGCATCCGCGAATCCGCCGACACCAACAACATCATGGTGCTGATCAAGGTCGGCGCCATTCTGGTGTTCATCGTCGCCGGCGCCACCCTCATCCACCCGGAAAACTGGCATCCTTTCGCCCCCTCCGGTTTTGCCGGCGTCATCACTGGCGGCGCCATCGTCTTCTTCACCTACATCGGCTTTGACTCGGTCTCGACCGCTTCGGAAGAGGCCATCAACCCGCAGAAGGACATCCCCTTCGGCATCATCGGTTCGCTGATCGCCTGCAGCATCCTCTATGTGGGCGTGGCCGTCGTGTTGCTGGGCATGATGAAGTACAGCACCTTCCTCTCCGGGCCCGCCGCCGACGCCCCCGTCGCCTACGCCCTGCGCGTGCTGCACGCCAACCGCTGGGTGCAGTTCACCGTCGTCCTGGGGGCGCTGATGGGCATGCTGTCTTCGCTGCTGGTGTTTCAGTACGGCCAGACGCGCATCTGGTTTGCCATGTCGCGCGATCGCCTGCTGCCCGGCGTGTTCTCCAAGGTCCACCCGCGCTACAAGACGCCCCACTGGTCGAGCTGGATCGCCGGTCTGGTGGTCGCCATTCCCGCCGGGCTGGTGGATATCGGCGAGGCCGCCGATTTGAGCAACATCGGCACCCTCTTCGCCTTTGTGCTGGTGGCCATTGGCGTCCTGGTTCTGCGCCGCCGACAGCCGGACCGGCCGCGCGGCTTTAAGGTCCCCTTCGTGCCGCTGTTCCCCATTCTGGCCATTGTCTTTTGTGGTGGCCTGATGTGCGCTCTGCCCATCATTACCTGGCTGCGCTTCGTGGGCTGGATGCTGATCGGCCTGGGGGTTTATAAGTTCTACGGCCAAAAGCGCAGCGAGTTCTACGAAGGCAACCATCCCAGGCGTCAGAGCGCAGGCAGCTAGTCAGCCGCATCCAAGCAGGGGTGCGCTATCTGCTCATCCTGATGGGCGCGGTTGTCGTCGCCTTGGCCGCCAAGATGGCCAGCGAAAATCTCTGGTGGATCGCCATCCCCGACGCCATCTTCGGCCTCGGCGTGGCCTGGATGGCGGCCGCCAGCCTGCATGAGGAACATCATCCTCATCTTCCCGCCCGGCCGGCGGAAGCGCCCCTGGCGCCCGGGCCGGAACCGCCTCCACCGCCCGCGGCCGCCGCTCCGCCTCCGCCGCCCACACCCCCGCCGCCGGCCCCGGCGCTGCCCGCGGAGCCGCGACCGGCGCGCCGGCAAGGAAGGCGCCGGCGCCGCTGATACACGGGGAAGCTAAACCTCGAGGCCGACCAGGCGCATCAGCGCCAGAGCGTTGCTGCGCGTGACCACGCCCGGCCGCAGGCGATGATCAAAGCGTACGTCGTTGCCCTCGATCTGGTCTTCGAAATGGACGTTGCGCACTCCCGCCAGCTCCTCGGCCACCCCGGTCAGCGCCAGATCGTGGGTGCTGATCAGCCCGATCGCCGGCCGCGCCAGCAGCGCCCGCAGCAGTCCTTCGCCTCCCACCACGCGGTCATGGCTGTTGGTGCCGTCCAGCAGCTCATCAAAGAGAAAGAGCAGCGGCAGCGGGCCATCCGTGAGCTGCAGGATCTGGCGCAGGCGCAGGATCTCGGCGTAAAAGCCCGAGCGGCCAAGCTGCAGCGAATCGGCGGTGCGTAAACACGTGCCCACCGCCACCGGGGTGAGCCGGAGACGCCGGGCGCGCACCGGCGCCCCCATCTGCGCCAGGACGGCATTCAGGCCCACGGTGCGCAGCAGCGTGCTCTTGCCCGACATGTTCGAGCCCGAGACCAGCCAGACGCGCGTTGCGGCATCCAGGGTGACGGAATTGCGCACGCAGACCGCGGTGGGCAGCAGCGGATGCCCGAGCTCCTCGCCCACAAACAGCGGCTCGGCGCCGCACTCCACCTCGGCAAACGGATCCTCGGGGTGCTCATAGGCATGGCCGGCCAGCGACAACAGTGCCTCGAACTCGGCGACCGACTCCAGCCACATCGCCATGGCGGCCCCGTGGCGCCGGCGCCAGCTATCGGCGGCGTACGCCAAATGCACGCTGTACAGCAGCAGATAATCGAAAACCCGGCCGAGCAGCGAACCGCGCGACTCGATCCAATCCGAGAGCGTGGCCAGGCGGCGCAGGGCGGCCGCGGCGCCGGCAGGCGGCGTGGGCAGCAACTCCACCACCCCGGCAAACAACTGCAGTCCGGCGCCGTTCGCGCCCCGCTCGGCCAGCACCGGATTCAGGCGCGGTTCGAGGCGATGTAACAGCACGGCTTCCACCACCACCAGCAGAAAGACAAAGGAGAACTGACCCGTCGCAAACCCATACACCAGCAGTCCCAGCGCCGCCGCGCCGATCAGGGCAAAGCCGATCTGCCCCCGGCGGCTGGTGAAGCGGAGGGCGCCCGCGGCCCAGGCGCCCAGCCGCTCCGGGTCCACGCTCTGGTCCAGGTCGGCGGCCACCGCCGCCACCGCCTCGCGCAGATCCACCCGCTCCCGCAGCCCCTCCACCTGCCGCTGCCGTTCGCGCAGCGCGGCCGGCGGCGCGGGGGCGAGCATCCATGCCGCCAGCCGCTGCTGCCCCATGGCGGTGCGCGCCTGCGAGAGCAGTTCAAACAGGCTGCCGGTGCCGAACAGATCCAGGTCGGCGGCGTAGGCGTGCTGGCCGTCACGGAACCGTTCCCCGCCGTCGCCGGTTCCGCTCCAGCGGTCTTCCAGCCGCGCCAGCCCGCGCTCGTAATGGTTCACCACCTGCTCCGCCCGCCGGCGGCGGGTGAGCACGCGATCATGCCAGACGAACAGCCCCGCCAGCCCTGCCAGCGGCAGCCACAGCCAGTAGCCGGCGAAGGCATGCTCGATCAGCGCCAGCCACGCCAACGCCAGCCACCCCAGGCTCCCCGCCAGCTTGGCCGCGCCCAGGCGCCGGTCGAGCTGCTGCGCCTGCCGGCAGCGCGCCTGATTGTGCTCCCGGCGAAGGCGGTAGGTCTCCGCCGCGGCGCCGCGCTCAGACGGCAATCGCCTCCGGCGCCTCCCAGCGCGGCGGCGGGGTGGCGCGGCTCAGCGCCCCGGCGATCAGCGACGCCGCCCGCTCCAGCAGCGCCTGGTCATGCTCGTTGAAGGCATTGGGGATGTCGCTGTCAATGTCAATTTCGCCCAACACCCGCCCCTCGTCGAGGATGGGAACCACGATCTCCGAGCGCGTGGCCAGCGAACAGGCCAGGTAGCGCTGGTCGGCGGCCACATCGGGCACGATGATGGATTCTCCCGCTTCCGCCGCCGCTCCACAAATACCCTCCCCGACGGCGATGCGGACATGAGGCGAGGGGGCGCCGGCATACGGGCCCAGGCGCAGCTCCCGGCCCTCCAGCAGGTAGATGCCCACCCAGTGGTAGTGGGGCACCCGCGCCTTGAACATGCCCACCAGGGCGCGGATCAGGCCCGCCGCGTCCTTGTCTTCGGCAACGTGTTCCAGGTCATCGGAGAGGGCCTCGACGCGGTCAAGGTCCATCGCCAGGGCCACATGCGGGACGGAGTCGGTTCCAGCCATGGCTATCATGATAGCCTTCCCCAGCGCTTCCCCAAGTCCTGGCTTTGTGGTATTCTAAATCTGGCGCACGTGCCGCAGTCCGTTTTTGCCGTGCGCGAATCCAAATCTTGCCCCATCCATTGCAATTCTGGCGCGCCGCGGGGCTCCGCCTGGGAGCCGGCAACCTGCGCGAATGGACCTGGGGACTGAAAACGACGTGAACGAAGAGAAACTGAAAATCGCGGTCTTCATAGACTTCGACAACATCCAGATCGGCGTGCGCAGCACGCTGAACCGTGACTTTGACCTGGCCCTGGTGCTGGAAGCGCTCAAGGAGCGCGGCGAAGTCGTAACCAAAATTGCCTACGGCAACTGGAAGCGGGCCGGCGAACTCACCCGCACCCTCACCCAGAATGCCGTGCTCATGGTCCAGCGCGACCTCACCCCGCGCGGCGACAAGAACGGCGCCGACATCAACCTGGCCCTCGACGCGCTGGAGATGGCCATCAACCATCCCCACATCAATGCCTTCGTCGTGGTCGGCGGCGACAGCGACTTCATCGCCCTGGTCGAGAAACTCAAGCAGTACAACAAGGCGGTGTTCGTGGTCGGCGGCCGCAGCTTCACCAGCAGCGTGCTGCAGCGCAACTGCCGCGAGTTCCTGGCCTACGAAAACCTGGTGGAAGCCAGCCCGGCCGAGCGCCGCCGCGATGAAGGCTCCTCCCGCCGCCGCGAAATCTACCCGCTCCAGCGCGCCGTGCCGCTCGTCTACCGCGGCCTGAAGGTGCTGGCCGACCGCGAGGTGCAGGCGCAACTGGGCCTGCTGAAGAGCACCCTCATCCAGCTCGACTCCACCTTCAACGAGCGCGACTTCGGCGCCAGCTCCTTCCGCAGCTTCATGCAGAAGCTGGCCGCGGCGCAGCTGCTCACCCTGCGGCAGCAGGGCAACAGCTACGTGGTCGAGCCGCTGGAGCGCGAACCCCTGGGGAGCGCGGCCTCCGAGGCCGGCGAGCCGGAGCGCGCCGAAGCCGCCGCCGCCGGCGGCGAATCCGAACCCGTTGAGTTCACCGAAGCCGCTGCCGACGCGCCCCCGCCGCTGCCCCCCGCTCCCCCGCCCGCTCCGCTGGTGGCCGTCCGGCCGCCCGAGGAGGCGCTGGAACTCTTGCAGCGCATCCTGGCGCCCTTGCAGGGCACCAACCCCCGGCCGCTGTACCTGCGCAACGTCAAGCAGTTGCTGCGTGCCGAATCGCCCAATTTTGATGAGCAGCAGCACGGCTTCGCTTCCATCGTGGATTTGCTGCGCGCCGGCCAGTCACAGAACTGGCTGCGGCTGCAGCGCGACCGCCGCGGCGCCCTGCGCGTCTTCATCCCCTCCACCGGCGCCGCCGCCGCCCCGGCCTCCGCCATGCCCGAAAATGGCGACGGTCCGGAGCCCGGCAACCGCGCGGAACTGCAGGCGACGACGCCCGTCGCCGACGACGACGACCGCCAGCCGGCGTTCCCTGACGCCCCGCCGGCCCCCGCCGCCGTTCCCGGCCCCGGCCCCGATCCGGAAGATTCGCAGATCGCCGTGCTGGGCTACTACAGCGGCGTGCATGGCGAGCAGACCGAAGAGGCGCCGCTCAGCATCGCCGCCGCCATCGCCGACGGCGGACGCAAGAAGCGCAGCCCCCGCAAGCCCAAGGGCGAGGGCGGCGCCGGCCCCCGCCGCCGCAAACCCAAGCACTAACCGCGCTCCGGCGCGCCCCCACCGGCGCAGCGTCACTTGCGGCCTTGGAGAGCGGGCGGCGGAGCGGGCCGCAGGCCCGCGCAGCCGGGCGCCCGCGATCAAACGAAGCCCGCCCGCGATCAAGAAAAAGTCAAAAAAATAAGGCCGCCCCGTGTGGGGCGGCCTATTTGCGTTGCTCAGCGAGTGATTACAGACCCGACGGGCTAACCACGCAATTGTCGCACTTCGTAACCTGATGCACGACAATACCGGTCACCACCGCCGCGGCAGCCGCGACACCGATGGCCACGGGCAGCGCCAGGCTGGTGCCGGCGTCAGCGGCAGCGGCCGCGGGCGCCTGCGTGTCACTGAAGCTCACCGCTTCGCCGGTGTGCACCGTGTAGCTGCTCTTGGCAGACTTCACGGCCACCGTGCCGGCGACGGCTTCCACGTATACCTTCCCCGAAAGGTCGTACACGTTGAAGCGCGCGTTCGAGCTGTTGGGAACCACGGTCCGGGTGTTGAGGGCCACCGGCAGGTTGCCGGTCACCTTAACCAGGCCGTTGTTCAGCCGGACGGTGGTGGCGTTGTTCACGCTCTCCATCCGGAAATTGGTGTTGGCAGCAGCGATGAGCGAACCTCCGGGCAGCACCATACGGGCGCTACCGGCGGTGCTCGTCGAAACCAGATCGCCGGCCACGATCGCCGAACCCGCAGCCACGGGCTGACCATTTACGGCCACCGTGCCTGCCATCGGGCTCAGAATCGCGCCGCTGGCTCCGAAAAGGGGCAGGCACGCCATGGCAGCGACCAGTCCCATCGCCAAGAAAGAACGGCGAATGTTCATCTTCAAACCTCCTTGCATTGCGGGCAGAAGCTACAGCACTACCGATGCCTATTTAACCATCGGCAAGGAGTCAGGGCAAGCTTTAATTTGAGTTTTCCACAGTGCAAATGACCCCTTTGTTGACTGACTGGATGCCACACAAGCCATAGTGCCACTTCGATAAACCCCCTCCACCCGTCGGGCGCTTCCCCAAATCGTTGTCGCAACTATCCCACGCCAGTCGCAACACGTCCGCGGAACGGGGCGTACAATCGCAGCATTGCCATGGACCCGGCCAAATACCACTCCGCCGTCGTCACCGCCCGGCGCGATCTCAGCGAAGACCTTTGGGTAGTGCGCATCCGCCTGGCAGCGCCGTTCAGCTTCCAACCCGGGCAGTACGCCACGCTCGCGGTGGAGGACGAGAGCGGGGTCCACGAGCGCCCCTATTCCATCGTCTCCAGTCCGGCTGAAGACGAGCTCGAATTTTTCTTCGAGCTGGTACCCCACGGCGAAGTCACGCCGCGCTTGTACCGTTTGCACCCCGGGGACACGCTGTTTGTGCGGCGCTCGGCCAAGGGCCTGTTCGTGCTCGACCGCAAGCGCGGGCACCAGCAGCACTTGATGCTGGCGACGGTGACCGGCATCGCCCCTTTCCTGAGCATGCTGCGCAGTTGGGCCCGCGATCCCGCCTGGGCGCCGCCGGGCACCCGCCTGGTGCTGATTCAGGCCGGCAGCCGCTCCTGGGAGCTGGGCTACGGCGAGGAACTGCTGCGACTGCAGGCGCAACTGCCGGGGCTGGAGACGCTGGTGCTCTCCGTCTCGCGTCCGTGGGAAGACGCCGCCTGGAAGGGCGAGCGCGGCCGCGCGGAGGATCTGCTGCGCAAATACGCCGACGCCGCCGGCTTCGCCGCCGGCCAGACCTCCGCCTATCTTTGCGGCCATCCCCAAATGATCGAGAACGCCAAGGGCATTCTCACCCGCTGCGGCTACGCCAAGCAGGATCTGCACGAGGAGATCTACTTCATCCTCCCCAAGGCCGCCAGCGGTTCCTAACGCGGGGGCCGCGCCATGGGCACCGTGGGCCAAGTCGGCGCGGAAGGTTGCGAAATTCTCGCGCGAACCCGGCCGGGCTGGGGCTCCAGGGGTCCCCGGCCCGGTCGAGCGTCGTCAGTCAATGAAGCAGGCCGCGGCGCGCAGCAGCCAGTGGCAGGTGGCGGCCGCCTCCGTGGCGGAGGCGGTGGGCGCCAGTCGCGCCGCCGCCGCTTCCGCGCCCGCCAGTTGCGGACCGGCCCAACTGCCGCCGGCGGCACGCAGGGCCTCTCCCAATTCGGCGCCGCGCAGGCGGGGCACGCACAGCAGCGGCAGGGCGACTCCCGTGCGGCGCGTGACCGCAGCGATCAGCTCCGCCGCCTGCAGCCCGTCCGGGCGGTAGAAAAACGGGCTGTACAACGGCAGGTGCACCACCGTGGTGCGGGCGCTGAGGGTGGCCAGCAGGCGTTCCGTGGCGGCGCGTTCGGCATGGGGACCGCCGGCGAAACTCACCACCACCGTCTGCACCACGCTGCCTGTCCAGCGTGCCACCTCGCGCTCGGCCGCGCGCAGATGCTCGGCCGTCTCCGACACCGCTCCCCCGCCCGGCCACTCATACCAGGCAATCGGTGTCCCCGTGGCCGTCTCTCCCCACCAGACTTCGGCGCAGGCGGCGAAGCCCGCGCGCGGCTCCAGCAGCCGCCAAGCCGCGTCGCCGGCCGCATGGGCGGGCAGCACCACGGCTTCCGCCTGCCGGTCGAGCAGCGCCAGCACGGCGCGTTGCGAGGCATCGTGCAGCGCGGCTTCAGCCTCGCTCACCGCCGCGCCCCGGCCGCGCCGCCGTTCCAGCCACAGCCGCTGCCACCGCTGCCGCAGGTTCGCCTGCTCGGGCAGTTCCGCCGTCCCCACGCGCGCCCGCTCCCCGGCGCCGCGCCCGAGCGCCGCCTCCACGGCGGCGCGCAATTCCGGCGGCACCGTGATGCGCAGGGCTGGCATGCAGGGATTATAGCGGCTCACACCACTTCCAGACAGCACCCGTCGGCGCGCGCCGCCATCACCGTGCCGATGCGCGCGCCGGCGCCTTCCGCCGCAGCCTCCCCGGCGGGCAGGCTCAGCAGCAGCCCGCCGCTGGTCTGTGGATCGTGCAGCAGCGCCCGCAGCTCCTCCGGCACCGCCGCCGCCCAAACCACGCTGCCGGCCGCATACGCCTGATTGTTCAACAATCCCTGGGACTGGCAGCCCAGCGCACAGTCCCGCGCCCCCGCCAGCAGCGGAACCGATGCCGCTTCGATCCGCAGACACACGCCGCTGGCCCGCGCCATCTCGCCGGCGTGACCCAGCAACCCGAAGCCGGTCACGTCGGTGACGGCGTGGGCGTGATGGCGGCGCGCCGCGGCGGCCGCGGCCCGGTTGAGCTGCTTCATGCCCTCCACCGCCGCCTCCAAATGCGCCGGCGCCACTTCCCGGCCCACCAGGCCCCGCTTCAGGGCCGTGGTCAGCACCCCGGTGCCGATCGGTTTGCTCAGATACAGCGCGTCTCCCACCCGCGCCCCGCGATTGCGCAGCACTGCATCCGGAGGCACCGTCCCGGTCACGCTGAATCCAAACTTCAACTCTTCGTCCCGCAGGCTGTGACCGCCGCCCAGGCTGCATCCGGCTTCGGCCAGCTTGGCCAGTCCGCCCCGCAGGATCCGCTCCAGCAGCTCCGGCGGCTCCTGCGGCGGATACCCCAACACCGACAGCGCCACCAGCGGCTCCCCTCCCATGGCATAGATGTCGCTGAGCGCGTTGGCGGCGGCGATGGCCCCGAAGTCTTCCGCGTCATCCACGATGGGGGTGAAAAAATCCACCGTCTGCACCAGCGCCAGCTCGGGGGTGAGCTGAAAAACCGCCGCGTCCTCGGCGCCTTCAAACCCCACCAGCAGACGCTCATCGCGCCAGGCCTCGAGCCGCGGCAGCACCGCCGCCAGCATCTGGGGACTGAGCTTGGCGGCGCAGCCGCAGGCGCGGGCCAATTCCGTCAGGCGTCGCATGCCCTATTATCGCGGACGGAGCCGTTTGCTAGAATGGAGGCTCACGCCGATGAGCAAACCCCGCCCCATCCGCAAGGCTGTCTTTCCCGCCGCCGGGCTGGGGACGCGTTTTCTGCCTGCCACCAAGGCGCAGCCCAAGGAAATGCTGCCGCTGGTGGACAAGCCGATCATTCAATATGGCGTGGAAGAAGCCCTGGACAGCGGCATTGACGAAATCGTGATCGTCACCGGACGCGGCAAGAACTCCATCGAGGATCACTTCGACGTCAGCTTCGAGCTGGAACGCATGCTGGAGGAAAAGGGCAAGACCGACCTGCTGGCCGTGGTGCGCGAGATCAGCGACATGATCCACGTCTCCTACGTCCGCCAGAAGGAGGCTCTGGGCCTGGGCCACGCCGTGCTCACCGCCGAAAAGCTGGTCGGCCATGAGCCCTTTGCCGTTCTGCTGGCCGACGACGTGATTGACGCGCCCGTGCCGGTCATCCGTCAGATGCTGGATGTCTATGAGGCCACCGGCGCCAGCGTGGTCGCGGTGGAAAAAATTCCCGGCGAGGCCATCTCCAGCTATGGCGTCATCCAGCCCGCCGCCGCCCCGGGCGACGAGTTCGCGCCCCACCAGTTCCTGGGCAGGGCGGTGCGCATTGACGATCTGGTCGAGAAGCCCCGGCTCCAGGATGCGCCCTCCGACCTGGCGGTGGTGGGACGCTACCTGCTCACCCCCGGAATTTTCAAGCACCTCAAGAAGATGGAGCGCGGCACCGGCGGAGAAGTTCAGCTCACCGACGCCATGCGCGCGCTCGCCCGGGAAGAACCCTTCTACGCTTACCAGTTCCAGGGCCGCCGCCACGACACCGGCGACAAGCTGGGATTCCTGCAGGCCACCGTCGAGCTGGCGCTGAAGCGCGAGGACCTGGGCACCGCCTTCCGGCAGTACCTGCATGCCCTCCACCTGTAGACCGCTGCCGCGCGCCTTCTTCCGCCCCTCCCCCGATCTGGTTGCCCCCGCCCTCCTCGGCAAGCTGCTCGTCTGCCGGCTGGGCCCGCAGGAACGTCGCGTGCGCCTGGTGGAGACCGAAGCCTATCTGGGCAGCGGCGATCGCGCCGCGCACTCCGCCGCCGGACGCACCCCGCGCAACGCCGTGCTGTTTGGCCCGCCCGGCCACGCCTACGTCTATTTCATCTACGGCATGCACTTCTGCCTCAACGTCTCCACCCTGCCCGACGGCGTGGCCGGCGGCGTCCTCTTCCGGGCTGCCGAGGAAGACGGCCTGCCCCCGCGCGCGCTGGCCGGGCCCGGCCGGCTGACGCGGGCGCTCGGCATTGACCTGAGCCTCAACGGCTGGGACCTCACCACCCCCGGCCGGCTTTTTTTGGCCGACGACGGCTTCCGTCCCGCCCGTGTCGCCCGTGGTCCGCGCATCGGCATTCGCCACGACATCCACTTGCCGCTGCGCTTTTTTCTTCCCGGCCATCGCGCGGTGACGCCTGCTCCGGCGCTTGCCTGATTGCCCCCACCGGCGCCAAGCGGGTATACTCGCGCATATCCTGCAAGCAGTCATTGCGTGGCATTCATGGCAACTGAAATCGTACAACCGCATCTCGCCGGCGAGGGCCTGGAAGACTTCCTGGAGCTGGAAACCAAGATTCAACGCGTGGCCGAGGCGCTGCGCGCCACGCGCGCCGAGCGCGACCGCGCCCTAAAGGAGTTGGTGCCGCTGCAGGCGGCGCACGAAAAACTGCAGCGCGCCCTGGCGCAGGCCGAGCAGGAAATGGTGGCGCTGCGCAAGGAGCGGCAGGAGGTGCGGCAGCGCATCGCCCGCCTGACGCAGCAGTTGGAGGCCGCCGAAGCCTAGGTCCTCGCCATGCCCGCCAAAGCCAGCACGCGCGTCACCATCTTCGACCAGCCCTACTCCTTCGCCGGCGAGGCCAATGCCGCCACCGTGCAACGGCTGGCCGACCGGGTGGATGCCAAAATGCGGCAGGTGGCCCAGGAGACCCAGTTGGTGGATTCGCTCCGCGTCGCCGTGCTGACGGCCATGAACCTGGCGGACGAAAACGAAGCCCTGCGCGCCCAGGTGGAGCGGCTCGAGCACCAGGTGGCCGCCAAGGCCCGCGAGCTGGGGCGCGATTTGGATCGTCTGCTCGAGCGCGCCGGTTAGGACCCCATGCGGCTGCTGTTCATCGGCGACATCTACGCCCAGCCGGGCCGCCGCGTGGTGCGCGATCATCTCGCCGATCTGGTCGCTCAACACCGCATTGACGTGGTGGTGGCCAATGGCGAAAACGCCGCCGCCGGGTTCGGCATCACCCCGCCGCTGGTCCAGGAACTGCTCGGCTACGGCATCGCCGTGCTCACCGGCGGCAATCACATCTGGGATAAACGCGAGATCGTCGCCTACTGGGAACAGGCCGCCGGCGATGCGCGGCATCCCGCCCGCCGCCTGCTCCGCCCCGCCAACTTCGGCGAGGCCCTGCCCGGCGCCGGCCTCTTCCAGGGCGCCACCGCCGCCGGCGAGCCCTTCGCCGTGCTCAATCTTCAGGGCCGGGTCTTCATGACCCCCCTCGCCTGCCCCTTCCGCACCGCCGACGCCCTGCTCGCCACCCTGCCCGCCGACTGCCGTACCATCCTGGTGGATTTCCATGCCGAAGCCACCAGCGAAAAGCAGGCCATGGGCTGGTATCTCGACGGCCGCGTCACCGCCGTGCTCGGCACCCACACCCACGTGCCCACCGCCGATGAACGCCTCCTGCCCCAGGGCACCGCCTTCCAGACCGACGTGGGCATGACCGGCGCCTACGCCGGCGCCATCGGCTCCCAGGTGGAGAACGTGCTCCGCCGCCTGCTGCAGGGCTATCCCGAACGCCTCGAACCCGCCACCGGCGACGTCCGCCTGTGCGGCGCCATCGTCGAAAGCCGCCAGGGGCGCGCCGTCAGCATCGAGCGCCTGCAACTGCAAATCCGCGAATAGCGCCCCGCGCCTGCCGCCTACTGCAGGTCGCGCCAGTTGGGGCCGCTCCCCACCTCGACCTGCAGCGGCACCGCCAGCTCCGCGACTTGCTCCATCACCGTGCGCACCACTTCGGCCACTGCGGTGGCCGCCTCCGCCGGCGCCTCCAGCACCAGTTCGTCATGAACCTGCAGCAGCAGACGCGCGGCGTGCCCGGCCAACTGCGGCTGCAGCCGCACCATGGCCAGCTTGATCAGATCCGCGGCCGTGCCCTGCAGCGGGGTGTTGATGGCGGTGCGTTCGGCGAAGCCCCGCAGCGTTGGGTTGCGGCTGTCGAGGTTGGGTATCGGCCGCACCCGCCCGAACAGCGTGCGTACCCGCCCTTCGCGCCGCGCCTCCTGCAGCGAACGCTCGATGTAGGCCTTCACCCCCGCGTAGCGCTCGAAATATCGCCGGATGAAGCCCGCCGCTTCCGCCTGCGGAATTCCCAACTGCTGCGCCAGCCCAAAGGCCGACAGGCCATAGACGATGCCGAAGTTCACCGCCTTGGCACGCCGCCGGTGTTCCGGCGTCAGCAGCAGCGGTGGCACCCCGAACACCTCCGACGCGGTCAGGCTGTGTACGTCCTGGCCGCTGCGGAAGGCCTGCAGCAGCAGCGGATCCTGGCTGAAGTGCGCCAGCAGCCGCAGCTCGATCTGCGAGTAATCCGCCGACAGCAGCACGCAGCCGGGATCGGGCACGAAGGCGGCGCGGATCTGCCGCCCCACCTCGGTGCGGATGGGAATGTTTTGCAGATTGGGGTTGACCGAGGCCAGCCGTCCAGTGGCCGAACCGGTTAGCACAAAGGTGGTGTGCACCCGCCCGGTCTCGGGCCGTATCAACGGCGGCAGCGCATCCACATAGGTGGATTTGAGCTTGGACCACTGCCGGAAGTCGAGAATCGGCCGGATGACGGCGTGTTCGGAGAGCCCTTCCAGCACCTCCACCGCGGTTGACGGCGTCTTGTTCTTGCCTCGCTTGGCCGGCGCCGGCAGCCCCAGGCGGGTGAACAGCACCTCCGCCAACTGCTGCGGCGAGTTCAGGTTGAAGCGGACACCGGCCAGCCGGAACACCTCTTCCTGACATTCCAGGCAACGCCGCTCCAACTCCGCCGACAGCGCCCGCAACGGAGCCGGATCCAGTCGCACCCCGGTGGCTTCCATCGCCTCCAGCACCGGCAGCAAAGGCAGATCAAGGTCGCGGTACACCGGCCACTGACCGCTGGCCCGCGCCCGTTCCGCCAGCACCCCCGCCGCCTGGGCGATCACCGCCGCGGTATGGCCGCTGTCACCCGGCGGCATGTCCAACCCCAGTCGCCCCGCCACCCCCTCCAGCGCAAACGTAGATTGTGTCGGGTCATCCAGGTAGGCCAGCAGACTGACGTCCTGCACCTGCTCCGCCCGCAGTGGCGGCCGCTCGAGTCCCCACCGCTGCAGCACCGCGGCGATCTCCCGGCTGTCGGCCCACTGCCAACTCCGCTGCGGGTCGCGCAGCGCCTTCTCCAACCGCCGCGCCTCCCCCGCCGGCAGCCAACCCGCCTGCTGCCCGCCCGCCGCCACTCCCAGTACCCCTTCCGGTCCGCCCGCCAGCGCCACCGGCCCGGGGTTCGCCAGCAACGCCTGCAGCCCGGCGGCATCCAGCCGCGGCGTGGCCGCCGCCCAGGCCGCCGGAGCCTCGCCGCCCGGCAGGCTGCGCAGCAGATGGTGAAAATCCAATTCCGTAAACAGCGCCCGGCAGGCCTCCACGTCGGGCGGCTGCACCGCCCACGCCGCCGGGGTATAGGCAACGTCCACCGAGGTGTGAATGGTGGCCAGCTCCTTGCTCATCAGGATCTGGTCGCGGTGGTTCTGCAGCGATTCGCGATAGCTCTTGCGTTCCACCTCCGCGGCATGATCCAGCGCGCCCTCGACGCTGCCGAAGCGGCTGATCAACTGCTGCGCGCCCTTTTCGCCGATTCCGGGGGCTCCGGGAATGTTGTCCACTGCATCGCCGCGCAGCGCCAGGTAGTCCGCCACCTGGCCGGGCTTGACGCCCAGCTTGAGCTCCACCTGCTCGTCGTCCAACAGCAGGTCGTTGCCGGGGTTGAAAACCCAAATGCGCGGTCCCACCAGTTGCAGCAGGTCCTTGTCGCTGCTGACGATCACCACCTTCTGTCCGGCCGCCGCCGCCTTCCGCGCCAGCGTGCCGATGATGTCATCCGCCTCATATCCATCGGCTTCGAGCACCGGAACCCGATGCGCCGTCAGCGCCTGCCGGATGTAGGGAAGCTGCGGCGACAGCGTCTCCGGCATGGGGGCGCGATTGGCCTTGTAGGCGGCATAGCGCTCGTCGCGAAACGTGGGCCCGGCCGAATCCCATACTGCCACCAAGGCCGTCGGCTGCGCATCCTGGATCAGCTTGCGCACCATGTTGACCACCCCCAACACCGCCTGGGTGGGCAGGCCACGGGCGTTGCTCAGCGGCGGCAGCGCATGGTAGGCCCGAAAGACATAGCCCATGGTGTCAATCAGGTAAAGGGCGCCGGCCGGAAGGGCGGGGGACATCGGTGGCCCGATTCTAACAAACTGCCGGCCCCGCCGGGGCATCCCTCGCGCCGCACTGGATTTCTCCCCCTTATGTCTCGATAGGACCTATAATGGAAGCTCGAGCGCGCCGGACTGGAGTCCTGCTGTCGCCGGACTCTTAACTGAATGCCAACCAAAAATATTTTCAGCAAGCGGCCGGATCGCCTGCTCATGATGTCCATGTTGGGCATTGTGGTCGGCCTGATCGGCGGGTTCGTGGCGGAGTTCCTGCTCGTCGCCATCGCCTACATCAACAACGCCGTCTTTTTTGGGGTCATCTCAGGCAACTACCTGACCCCCAACGCTTCCCATATTCACGGCTGGGTGGTGCTGGTGCCCGCCATCGGCGGCTTGGCCGTGGGGCTGCTGATCCATTACTGTTCGCCCGAGATCAAGGGTGACGGAATTCCCGAAGCCATGACCGTGGTGCTCACCAGCGGCAGCAAGGTCAAGCCGCGCGTGGGCTTCTTCAAGCCCTTGAGCGCCGCCATCACGGTGGGAACGGGCGGTCCCTTCGGCGCCGAAGGTCCGATCATTCAAACCGGCGGCGCGCTGGGCTCCATCCTCAGCCAGTTCCTGCCCTGCTCGCCCTCCGAACGCCGCACCCTGCTGGCCTGTGGCGCCGCCGCCGGTTTGGCCGGCGTCTTCAAAACCCCCTTCGCCGGCGTCTTCATGGCGGTCGAGCTGCTGGTCTTCGAATTCCGCGCCCGCTCCTTCATTCCCATCGCCCTGGCCTCGGCCTGCGGCACCCTGGTCGCCATGGCCTTCCGCGGCGCCGGCGCCGTCTTCCCCGTGGTTACCGATTTTTCCCTGCGCGGCACCGAGCTCCCCTTCTTCATCGTCCTCGCCTTGGCCTGCGCCTGCCTGGCGTGGGTGATGACCCGCACCCTTTACGGCTGCGAGGAGTTATTCGAGGCCTTACAACATCGTTTCAAGATCTGGTTCCCGCTGATCCCCGCCATGGGCGGCTTGATCGTGGGTGGTATCGGCATCTTCTATCCGGAAGTGTTCGGCATGGGCTACAGCGTCATCGCCGACCTGCTCAAGAACCCCCACACCGCCGGGCATCTGGTGGGGGTCGGCATCGCCAAGCTCTGCGCCTTTGCCATCGCGCTCGGCTCCGGAGCTTCCGGCGGCACCTTCGCTCCCGCCCTGATGATCGGCGGCAGCCTGGGCGCCGCCTTCGGCCATCTGGCCCGCACCCTGCTCCCCGCCGCCTCGTCCCCGGGCTTGTACGGCATGATCGCCACCGCGGCGCTGTTCGGCACCATTTATCGCGCCACCCCCACCGCCATCCTGTTCATGTTGGAGGTCACCCACGCCTACAACGCCATGTTCCCCTTGTTCCTGGTGGCCGTCATCGCCGACCTCGCCGGCCACTATCTGATGGACAACACCATCAACACCGAAAAGCTGGTCAAGCGCGGCATCTTTGTGCCCGATGCCTATAGCGCCGATCCCATGCGGCTTTTCCGTGTGCGCCAGATCATGACCACCGGCGTGGAGAGTGTGCCGGCCAAGGCCCGGCTGGCGGAGTTCCTTGATGCCGCCGTGGTGCACGACGCGCTGCCGGTCATTGATGAAAATCAACATCTGGTCGGCGTGCTGCACCGCAGCGACCTGCTGCAGGCCCACGCCGACGCCACCGCCGCTGCGCTGGCTCATACCCACTTTCCCGTCGCCTACGCCGACGAGAGCGTCCACGACGTGGCGATGCGGCTGTTGCAGGAAAAGGACCACAACTGCCCCGTTCTGGACCGCGAATCCGGCGAGCTGGTGGGCTTTCTGACCCCCTACGACCTGCTCAAGGCCAAGCAATGGGAACACATGCAGGAAGTGCAGGAGCCGGGCCGCATGTCGCTGTTCAGCATGCTCCGCGTGCGTTCCCGCGGCGTACAGTCGAGTGCCGAGGAAGAGCAACGCGATGCTGCGCTGGAGACCGAAGCCCGCCATTAGGCACATCCCTTCGCTATACTGAAGCGGCTATGAAACTCTGTGTGGTGGGTACCGGCTACGTCGGGCTGACTACGGGCGCCTGTCTGGCGGCCGTGGGTCATGAGGTCATCTGCACCGACTCCGACGCCGCCAAAATCGCGCACTTGCAGCAGGGTGGCATCCCCATCTTTGAAGAACGGCTGCCCGAGGTGATTCGCGCCGGCGTGGTTGCCGGACGGCTGCACTTTGCTGCCGACACCGCGGCGGCGATGCAGGCGGCCGAGGTGATCTTCATCTGCGTGGGCACGCCCCCCGACGCCGACGGCAAGGCCAACCTGGCGGCCGTCGAAGCCGTTACCCGCCAGATCGCGGCCCAGTGCCGCGGCTACCGCCTGATTGTCAGCAAGAGCACCGTGCCGGTGCACACCGGCGCCCAGATCAAGCGCGTGCTCGCCGCTTACGGCGGGGAGGGAAGGGACTTCGACGTCGCCTCCAATCCGGAATTTCTGCGCGAAGGCACCGGCGTCTTCGACTTCTTCCATCCCGACCGCATCGTCACCGGCTGCGAGTCGCCGCGGGCGGCCGAACGCCTGCGCGCCCTCTACGCCCCGGTGCTGGAGGGCAGGTTCCATTGCGGCTGGCATGACGGGCCCGCCTCCGCCTGCGTGCAAAAGCCCCCGGTGTGGCTGGCGACGACCATCGAAAGCGCCGAACTGATCAAGCACGCCTCCAACTCTTTTCTCTCCCTGAAGATCAGCTACGCCAACGCCTTGGCCGACGTCTGTGAACTGGCGGGGGCCGATGCCGGGGAGGTGCTGCGCGGCATCGGCCTCGACCACCGCATCGGCGGCGAGTTCCTGCGCCCCGGCTTGGGCTTTGGCGGCTTTTGCTTCCCCAAGGATCTGAGCGCCTTCATCGAGATGACCGCCGAGTTGGGCTACGATTTCCGCCTGCTGCGCGAAGTGCAGGCGATCAACGCCCGCCGCATCGAACACTTTCTGCGGCTGGTGCGCAGCGAGCTGTGGGTCCTGCAGGGCAAGACGCTGGGGGTGCTGGGCCTCGCCTTCAAGGCCGGCACCGACGATACCCGCCTCTCGCCCGCTTTCGCGGTGATTCGGGAACTGCTGCGCCTGGGGGCGCGGGTGCGCGTCTACGACCCCCAGGCCATGGAGCGCGCCCGTCTCGAATTGACCGGCGACATCTGTTTTTGCGCTTCGCCGGAGGAGACCGCCGACGGCGCCGAAGCGGTGCTGATCCTGACCGAATGGCCGCAGTTCCGCCACGCCGACTGGCCCGCCATGGCCGCCCGCATGCAGCGCAAACTGGTGCTCGATGGCCGCAACCTGTTCGCACCCGGCGAGCTCGAAGCCTTCGGCCTTCGCCACCGCGGCATCGGCCGCGGCGCCGAGCGCGAACCCGCTCCCGCCGCCCAGGCCGGCTAAGCGCAAGTCAAGCGCCAATCAATTGACCTCCGGCGCACTGTGCGCCTATAGTCGCCACAGCCCCGTCTATGCCCTCGCTGCTGACCACGGCAGTTCTGGCCTTCCTGCTCTCTCTCGCCCTGACCCCGGCGCTGATCGCGCTGCTGCGCCGTCTGCCCGTGCCCCCTCGCCGCCGTCCCCCCGCCGCGGCGCCGCGCTTGGGAGGCTTGGCGGTGATCGCCGCCGCCGCCTTGGCGTTGTTTCTTCCCGGCTGGCTGCACTGGCCCCTGCTGGGCATGGGCGCCAACGATTTGCTGTTGCGCCTGGGTCCGCCCACCCTGCTGGTGCTCCTGGTGGGCATCGCCGACGACTGCTGGAATTTGCGGCCCTGGTGGAAGTTGGCCGGCCAACTGGTGGCGGCCTTGTGGGTGGTGAGGGAAGGCTTCCGCGTCAACGCCATCTTGTACCACAACCTGGGCGGAGGCTTGGCCGGCCTGTTGGCCGTGCTCTGGCTGCTGGGCTGTACCAACGCCTTCAATCTGATTGACGGCCTCGACGGTCTGGCCACCGGACTCGCCCTGTTTGCCACCGGCACGGTGCTGGCGCACGCGGTTCTGATCGGCGAACCCGGACTGGCGATTGTCATGGGCGCGCTGTTTGGCGCCCTCGCCGCTTTCTTGCTGTTTAATTTCCCCCCCGCTTCCATTTACCTCGGCGACGCCGGCAGCCTGACCATCGGCTTCCTGCTGGGTTGCATGGCGCTGGCCTGGGCCAATAAGGCCACCACCGCCGTCGGCCTGCTGGCGCCGATGCTGGCCATGTTTGTCCCCATGGTGGATACGGGGGTGGCCATCCTGCGCCGCGGCCTTGCCGGCCAGCCGCTGTTTGGCGGCGATCAACGCCACATCCATCACCGCCTGCTGCGCCGCGGCCTGACGCCGCGGGGCGCCGTGCTGGTCCTCTATGGTGCCGCCAGCCTGGGTGCGGCCGCCGCCCTCCTGCTGGCGGATGTCCGCCAGCGCCACACCTTTTCCCTGGTCATCCTGCTCTTCGTCGCGCTCACCGCCCTCGGCGTGCACCAGTTGCGCTACGTCGAGTTCTCCGGCATGGGCCGGCTGCTGCGCCGCGGTGGATTTGACCCCCGCCGCGGCCTCACAGCCCAAATCGCCCTGCGCCACTGGAGCCAGGAAATCGCCGCCGCCAGCGACTGGCCCGCGCTTTGGGAATGCCTCTGCCAGGCGGCCGCCGCTCTCGATTTTCACGGCCTCGAATTCCTGCCCGCCCCTCCCACCCCCGGCGACTGGCGTCGGCTTCAGCGCTTGAGCGAACGCTTCCCCACCCCCCGCGACGGCGGCTTCCAGGGCTGGGTCTGTCAACTGCCGCTGGCCGCGCGCGGCACGGTCATGTTCTGGCGCGCCCTGGATCCAGAACATCCCGGTTTCAGCGATGAACTGGCTGCCGTGCTCGGCGCCGCCGCCGGCCGGCGCCTGGAAACTTTGGCCGAACCGGCGCGCCGCGCCGCCGGCGCCGGCCTCGGGTAGCGTTGGCCCCGCCCGGCGCTACAATCAAGGCTGCCGTGCCCCGCCCCCTGCGCTTCGCCCTCGCCGCCCTGGTCGCCGCCGTCCTGGTCTATGTCATCTGGACCAGCCTGCACACCGCCAACTTCCGCGTCCAGGTATGCGTCAGCTACCAGGGCCTCTCCGCCTGCCGCGCTGCCGAGGGGCGCACCCTGGAGGAAGCCACCCGCGCCGCCCACGACAACGCCTGCTCGCAGATCACCTCCGGCGTCACCGGCACCCTCGGCTGTCAGAACACCCCCGCCACCAGCGTCACCCGCCTCCGCTGACCCCCCCACCCCCGTTCACGTGCGGCTGCTGCCGCGCACCCTGCCGCTTGCCCCCGGACGGCCGCTTGCATTAGGCTTGCCAGCATGCAACTACTCCGTCGCGTGCTGCCCCTGCTGCTGCTGGGCTGTGGGGCGTGGGCTCAATCCAATCCCGGCTTCACCGTCCGCCAGGTGATGGATTCGCCCTTTCCCAGCTCCCTCACCGCCGCAACCCAGGGCGAGCACGTGGCCTGGACAGCCGACCTGCGCGGCGTGCGCAACGTCTTCGTGGCTGATGGCCCCGACTTCCGCCCCCGCCAGGTGACCCATTACACCCTCGACGATGGCCAGTCCATCGCCGCCGTGCGCATCACCCCCAATGGCCGCACCGTGGTTTATGCCCTCGGCAGTGAGCACAACGCCATCGGCAACACCGCCGACCCCGACAGTGATGTCGTCAAGCCGGAGCAACAGGTATGGTCGGTAACCGACGGCAAGCCTCCGGTGCTGCTGGGCGAGATGGGGTGCGATCAGGAGGACTGCCAGGATATCCAGATGTCGCCCGACGGCGCCTGGGTGGTGTGGCCCGCTCGCGAGCAGATCTGGATCGCCTCCACCAACGGCAAATCGCCGGCGCGGCCGCTGGCCTGGGTGCAGGGCAACGACCTCGACCCGCAGTGGTCGCCCGACGGCAAGCGCGTGGCCTTCGTCACCCGCCGCCCCGGCCACTCCCTCATCGCCGTCTACGATGTCGGCGCCAAGTACATGCGCTACATCTCCCCCTCGGTGGACAACGACTCTTACCCCCGCTGGTCGCCCGACGGCAGCCAGATCGTGTTTGTGCGCCAGCGCGGCCTGACCCACATCCTTCCCCCGCCCGACGGCCCCGAGCCCGCCGATCTCGAACCCGGCGGCATCCCCAACGTCGAGCTGCCCCGCTGGGAACTCTGGGTCGCCGACGCCCAAACCCTCGCCGCGCACCGCTTCTGGCAGAGCGGCACCCGCCCCCAGGACGCCCTCTACCGCACCACGGAAGACGCCGCGCTGCAGGTGGGTCCCGATCACACCGTCTTGTTCAGTTCCGAGGCCGACGGCTGGAACCATCTCTACTCCGTCTCCGACGTCACCAGCGGCGCGCCCAATCAGGCCAGGCTGCTCACCCCTGGCCAGTTCGAGATCGAGGACGTCACCCTGATGCCCGGCGGCAAAACCGTGGTGTTCACCTCCAACCAGGACGACATTGACCACCGCCACATTTGGCGCGTGCCCATGGACGGCAGCTCGGCTCCCCAGGCCATTACCCGTGGTGACACCATCGAATGGACGCCGGTGGTGACCGCCGACGGCAAGGCCATCATCTGCCTCGGCTCCAGCGGCACCTCGCCCGCCATGCCCTACCGCATCGCCGCCGATGGCCAACGCACCATGCTGGGCGCCCTGCCCGCCGATTTCCCTTCGGCCCAACTGGTGGCCCCGCAACAGGTCATCTTCCCCTCAACCGACGGCTTCCAGATTCACGGCCAGCTCTTCCTGCCGCGCAACGCCGCGCCCGGCCCCCGGCCCACGCTGATCTTCGTGCACGGCGGTTCACGTCGCCAAATGGTGCTCGGCTTCCACTACCTCGACTACTACCATTACGCCTACGCTGAAAACGAATACCTCACCAGCCTGGGCTTCAACGTCCTGTCGGTGAATTACCGCACCGGCATCATGTACGGCTACGCCTTCCGCATGGCGCCCCATACCGGCCGCCAGGGCGGCAAGGAATACGACGACGTGGTGGCGGCGGCCAAATACCTCGCCACCCGCCCCGACGTGGACCCGCACCGCATCGGCATCTGGGGCGGTTCCTACGGCGGCTATCTCACCGCCATGGCCCTGTCGCACAACTCCGATCTCTTCGCCGCCGGCGTGGATTTCCACGGCGTCCACGACTGGAGCACCATCTACGCCGGCGGCGGCCCGCCGCGCCCTGGCCGCGGCGAGCGCGGCGAAGCGCGCCCCGGCGAGCCGGGCCCGGGCCAGCGCGGCAACCTCGCCTTCGACTCCTCGCCCGACGCCTACGTCGCCAACTGGCGCTCTCCGGTGCTGCTCATCCAGGGCGACGACGACCGCAACGTGGACTTCGGCCAGATGATTGACCTCGTCCACCGTTTGCGCGCCGCCAAGGTGCCGTTCGAGCAGAAGGTCATCCCCGACGAGATCCACGGCTTCCTGCGCTGGACCAGTTGGGTGGAATCCTACGAAGCCACGGCCGACTTCTTCCACCGTGTGCTCCAGCAAGGCCAAACCATCTCGACGAATAATTAATCCCTCGCAGCCCCGGAGCGCTGCGACCCCCAAGCTCGCGCCACGGCGCGAGCTTCCCCCCCCGCGCAGCGCGCCCCACGCTCTGGGGCGCGCTCAGCGCCCCAGAGCATCTATGCGGGCGGCAAGGATGAAGTCGTTTTCGGTCAGGCCGTCCACCGAGTGTGTAAAGGTGGTTACATCCACTCTGCCCCATCCCAGGCCGATATCGGGATGGTGCTGTTCCTGCTCGGCAACCGCGCCAATCCGGTTGACGAAGGCCAGCGCCTGGGCGAAATCGGGGAACTGGAAACTGCGGTGCAGGTCGTGGCCATTCCGCACCTTCCAGTCGGGCACCTCGCCTTGCAGGCGCGCCAATTCCTGACGGCTGAGCGGTGGCGTGCCGGCCGGCACGGGTGCGCTGTGGCGCTGAGCTAACGGCGTTGCCATATTTTTTCCCTCTCCGCCACAGTAACACCGCCTCAGCTCCGCTTCACACTTCCCTCCCAACCTTCCTGCGCGCTAGGGCATCTTCTGTTGTAGCGCAAGCAAGAGAGCAGAAAGCCCGAACCCGGGGTTCGCACCCCCGGAACTCGATGCCACTTCTTCCTCGGGCTGATGCGAAAGTTGTCTGATCAACAGGAGGAAAATGATGGCTAAGAAAAACTCGCCCGTTTGGGTCTATCTCACCGTTCTGCTGGCGGCCATGGTTGGACTCGCCATGACCCCGCTGGCGGCGGCCCAGAATCCCGCCGAGCAAAACCCCGCAATGCAGCAAGGACAACAGCAACAGCCGGTCACCGCCACCGGGTGCCTGCAAAAGGCAACCTCGGGCAGCGGCTACCAGTTGACTGATTCGTCCACCATGAAAACCTACGACCTCACCGCCGCCAGTAGCGACGTGGATCTCAGCGCCCATGTCGGCCACACCGTTACCGTGACCGGCACGCCGTCGGCGGCTGCGGCCACCACCAACCCCCCCGCCAATCCTGCCAACCCAGCCAACCCGGCCGCCAATCCGGCCGAGCAGGCGGGGCAGCAGCAGAACCAACAGCTCAGCGTCACCAACGTGCAAGTGGTGAGCAACAGCTGCGGTGGCGGCATCCTTTAACCTCCACGGTTGCAGCAACTCGCAAAAAGGCGGCCCGCAAGGGCCGCCTTTTTGCTGACTCGCGCGCGGTGCCCCGCGCCGTCAATCGGCGTTCTTTTATTCGGGCACCGGCACCTGGGCCGCAATCTCCGCCAGTACTTGTTCCGCGGCTTCGGGCTTCTCCGCCCGTCCCCGCACCACTACGCGATGGGCGCAGGCTGGCACCCAAAGCTGCTTCACGTCCCCGGGCACGCAGAACGTGCGGCCTTCCAGCAGCGCCCAGGCCTGGGCCGCGCGATGCAACATGAGCATGCCCCGCGGGCTCACACCCAGTTCCAGCGCCGGATGTTCCCGGCTGGCTGCCGCCAGGGCCAGCTCATAATCCACCACGGCGTCCTCCACCCGCACCGCCTCCGTCTGCAGTTGCAGGCGCCGCACCTCCTCCAGCGTCAGCACCGGCTCCATCTGCTCCAGCCGCGCCAATCCGGCATCGCCCCGCAAAATCGCGCGCTCGTCGGCCGGGCTGGGATAGCCCATGCGGATGCGCAGCAGAAAACGGTCCAACTGCGACTCCGGCAAGGGATAGGTTCCGTGATGCTCGGCCGGGTTCTGCGTGGCGATGACCCAGAAAGGCTGCGGCAACGGGTACGTGTGGTGATCCACCGTCACTTGCCGCTCGTTCATGGCTTCCAGCAGCGCCGATTGTGTCTTGGGCGTGGTGCGGTTGATCTCGTCCGCCAGCAGCACATGGGTGAAAAGCGGCCCGGGGTTGAACTCGAACCGCGCTTCCACTTGGTTGTATACGCTGATGCCGATCACATCCGACGGCAGCAGGTCGCTGGTGAACTGGATGCGCGAAAAGCCGCAATCCATCACCCGCGCCAGCGCCTGTGCCAGCGTGGTCTTGCCCACCCCGGGCACATCTTCAATCAGCAGGTGCCCTTGCGCCAGCACCGCCACCATGGCCATGCGCACCGCCGGTCCGGGGCTTCGCACCACGGCCGCCAGCGCCTGCTCCATGCGCCCCAAGTGCGGCTCGGCCGCCAGTTCCGTCTCCAGGCTCCGGTTCGTGATGGTCGCTCCTGCGCGGTGCCTACGCGATGCTTCGATTCTAACATCCGCCCTCGCCGCGCCCCTCGCGCCGGCCGCGAGCCAAGACCGCGGCGCAGTCCTCTAACGAGCGTATAAAAGCCCGCGCCCTCCCGTCTGCTGGCTAGGGCAGAGAGGAGGGCGCGGTGGTTGGAGAATAGTTCCGAAGGTTGCCCGGCAAGAAGGGTGCGAATCCCGGCTGACCGGGGGTCTGGCCCCCGAAACCATCAATGGGGAGCATCTTACGGTTGCCGCGCGCAAGGTGTCAAGGCGAAAAGCAGTTCCACCGCAACAAATTAAAGTCTTTAAAATCAACTACTTGGATTGGCCGCGGAAGCCTGCCTGCGGGTTTTGTGACCCTTTACCTTCTAGATGCAGGCGGATCAGGTTCTCTTGCTGACGGCGCCGAAACCGCTCCGGCAACACCCGCTCCAACATCACCGCCGTGGTCCCGCTGAGCACTCCCACCACGACGGCCACGCCGATGATCAGCGCACACAGCAGAAAAATTCCCAGGATCAGCGCCGGCAGTCCCTCCACTCCCACCGGAACCGGCGGCACCTTGGTAATTTCGGCGTCGTAGTTCACCGCTTGCAGAAGCGGCGCGGCGGCATCGGCGCTCAGGCCATGCACCAGCATCACCAGCGGTCCGCTGCGGCGCCCGGGTGCCTGGGCCGCCTTCTCCAGCCCCGCCAGCCGTGTGCGCGCCATGGTGGGCGTGGGATAGGAAATTACCAGCAGCTCCGCTCCCGGCGGCGAAATCGGCAGATCGTAGGCCGCCAGCGCCGTCTCGGCGCCATGGTCGAAGCCCACCGCCGTCGCCGGCAACCAATCACAACTGGCTGCGAACGCCGCCGGCCCCTCGGTGAAGTGCAGTGTGCCTGGCTGGCGATGGTCCAGCGGCAGGTAGTACGGTAGATTGGGCAGCGACAATGCCGGATCACCCCGCACTGGAATGCGGGCCGCCAGATCGCGCATCTCCGCCGCCGTCATCGCCGTCAGTTCATCCATCTCCACACGCATCAGCCACTCGCCGCGGGTGAAGAGAATCGAAGTACCGCCCGACGCCGCCTGTTCGTCCTTCTGGCCTATGTCAAACGGGTGAAAATTCGCCGGACGCAAAAACGTAAACGCGCCAAAGGCGCCCCGGCTGTCGTGGAAGCGCAGTCCCTCTATATGAATCTGCCGGTCTCCCCGCTGGAACACATCGCGCTCGACGCTTACCAGCCCATATTCCCCTAGGGCCGCGGCCTGATTTCTCGCCAGTCCGGCCTCAACCGGGGTCAACGTCTGGGTCTGCGTCTTCCGCCAGCCGGCAAACTCCGGCAGCGTCGGCGCCGCCGCCGCCATCGCCACCACACCCAGCAAAAGTATGATCCCCAGACCCCGCTTCACCTTCCCAGTGTACTGAATGCCCCCGGGTCCGCGCTGGCCACTGGCCCGCTACGCGAGGGCGCGCCCGCGGGGGCTGCGCCCTTCGGAGTCGGCGCGACCTCCGCGCGAAGCTCCGCCTCACCCTCTTGTTGCGCCGGGCTGGGGCTGGGGGGCCCCAGCCAGGCAACACTGCAGGTTCGCAGAAAGCGGGGTGGCGGCGCCGCCGCCGGGGCCCCGCGCCTAGTTAAGCGCCGCCGCTCGCTCGCCGCTGAGCGAGAGTATGTACGCCCGCAGTCCCTGGTACAGCCCTTCGGCCAGCCGTTGCCGATAAGCGGTCTGGCGCAGCTTCTGATCGTCGGTGCGGTTGCTCAGAAACGAGATCTCGGCCAGCACCGAAGGCATCTGCGCCCCGATCAGGACCACAAACGGGGCTGTTTTTACGCCGCGGTCGGCTTCGCCCGTGGCCCGCGCCAGGCTCTGCTGCACATCTTCGGCCAGCTCGCGCGACTCCGCCAGCTTGTCGTTGAGCGCGATGGTGCGCACCAGCTTGGGCAGATCATGGATGCCCTGGTCGCCGCCGGCGTTCTCGCGCGCCGCCACCGCCAGCGCCTGCGGATCGTGGGTCAGGTTCAGATAATACGTCTCCACCCCGCGCGCGCTGGTGGAAGGGCTGGAATTGGCGTGGATGGACACAAACAAATCGGCGTGGGCGCGATTGGCGATGGCGGTGCGCTCCTCCAGCGGAATGAAGGTGTCGTCGCTGCGGGTATAGGTGACGGCGAGGCCCAGCCGCTCGTGCAGCAGCTTGCCCAGGCGCAGCGCCACGTCCAGCACCACGTCTTTCTCCAGCAGATTGCCGCGCCCGATGGTGCCGGTATCATGGCCGCCGTGGCCGGCGTCGAGCACGACGCGGCGGATCTTCAGTCCCAGGGCGCGGGTGAGCGAATCGCCGCCGTCGCTCAGCGGCGCGGCGGGACGCGCCAACGCCGGCGCCTGGTCCGCGGTGGCGGATGCGGCGCCCCGCACCCCCACGATCAGGCGCTCGGGGTTGGGGAACAAACCGCCCCGGTCGGCATCCGAGCCGGGTGTGGTTTCGATCACCACCCGCGTGGTGCCCGGCCGGTTGTCGGCCACCCGAATCCGCACCACGCGGCCATCGCCCACGCGCAAGGTTTTGGACCCGCTGGCGTCGGCGCCGCCCCGGCTGCTGATGTCGAAATACACCAGGTGCCGCCGCGGCAGTTCGCCCCGCTGGAAACTCACATTCCGGCGCAATCCGATGACCACGCTGCTGGCCCGCGGCGTGGTGTACACCTGCACTTGCGAGATGTTGCCGATGTTCACCGTCCAACTCTGGCTCGCCGGACCCTGCGGGCTATCCGCATCCGGCGCCGCCTCCGGTGCCGCGGCCCGCGGAGCGGGGGCGGAGGCCGGCGGCGGCGCGGGCGCGGCGCCCGGCACGGTGGCGGCGGGCTCGGGTCCCAGCAGATACGCCGGCTCGGCCACTTTTTGCCCGCGAATTTCCAGCCGTGCCACCCCCACCCGTGGATCGGCGGGGTAGTTGCGCACAAACCCTTCCAGGTTGGACCGCGCCATGTCGGCCTGATGCAGATGAAAAATTTCGATCTGCGAGAGCGCGAACTCGGCATTGCGGCGATAGGCGCTGTAGGGGGACACGCGCAGCAACGCGCGCAACGCGTCGGCCGCCTGGGCATAGGCTTTTTCGTCGTGCAGGTCGCGCGCCATGGCCACGTACAGGCTGGCGTAGGCGAAGCGGGCATCGTCCGCCGAGGCCGCCTGGGGGTCGCGCCACAGGGGCGGCAGCAGCTTCAGGATGCGCTGGTAATCGGCGGCGGTGCGCTCTCCCGCCGGTTTCGCCTGCAGCGCCTGGTGCAGCGCGTGCGCCTGTTGGAGCACCGCATCCCCGGAAGGCGCGGAATTCTGCCCGGGCGCCGCCCTCCACAGCAGGAGCGGAACCAGGAACAGGATCAGCCGAAGGCTTCGGCGCTGGGATCTCGCGCGCAACAACTTGTTTTCATTGTGTGCGAGCGCCGCGCATCCCGGCAACCGCTTTTTATCCGGGACGGTTGATGGATCGGATGCGCCGCCTTTTCAACGCGCGCCCACCGCGCGCCGGATCGCGTCCATCCGCGGCGCCGCCAGGTCGCGCGCCCGCTCCGCGCCCCGCCGCAACACCGCCTCCAGCGCGCTGCCGTCCGCCATCCATTGCTCATACCGCGTCCGTGCTTCCCCCAGCACCGCCTCCAGCGCCTCGAACAGCGCCTGCTTGGCCGCCGCCCATCCGGTGCAGCCCGCGCGCAGTTTCTCCGCCAATCCCGCGGCCGCCTCCCGCCCCACCAGATGCCGATAGAGCAAAAACACCGGCGCCGCCTCCGGATCCTTGGGCGCCTCCACCGGCGTCGAGTCGGTGGCGATGCGCATCACCAGCTTGCGCAGCCGCCCGCTGTCGAGAAACAGCGGCAGCGTGTTGTCGTAGCTCTTGCTCATCTTGCGCCCGTCCAGGCCGGGAATGGTCTCCACTTCTTCCTGGATCACCGCCTCCGGCACGGTCAGCAGCTCGCCGTAGACGTGGTTGAACCGCTGCGCAATGTCGCGGCATATCTCCACATGCTGTTTCTGGTCGCGCCCCACCGGCACCACCTGCGCCCCGAACGCCAGTATGTCGGCCGCCATCAGCACCGGATAGGTGTACACCCCCACGCTCACCTCGCGGTTCTGCGCCAGCGCGTCCTTATAGGCGTGCGCCCGATCGAGCATCCCTTTGGATGTAAAGCAGCTCAGGATCCAGGACAGCTCCGGAATCTCCGGCACATCCGATTGGCGATAGAGCAGCGCTTCGTCCGCATTCAGCCCCAGCGCCAGCCAGGTGGCCGCCAGCGCGCGCGTATGTTGGCGCAGCGCCGCGCCGTCGTGCAGGGTCGTCAGGGCGTGGTAGTCGGCGATGAAGTACAGGCAGCGATACTGCGCCGCCAGCCCCAGCGCCGGACGAATCATCCCCAGGTAATTGCCCAGATGGGGAGGCCCGCTGGGCTTGATGCCGGTAAGCGCAATTTTCATCGCAAGGTGGTGCGCCTGGCAGGAGTCGAACCTGCGACCTCTCGCTTCGGAGGCGAACGCTCTATCCAGCTGAGCTACAGGCGCTCTGGGCTTCCCCACCATTCTACCGCAGGGCTGCTGCGGCCTTCATTACTCGCGGGCGCCCGGCTCCGCCGCTGCATTCATTCATCGCGGGCCCCCGGCTCCGCCGCCCGCTCTCGCGAACCTCCAGCGACGCTCCGCCACGCCGGCCGCGCCGTGGCTCCGCATTTCCAGAAAATGCGGCAGAGCCTCGCGCCAGGGACCGCGTAACCCTTCTGGAAGTGCGGCGTTGGGGCTCAATGGCCCCCAACGCCGCGTCCCAGGCGGTCCGCAGAAAGCGGGATGCCGGGCGCAGCCCGGCAGGGGCCCGCGCCAATCAATGCCAAATGCGGTGTTGGGGCTCAGGGGCCCCCAACGCCGCGTCCTCGGCGGTCCGTGAAAAGCGGGATGCCGGCGTAGCCGGCAGGGGCCCGCGCCACAATCGTAAACACAATATAGATCGGAAGAGCGT
>JBQCEU010000052.1:0-3021 GCA_051959955.1 Terriglobales bacterium | reverse complement strand
AATGGGAAGCACGTCGGAAGGGAAAGACTGCTTGCCGTCCATTACGCCCGATCTGTTCACTCGTCGCAATCGCTTCGGCCCTGCCGAGCGCGGCTGGGTGACGGTGCCCGATCAGGCCCTTTGGGATGCGGTTAGCAGGCTGCTGAAAAAAGCTCGGATTGCGTCTAGCCGGAGGCGACCGTGGTTCGTCAGAGGAACATGCGCTGAGACGACGAACAACAGAGCGGGATGTTCAGCTATATCAGCGCCGAGCAGCGGGTTCCACAGGATCACCCGTTACGGTCCATGCGGCGCATGGCGGATGCGGCGCTGTGAGGACTGTCGCGGCGCTTTGACGCCATGAGCGCCAAGCGTGGCCAGCCGTCGATTGCGCCGGAGAAGCTGTTGCGGGCGCCTTTGTTGCAGATGCTGTATTCGATCCGCAGCGAGCGCATGCTGATGGAGCAGCTGGACTATAACCTGCTGTTTCGCTGGTTCGTGGGCCTGAACATGGACGACCGGGTGTGGGACGCCTCCACCTTCAGCCAGAACCGGGAGCGGCTGCTGCGCAGCGATGTGGCGCAGGCGTTCCTCGAGCAGGTGCGGCGGCAGGCTGAGGCGGCGGGGCTGATGTCGGACGAGCATTTCAGCGTGGACGGCACACTGATCGAGGCGTGGGCTGGACAGAAGAGCCTGCGGCGGGTGGACGGCGACGACGATCCGCTGGCTGGGGGACGGAACCCGGAGGTCAACTGCCACGGCGAGAAGCGGAGCAACGACACGCACATGTCCACGACCGACCCGGAGGCGACACTGGCACGCAAGGCGAAGGGAAGCGAAACCAAGCAGGCCTACCGCGGTCACTTATTGACAGAGAACCGCAATGAGCTGGTGGCGCGGACTCGGCTGACGCATGCCTACGGCAATGCGGAGACCCACGCCGCGCTGCAGATGCTGGCACCGCTGCCGGGATCGCACTCGGTGACATGCGGATCGGACAAGGGCTTCGACAACCACAAGTTCGAGTCGGAATGCCAGAAGGTGAGGGCCAAGGACTACGTGGCCGCAAGCGCATCGGCAGCGCCATCCCGGCGCGTCGGGCGGAGCAGGTGGGCTATGGCATCAGCCAGAAGAAGCGGAAGCGGATCGAGGAGGTGTTCGGGTGGATGAAGACGGTGGCGCTGTTGCGCAGGACGCGGTACCGGGGACGGGAGCGGTCTCACCTTCGCGGCAGCGGCCTACAACCTAGTCCGAATGCGCAAGCTGCTGGCGCGGCCCGCCTGACAGCGGAGGAACCGCGAAACCGCCCGTCCTGGCGGCCTTCGACAGCCCTGGCGCCCCGCCTCATCTGAATCGGCGCCGGCGTGCCTGGGACTAAGGCACGCACTCTTCAGCGCCGATTTTCAGCAGCCTGTTAAGGCGGCCAGGAAGCCTTCTCCTCCGCAAGTCCTTAATAGCCACGCAGTCCAAGCTGGAGGACCTTCACCCAACTCCCTTTGGGGGAAACCCTTCTGCGCGTCTCGCACTCTCCGCCCACAACTGCGATACTGCACCGCAGTAGCAATGGAGGAGGGTGAAATATGCTGACCGCGTTGGAACACATCCGCCCCATGCGGGGTGGCTCGCAGGCCCACCTCATGCGCGCCGACGACGGCCATTTCTACGTCGTGAAATTCGCCAACAACCCCCAGGGGCGCCGGATCCTCGCCAACGAATGGCTGGCAGGCCGCCTCGCGCAAACCCTTGGGCTGCCAGTGCCTCCCATGGCAATGGTCGAAGTGACCCAACGCCTAATCGCTAGCTCCCCAGAACTAGTACTGCGCAGCGGCAGCAAAGCTTCGCCTTGCGCCGCCGGGATACACTTTGGCTCACGCCTTCCCGGCACCGATCCCCACGCACCCATCTACGACTACTTGCCAAGCGCTGCATTGGGGAAGCTTCGGAATCTGCGAGAGTTCGCTGGCATTTTCGTCTTCGACAAGTGGACCTGCAATTGCGACGGTCGCCAGATCATCTTCTGCCGCAAAGAGCCCGAGGAACCTATGCGTGCGCTCATGATAGACCAGGGGTTCTGCTTCAACGCTGAGGACTGGAACTTTCCCGATTCGCCACTGCGCGGGGTCTACAGCCACAGCCTCGTGTATTCCGGCATAACCGGCTGGCGCTCCTTTGAACCGTGGCTGACACAGGTGGAGCAGTTCAACGAATGCGTCCTTTTTGCCATTGGGGATGAGCTGCCGCCCGAGTGGTACGGCGAACGACGCGCCTTGGACCGCCTTCTGGCCGCACTCTGTCTTCGTCGCCGCAAAGTGCGCGACCTGGTGTGGGCGACCAAATGTTCGCCGCGCGCTCCATTCCCCCACTGGGGCGCGGCCAACGGCGGGGTCGCGGCCGTAGCATAACGCTGCCATGCAGGCGAGGCGGGCCGCGCATCCGAACCGCCTAAAACCGCACCCGCACTATGGGCTACGCACCACCCAACCGTGGGATGTGCAAAAGCCCGAAGTGGGCATAGTTTCATGGTATGACGCATTCCCAGATGCAAGCCCGGCCCAAGCGGCGGGAGGCGCGGTTCACGGCCCTGACCGCGCGCATCCTGCGCCACCGGCCGGTCACCGTCGAGCAAGTGCAGGAAATCGGAGACCTGGCGTTGGACCTCGCCATAATCAAACGTCCCCAGCCGGCCAGGAGCAAGCTCATTTCGTTCCCTCCGCCGCCGCCCTCGGGCGAGAAGCAAGGCGTCGCTGGTTCAAACTAGTCAAATGCTGGTCCAACCCAAACCGCATAAAAAGAAGCACAAAACTGAAACCGAAAGAACAATCGACCCCGCGCCCAAAACAGCTTCCAACCTGGCGGAGGGATCTTAATGTCCTCAACTCAACCGTCCGCCTTCGTCCCCAACCCGGCACAGCGGCGCCTGCTTGACTATGTTGATGCGCACCCATGCCTGAAGACCATCCAGGAACTCTGCGCTGGCGTAGGCGTCCCCAGCTCAACCTACTACAATTGGTGCAAGAACACCGACTTCCGCCTCTGGTTCGC
>JBQCEU010000051.1:0-2845 GCA_051959955.1 Terriglobales bacterium | reverse complement strand
TATGTCAAGCAGAAGTTGTGCCGCGGCTGGCTGGGGCCAGGGGTTAGGGGTTAGGGGTTACCCGAGGCGGAAGCTGGAGACGGAGAGGCGGCGGAAGAAAGTGTCTTCGTGGTAGATGAGGGTGGCGGGGGAGGATTCGGCTGCGCCGACGGCGACGTGGAGAGGGAGGAAGTGATCGGGGGTGGGTTGGACGAGGCGGGCGTGGGGGGCGGATCGTTCCCAGTCGAGCAGGGCCTGGGTGCGCTGGGCGGGGGGCGCGGCCATGGTCTGGCGCAGCCAGGCGTCGAACTGCGCCGATTCTTCACGGGGGTGGTTGGGGCCATCCTCGAAGAAGCTGCGCAGGTTGTGGTAGCTGCTGCCGCTGCCAATGATCAGCACGCCTTCGGAGCGCAAAGGGGCGAGGGCGCGGCCGAGGGCGAGGTGGGCGGCGGGATCGAAGTCGGCGCGGAGCGAGACCTGAAGCACCGGGATATGGGCCTGCGGCCAGGCGACGGCGAGGACCGAGTAGACGCCGTGGTCGTAGCCGCGGGCGGGATCGAGATGCGACGGCAGGCCGGCGGCGCGGATGAGGCCGGCGACTTTTTCCGCCAGCGCGGGAGCGCCGGGAGATGGGTAGCGAATCTGGTAAGTCTCGGGTGGGAAGCCGCCGAAGTCGTAGATCATGGGCGGCGCCGGGCTGGACATGACGGCAAACTCGCGTTCCTGCCAGTGGCCGGAGATGGCGAGGATGGCTTTGGGGGCGATGTCCAACTGGCGCGGGACCTGCTGGAGAGCGGCTTCGAGCTGGGCAAAATGGGCGCGAAATTCGCCCTGCATGTAAGGCCAGGGGCCACCGCCGTGGCTGAGGAAGAAGGTGGGCAGCAGGCTGGGCATGCCGCGATTTTAGGGCAGATCGAGGGAGGCGGCGTAGAGGTCGGCGGAGGCGCGGTTGAGCGACAGCAGCAGCGAGCCGTCGGGGGCGAGGCCGGTGAAGCCGCAGCGGTGGACGCCGCCGTCGAGGATGGCGGAGAACTCGGCGACTTGCTGGGGAGCGGGGGCGCCGGGGCGGTAGCGGAACAACGGCTCGCCGGGGGCGAGCAGATCCTGAAAGTAGACGTAGCCGTCGGATGACCAGAGCGGGCCGGTGAAGGCGTTGCCGTGGGCGACCACCTGCCAGCGGCGCGAAGCGAAGTTGTAGAGGGCGAGGCGGCGCTGATCGCTGCTATAGGCCGCCAGCCAGCGGCCATCGGGCGACCAGCGGGCGGAGCCGTAGCCCTGGGCCGCGGGCAAGAGCGTCAGCCTGTTGCCCTGGACGATGCCGATGGTCGCGCCGGTCCCCTCCCAATCCACCGAAACCACCAGGCGGCTGCCGTCGGGGGAAAAATCAGGGCTGAGCAACTGCGTGGTGGGGGCGAGTCCGGCAGGGGTGACCTGGGTGACGGGGCCGCCAGCGGCGGCGACCTTATAGATGCGCGAGGGCTGGCCGGCTGCCTGGCCGGCGAAGACAATCCATTGGCCGTCGGGCGACCATCGCGGAAAGGCGGCGGTCAGGCCCGAGGAGGAGATTTGGCGGAAGTTGGCGGCGCGGAGTTGTGCATCCACATCCGCCGTCCAGACGGTGGAGTCGCGGGTGTCAAGATAGGCGAGGTGGCGGCCGTCAGGGCTGTAGACGATCTGGATGGCACTGCGGCCGGGCAGGAGGGGATCCGTGCGGAGGGAAGCGGGCCGAAAACGGGCGGCTTCCTCACGCCAAAGCTGCTGGTAAAAGACCACCTCGCGGTCGCCGAAACCGGTGAACGCACCCCAGCTCGAGTGCGGGCCGAAGGTGAGCTGGCGGGGACGGAGGTTGAACCATGGCCAGATAAGGCGGGGCCAGTGGGCGGTGGGCTGCACGAACAGGTCCCAGATGCCGTCGGTTTGGAGCTGGCTGAAGAGCAGATAGCGGCCGTCGTGCGACCAGGCGGCACAGCAGCGCGGGCGGGAGGCAGGCAGCAGGCGGGCGCCTGCGGCCGGGGTCCATTGCCACAGCGCCTGCACACCGTTGGGAGAGTTGGCGGTGAAGCCCAGGGTGCGGCCGTCGGGTGAGAAGGCCAGCCAGTCGGGATTGCCGGAGAAGCCGGCCAGGCGTTGCGGATCGCTGCCATCGCTGCGCGCCCGCCAGAGGGCGCCGCCGAAAGAGTAAAAGATGGCGGCGCCGTCGGGAGACCAGACCGCATCGAGGGCGTGGAGGCCGCCCAGGCGCACCGGGGCGCCGCCGGTGGCGGGCTGGCGCCACAGCGCCGCTTCCTCGCCGCGTTCCAGAAAGCTGCCCAACAGCCATTCGCCGCCGTCATGGCTGACGTCGAGCAGGCGGGTGCTGCGGCCGGGAAAGAGCGGCAACAGGCGCTGGGCGTTGCCCGGGTTGCCGTCGCTGCGCATGAGGTTCCAGCCGCCGCCGGCGCGGTCGAGGTAGTAAAGCAGCTTGCCGTCGCTGGCGGGACGGGCGGGCAGGTCCATGCCGCCGTCGGTGGTGAGGGCATGGATGCGCAGCACCTGGGGCGCGGCCTGGAAGCGGGACCAGAGCCCTCCCGCCCCCGCCCACAAGGCCACGGCGATGGCGGCGGCGAGGACCCAGCGGCGGGCGGGGGAGCGCCGGGGCGGCGGGGCTGAGGGAAGGGGCTGCGCCGGGGTGGCGTCGGGCGGGGCCTCCCCCACGGGCTCGCGCTCCACCGCGGCGATGAAGCGGTAGCCCTGGCCGGTGAGGGTGGCGACGTAGGCGGGGGCTTCGTCGCTGTCGCCGAGCAGGGCGCGGAGGCGGCGGACGGCGCTATTGATGCCGCGCTCGAAGTTGACAAAGGTGCCGTCGGGCCACAGCGCCTGCCGCACC
>JBQCEU010000050.1:0-2065 GCA_051959955.1 Terriglobales bacterium | reverse complement strand
GGGGGAACTCGAGCAGCTCGCCCGACATGACCTTGGCGAGGCCGTAGATGCGGGCGATGCCGTCGCCCTCCTACACAAGCGTGACTACCTCATACAGGGCCATGACGGAGTCGTATGTTTCAATCTGGTTGCGCAGAATTTCGGAAATTTCGTCGGTACGCAAAGTTGCCATAACTGTTCCTGTGGCGGCGTCTCAGGCGCGGATGAGCGCCTGGCGCAGCCTTTCCAGACGGCCGCGGATGCTGCCGTCGTAGACCTGATCTCCCACCTGGGCGACGAAGCCGCCCACCAGCTCCGGGTTGGTGGCGTAGCGGGTTTGCAGCTTGCGGCCCAACTGACGCTCCAAGGCGGAGGCGATCTCACTCTGTTGTTGCGCGTTCAGCGCGCGGGCGCTGGTCACGGTGGCGCGGACGATGCCGGCGCGGTCGAGCAGAATCTGCTCGAAGGCCTGCTCCATGCCCTGGATATGGGTGCTGCGGCCGCGCTCGCCGGCCACCAGCAGGAAGTTGCGGGTGAGGCGCGACAGCCCCAGCTTTTCGGCGATGGCGTCGAGGATGGCGCGTTTTTTATCCCACCCGACGGCGGGGCTGGCGAGCACCATGCGCAGCGGGAGGCTGGCGGCGAGCGTCTGGCTGACGGCCAGCAGATCCCCGCGGAGTTTTTCCGTATCCGCCTGGGCGCGGAAAGCGAGGTCGGCGAGCGCCCGGGCGTAACGCTGTTCGATGGCGGCCATGGCTTAGTTGGGCCTCCCGCCGGGCAGGCGCATGGCGCCGAGCGCGCCCGCGACGACGGCGGCATCCTGCTCGGGCGTGAGTTGCTCGCGGAGGCGCTGCCGGGCCAGATCCACGGCGAGCGCCGCCGCCAGGCCCTTCAATTCCTTCTGGGCCAGCTTGGCCGCGCTCTCGATTTCGCGCCGGCCCATGGCGGCGATGCGCTCGGCCTCCTGGCGCGCCTCGTTGACCAGGCGCTGGTGTTCCTTCTCGGCCTCGGCGCGGGCTTCCTGCTCCATGGCCGCCACTTCCCGCGGGAGGTTGGCGATGCGGGCTTCGATCTGCTGGAGGCGGGCCTCGGCCGCCTGCTGCGCCGCCGCCGCCTGCTCCATCTGCTCGCGGATGGTTACGCCGCGGCCGCGCACCATTTTGGGGATGCTCCAGTTCTTGCCGGCGAACAACGCCTTGCCCAGGAACCAGAGCAGGACGAGGAGGTTGAGGGTGAGTACCGTCCACCACACCACCTCGCGCGCTTCGCCGCTCTTGGGCAGCCACCAGCTCATGCTGCGCATGTCGCCGGTTTCCTGGAGCATGGCCAGCAACATTAACGCGCCGCTCATGCGCCCACCCCCGGCGCCTTCTCGTGGGCGGGGCGCAGCACCTGGGTCATGATCTGCCCGGCCAGGCTCTCGGCCGCGCCGCGCAGTTGGGCGTGCGCCTGGGAGGTTTCATCGGCCAGGTTCTGCCGCGCCTGGGCCATGGCCTGGGCGGATTGCTGGCGGGCGTCGGCCAAATGCTGCTGGGCCAGCTTGAGGCCCTCCTGGCGGCGGGCGTCAATCAACTTGTAGTTTTCGGCGCGGCGGGCGCGCAGATTTTCTTCGTAGTCGGCCAGCTTTTGTTCGGCGCTCTGGAGCAGGCGCCGCGCAGTGGCCTGACGGCCCTCGATCTGTTCCGCCCGCGCCGCCAACGTGGCACGCAAAGGCTTGTACAGCATCCACTTAAGGTAGTAGTGGAGCAGTACGAACAGCAGGATGGTGGGGATGCTGTCGAACAGTAATTGACCCAACTGGTGAAGCGTGTGGCCCATAAGCTTTGCAAGAACGGGATGAAGACCCGGGGGAAACGTTTATTTTACTGGAGGGTTGAGCAATGGGTCAAGCGCGGGGCATTTCTTGGCGCGGGCCCCTGCCGGGCTGCGCCCGGCATCCCGCTTTCTCTGTACCGCCAGGGACGCCGGGCCGGGGGCCCCTGTGCCCCGGCCCGGCATTTCAAGAAAGAGCGAGGGCGATGACGAAGCGGCGGCGGAAGGGGAAAAGTAGCTGTCCGTTCGGTTGGGGAGGGTAGGCGAGGCGGAG
>JBQCEU010000049.1:0-2545 GCA_051959955.1 Terriglobales bacterium | reverse complement strand
CGCAGCACCGCCTTGTGCTGTTCCTCGACCAGGATGAGGTAGTAGCAGTCGCGCTGCGACTGCGCCTGGGGCGGCACCTTGAAACTCAACGGACCGTACACATCCAGCTTTTCCGCCCCGTTGGGCAGGCTGCGGGACTCGCCGGGCACGGTGGCGCGGAGGCTCTCCGCCGGCGCGAAGCTGGCTTCCGGCAGCTCAAGGCCGCACTGGCGACAACGGCGCGGTGCGCTCTCCGCCGCCGGCTCATAGCTCTGGCAGGCCGCGCACTCGTAGCGGTCGGGGAGCACTTGCAGCGTCTGCTCCTGCAGGCCGGGCTCCAGGTGATGCCCAAACAAGCCGCCATCCACCAAATAGCGGACATAGGTGGCGTAGATGCCTTGTGTCCATAGGTAGTAGGCCTTCCGCACGCGCAGGGTTGACAGGTTGTTGTTGCGGGCGATCACCTGGGCCACCCGGGTCGCCGCCTGGGCGGTGGCGATGTCTTCCTGCGATTCCGCGCTCACCGGCAGGTACTGAATGCGCGGCGGCGCCTGAATCAGGGCCGCGATGATGGACAGGCCCCACGGACGGTACAGATTGAGCGTGTAATCAAACCGGGGCAGATCGCCCGGGTCGGCGCCCTCGCGCTCAAAGGGCGTATGCCAGGCGTTGTCACGGCTGGAGTACCAGATATTCTGATTGCCGCGCCAGAACTCCTCCGCTTCACGCCACAGCCTCACCTTGCGCTGGCGCACGGCGTCGCTCTCCAGTTCGTAAGCCTTAACCAGCTCCCGCAGCGCAGCCTGAACTGCCGGCGGTGGCTCGACTCCCGCCGGCCCCGACCGGGGACCGCCGGCGACAGCCCCGGTGTCCGCGGAGGGTGCCGGGCCCCCGTTGCCGTCGAGACTGCGCAGAACGTTTTCGACCGAGTCCGTCATGGCTCCAAACTCTGATAGAGGGGCAGAAAGGCTTCGTTGCTGCGCCGAAATCCCATCCGCCCGAGCAGCGGCTCCATCGCCGCCAGACAGGCACGCGGCACAAAGGCGTGCAATTCATCCGCCCCCAGTGCGCGCAATTGATGCACAAACCAGTCCCGGTGCTCAATGAGATCGCGCATCATGGCGGCTTCCCCTCCCACGATCATGGCTTCCAGAGTGGCGTGGGCCGCGATCACCCCCTGGGCTTCCCCATTGCGTTCGGCGGTGAGCGCCCAAACGTAATGCGGATCGCGCAAGTCGGGAAACTCGAACCAGGTGTTCAGCCGGCCGCATTGCACCGCATGGGCCCGGCGCAACGCGGCGGCATCCGCCGGTTGCCAGGGCCGCCAGCAGTATCGGGGCACAGGGGATGTCGTCATGACGTCTTCAAGGTTCCTGAACTGAGGGCCGTGATGCCCGCCGCGGTGGCATACATTCGCCAGGCGTTCCAGCCGGAACCAGGAAATCGCGAGCGCAGGCGCCAATAGCGCGTAGTGCCCGGGTCCACGATGTCGCGGCTGGTTTCGCCCAGGCCGAGGGTGTAAACAACGGAGCTGGAATTGACATCAAACGTCTGGTCGTTGGCATAGGCGATCTGATGTTGCACAGGAGGCAACAGCGAACTGCCGGCGGGGGGAGTGATCTCGATGAAGTAATGCCCGTTCAAAGCTGTAATCGCCCAATCAGATGCAGGCGGGGCGGCAGCCTGCGTCGAGGAGCCGGCGCCAAGGCGGGCGCCGATGGCCTGTTCCAACGAATCGGCAAAGTTGGCCAGGTCCATCAAAGCCTGGAATTGCATCGTGAATGGCCCGGCAAGGGGCAGGATATTGGATCGGGAGACTGGCACGTCGTCCTCTGTCGTCAGGTGAAAGCCACGCCCGCTGGCGATCGAAACCACGGGCGCCAACCGCGCGGGAGGCGTCACGATAGGCTCCGGCGCTCGCTGGCCATCCGCTGCAGTTCCTCATGCAGCCGTGCTTTGCGGTCGCGCTCCATTCTTTCGGCATCGAGCAGCTCCACTTTGCGGCGCCACTCCGCCGGGCTCAGAGGTTGCTGGGCGCGGCGGGCGTCGGCTGCCTGCTGCTCCGCCGGCCGCGGCTGAAACCTCGCATCTTCAGGATGAAAAACCGGTGCCGCCCCGGCGGCAAACAGCGCGTTGTCCACCACGCGCGCCAGCGCCTCCTCGGCCTGCCGCCGTTCGGCCGCCACCCGTTCGCGGTCCTCGCTCACATCCCGCAGCCGCGCCTCAAGCTGCACCGCCCGCACCAGGGCGTGATCCCGCTGCCGTTTCACTTCCGCCGCGGCCTGCCAGGGCCACTTCATTCCGCCGCCCCCGCCCCAATGGTTGGAATCGGCGATCCACGCCGCGCCGCAAACCGCCGCCAGATGATGGCGACGTAATCCTGCACTTGGCGGTAGTCGGGCCGTTTGCCCGCGCATTCGACCACTTCCAGCCCCGGCGCCACCTCCGCCCATGAATGTTCATCGCCGCCGGCTTCGGCGATTAGCCGTTGCGCCGCCAGCACGTAGCCGGGGCCGCCGTTGTAGCTGGCCAGCCCAAACTTGACGGCTTCGTCCGGCGATTCCTG
>JBQCEU010000048.1:0-8439 GCA_051959955.1 Terriglobales bacterium | reverse complement strand
CGTGCCCCATGCCGCTGGGGCAACTCGGGCCCGACCGCCAGCGGAGTGGGGTGAAGGCGGCCCTGCGGTCCGCTGCGGGCGGTGGTGACCTGGCCGCTGGTGCTCTGGGCAAGGCTGAGGAGGGCCCCGTCCACGGCTCCGCCGGCCTCGCTCTTCACTACTCCAGCCAAAGAAGCAATCGGCACCTGGGCGCGAGCGCCGGGCGCGGCCAAGGCCAGGGCGACCAACATTACCCAGCCTACGGCGGCAGAGGATCGCGGAAACATATGCTACTCAGCGCTCTCGGCAGGCCGGTTGAGGCGCGAGGTTACGCGGTGCGCGCGGCCTCCTTGCCGGCGGTGCCGGAGTCGGCGGCGCCGGCCTGGGCGGCAGCCAGGCGGGCGGTGAGCACACGGTAGGGGGAGCAGGAGACGTAGTTGAGGCCGGTGCGGTGGAAGAACTTCACCGACTCGGGATCGCCGCCATGCTCGCCGCAGATGCCGACCTTGAGATCGGGCCGGGCGCGGCGGCCGCTGGCGGTGCCCATCTGCACCAGTTGCCCGACGCCGGCCTGATCGAGGCTGGCGAAGGGGTCCTGCTTGAGCACACCCTGCCCGAGATAGATGGGCAGGATCTTGCCGATGTCGTCGCGGGAGAACCCGAAGGTGGTTTGGGTGAGGTCGTTGGTGCCGAAGCTGAAGAATTGGGCCTCGGCGGCGATCTCGCCGGCCATGAGCGCGGCACGGGGCAGTTCGATCATGGTGCCCACCAGGTACTCGATCTTGACGCCGGCAGCCTGCAACACCTCGTCGGCCACGCGGCGCACGATGGCGGCCTGCAGAGCGAGCTCCTTGGCGGTAGCCACCAGCGGGATCATCACTTCGGGCTTGACCGTCCTGCCCTTCTTCTGCACCTGGACGGCGGCCTCGAAGATGGCCCGGGCCTGCATCTCGGTGATCTCGGGATAGAGAATGCCCAGGCGGCAGCCGCGCAGGCCGAGCATGGGGTTGACCTCATGCAAATCCTGCACCCGGGCGAGCAGGTGCTCGAGGCCCTGGGCGTTGGTGATGCCGTAATCCTTGTACTTGGCCTTGACGGCGGCGGTGACCTTGCGCTTGGCGGCGCCGGAAGCCAGCGCCAGCTTTTCCCGATCCACCATGAGCTCTTCCCGCGCGGGCAGGAATTCGTGGAGCGGCGGGTCGAGGGTGCGGATGGTGACCGGGAAACCGTCCATGGCTTCGAAGATGCCGGCGAAATCCCGGCGCTGCAGGGGGAGCAGCTTGCGCAGAGCGGCGCGCCGGGCCTTTTCATCCTCGGCCAGAATCATGGCGCGCACATGCTGGATTTTGCCCTCGCCGAAGAACATGTGCTCGGTGCGGCAGAGGCCGATGCCCTCGGCGCCGAAGGCGCGGGCGGCGCGGGCGTCGCGGGGCACATCGGCGTTGGCACGCACCCGCAGCTTGCGGTGGGGCTCGGCCCATTCCATAAAGGTCTTGAGCAGCGGATCGTTGGGATCGCCGGGTACGGTTGGGACCTTGCCGGCGTAGACCTTGCCGGAGGAACCGTCAATGGAAATCCACTCGCCTTCGCCAAAGATACGGCTGCCGATGCGCATCTCGCGTTTGTGTTCATCCACGGCGATGCTGCTGGCGCCGGCCACGCAGCACTTGCCCATGCCGCGGGTGACGACGGCGGCGTGGCTGGTCATGCCGCCGCGGGAGGTGAGGATGCCGGCGGCGACCTCCATGCCGTGAATGTCCTCGGGGGTGGTTTCAGCACGCACCAGCAACACCGGCCCCTTGCCGGCCTTGACGCTGGCTACCGCCTCTTCGGCGGTGAAGACAATCTGGCCCACGGCGGCGCCGGGGGAAGCCGGCAAGCCGGCGGCGAGCTCGGTCTGCGATTTCAGCGCCTTGGGATCAAAGCGGGGGAACAGCAGTTCGTAGATCTGGCCGGCGTCCACACGGAACAGCGCCTCCTCCTTCGTGATCAGTCCCTCGGCCACCATGTCGGTGGCCGCCTTCACCGCCGCCCGCCCGGTGCGCTTGCCGTTGCGGGTCTGCAGCATGTAGAGCTTCCCTTCCTGGATGGTGAACTCGAAGTCCTGCATGTCGCGGTAATGGTGCTCGAGCCGCGAGGTGATGTCGCGCAGTTGCTGGTACACGGCCGGCATCTGGCGCTCCAACTCGCGGATGGGAACCGGCGTGCGGATGCCGGCGACCACGTCCTCGCCCTGGGCGTTCATCAGGAACTCGCCGTAGAATTCGCGCTCGCCGGTGGAGGGATTGCGGGTGAAGCCCACGCCGGTGCCGCTGGTTTCGCCGAGGTTGCCGAAGACCATGGCCTGCACGTTGACGGCGGTGCCGAGATCGTCGGAGATGTTGTTCATGCGGCGGTAGTGGCGCGCCCGGTCATTGAACCAGGAGCGGAAGACGGCGTCGCGAGCCATGGTCAACTGCTCGCGGGCCTCCTGCGGGAACGCCCGGCCGGTGCGCTGGCGCACCAGCTTCTGGTAGCCGGCGATCACGGTCTTGAGGTCTTCGGCGTTGAGATCGGTGTCGAGCTTCACCCGGCGCTTCTTCTTCTGGCCGTCGAAGATGGCATCGAAGGCGGATTTGGGGATCTCCAGCACGACGTTGCCGAACATCTGGATCAGGCGGCGGTAGGAGTCGTAGGCGAAGCGGGGGTTTTGGGTGCGCCGCGCCAGTCCCTCGACGGTGCGGTCGTTGAGGCCGAGGTTGAGGATGGTGTCCATCATGCCCGGCATGGAGAACTTGGCGCCGCTGCGCACGCTGACCAGCAGCGGGTTGTCGGGGTCGCCGAGGCGGCGGCCCGCGGCTCGCTGCAACTGTTCGAGCGCCGGGGCCATTTGTTCGTCCACCTCGACCGGGACACGGTTGCCCAGGCGATAGTATTCGCGGCAGGTCTGGGTGGAGATGGTGAACCCCGGAGGCACGGGGAGGCCGGCGTTGGTCATCTCCGCCAGGCCGGCGCCCTTGCCGCCCAACTCATCCTTCATTCCGCCATTGCCCTCGGCCTTGCCATCGCCAAACGAATAGACGTATTTCATGGTTCCCTCTTCTCCTTGCCGCGTAACCTTCAGAATAGCAAACGCCGCCCGCACGTTGACCCGCGACTCCGGCCGGCGGCCGTAGATGCCGGTTTGCTCATGCGCGGCAGCTTTATCGTGATGTGACCATCTTTTCCTTGCCTTGTTGCGCTCTGCCTGTCAGAATCCAGCCTGAAAAACCTTTTTTAGGAGGCATGAGCTGATGCATTCACGCGTAGTTCGTTGGACCGGTGTCGCCCTGGCAGGCGCCCTGGCGGCCTGGCTGCCGGCGGCGGCCCAGGGGCGGGGCCGCGGCGCCGCTCAGAACGACCCCTTTGCTTACGAAACCGCCGCCACCGATCCACCGCCGGTGAGCACGCACCACAGCATTACGGTCAACGGCAAGACCCTGAGCTACACCGCGACGGTGGGCAAGATTCCGGTTCCGGACGAGACAGGCAAGACCGAAGGCCATATGTTCTATGTGGCCTACACGCTGGACAATGCAGACCCGAACCATCCCCGGCCGATCACCTTCAGCTACAACGGCGGCCCGGGTTCGGATTCGGTCTACGTCCACATGGGGGGCTTCGGCCCGCGGCGGGTGGCCCTCAACGATGACGGCAGCGTCCCCGCGCCCCCGTACAAGATCGTTGACAATGCCGACACCTGGCTGGACGCCAGCGACCTGGTGTTCATTGATGCCATCGGCACCGGCTACAGCCGCGCGACCAGCCACGCCAATCTGGTCAAGACCTCCAGCGCCGCCGGCGACCTGCAGGCCTTCACCGAGTTCGTCCGCCTGTACCTGTACGACAACAACCGGCTGAACTCGCCCATCATCCTGGCGGGCGAGAGCTACGGCACCTTCCGTTCCGCCGGCCTGGCCGACGAACTGCTGCAGCATCACATTCCGGTGAGCGGCGTCATTCTGCTGTCGAGCGTGCTCAACATGCAGACGCTGCGCCCCTCGTTGAGCGACGACCGGCCCTACTGGCTGGCGTTGCCGACGCTGACCGCCATCGCCTATGAGCACAAGAAGCTGCCCGCCGATCTGCAGAGCCAGCCGATCGAAAAGGTGGTGCAGGAGTCCAAGGACTGGGCGGGAAGCAAGTACGAGCACTATCTCGACCTGGGCGATGCCCTGCAGGGGGCGGAGCGGCAGGAAGCCGTCAAGGAGATGGCGCGCTTCACCGGGCTCAAGCCGCAGTTCCTGGACGACTACAACCTGCGGATCAACACGCAGTTGTTCAACTCCGAGCTGCTGCGCGACCAGAAGCTGATCATCGGCCGTTACGACGGCGGTCAGATCGGCACCAACCGCACCCCCGGCGACCAGCGCACCGACTATGATCCCAGCGATCTGATCGAAGCGCCCTACCTGCACGAGTTCGTCAACTATCTGAAGAACGAACTGAACTACAAGTCGGACACCGAGTATGGCGACCGCGGCATGGGCGGGGCGGGCATCACCGGCTGGCAGTACAACCTGAGCAGCGGCCGCTTCGGCCAGGGCGGCGGCAGTGGTTCCGACGTGAGCGGCATGCTGGAAGACGCATTCGCCAAGAACCCGTCCATGAAACTGATGTTGGTGGAAGGCTACTACGACGACGCCACGCCGATGTTCCAGGCCGACTACAGCATGCGGCACCTGTTCCTGCCGCCGGCGCTGCAGAAGAACATCAGCATCCAGCACTACAAGGCGGGGCACATGATCTACATCCGCAAGGCGCCGCGTGAGAAGCTGCACGCGGATTTCGACGCCTTCGTCAAAACCCTTCCCGGTGTCGCGCAGTAGGAGGCGCGCCGGATCCTTATTATTCCGCGGCGCGCCTTCCGGGGCGCGCCGCTTTTTCATGTCAGGAGAACCATCGCATGTCCAATCGCCATTGCTGGATGCGCACCACTGCCTGGACCATGGGCCTGGCCTGCGCCGCCTGGCTGCCCGCGGCCGCGCAGGGACGCCGGGGACAAACCTCGTTTGCCTATGAGACCGCGGCCAGCGATCCGCCGCCGGTGAAGACGCAACACACGATCACGGTGGGCGGCAAGGAGCTGCACTATACCGCAACCGTGGGCAAGATGCCCGTACCCGACGCCAGCGGCAAGACGATGGGGCACATGTTCTATGTGGCCTATACCCTGGACCAGCCGGCGGGCAGCGCGCCCCGGCCGTTGACGTTCAGCTACAACGGCGGACCCGGCTATGCCTCGGTGTGGGTGCACATGGGCGGCTTTGGTCCGCGGCGGGTGGAACTGGAGGACAACGGCGACGTGCCGCCGCCGCCCTACAAGCTGGTGGACAACGCCGACACCTGGCTGGACGCCACCGACCTGGTGTTCGTGGACGCCATCGGGACTGGCTACAGCCGCGCCACCTCGAAGCAGAACCTGACCACGGCGGCGAGCGCCGAAGGCGACCTGCAGGCCTTCGCCCAGTTCGTGCGCGGCTACATTTACGAGAACGACCGGCTGAACTCGCCCATCCTGCTGGCGGGGGAAAGCTATGGGACCTTCCGCTCGGCGGGCCTGGCGGACGTGCTCTGGCAGCACCATATTCCGGTGAGCGGAATCGTGCTGCTGTCGAGCGTGCTCAACATGGACACGCTGCGGCCCTCCTACAGCGACGACCGGCCCTACTGGCTGATGCTGCCCACCCAGACCGCGATCGCCTGGCACCATCACAAGCTGCCGGCCGATCTGCAGAAGCAGCCGCTGCCGCAAGTGGTGGAGCAGGCGGAGCAGTGGGCGCAAAGCAAGTACGAGCACTACCTGGATTTGGGCGACGCGCTGCAGGGCGCGCAGCGTCAGCAGGCGCTGAGCGAGATGGCGCGCTTCACCGGTCTGCCGGCGGCCTTCCTCGACAACTGGAATCTGCGCATCAGCACGCAGTTGTTTGACGCCTCCCTGCTGCGCGACCAGAAGGAGATCATCGGCCGTTATGATGGCGAGGCGATCGGGACCAACCGCACGCCGGGACAGGACAACCCCGATTACGACGCCAGCTCCAACCTGGACACCGCCTACCAACATGAGTTCGTGCAGTACCTGCGCGATGAGCTGAACTACAAGTCCACCGGCGAGTACGGCCAGTACGGACTGGGCGGCTCGGGCGTGGGGCAGTGGAATTACAACCTCTCCGGCGGGCGCTTTGGAGGCGGCGGCTCTCCGGCCGATGTCAGCGGGCTGCTGGCGGACGTCATGGCCCAGGAGCCGTCGCTGCGCATCCTGCTGTGCGAAGGCTACTTCGATCAGGCCACGCCGGTATTGGAAGCTGTCTACAGCATGCGGCACCTGTTCATTCCGCCGGCCGAGCAGTCGCATATTGCCACCGAGTATTACCAGTCGGGGCATATGATCTACACCCACAAGCAGTCGCGCGAAAAGCTGCACAGCGACTTCGACAATTTCGTGAAGTCCGTGATCGGGGGCACGCGCTGACCATGCAACGGAAAAAGCACCTGGTCCGGTGGTTGGGGCTGGCCGTGGCGGCGGCCCTGACGGCCATTCCTGCCGCCGCGCAAGGCGGCCGCGGCGGCACCCAACCCTATGCCTATGAGCCAGCCGCCAGCGATCCGCCGCCGGTCAAGACCCAGCACAGCATCACCGTCAACGGCAAAACCCTGTCCTATACGGCGGAAGTGGGCAAGATTCCCATTCCCGACGCCAGCGGCAAGACCATGGGGCACATGTTCTATGTGGCCTACATTCTGAACCACCCCGACTCCGGGCATCCGCGGCCGGTGACGTTCAGCTACAACGGCGGGCCGGGCTCGGATTCGGTCTACGTGCACCTGGGCGGCTTTGGGCCGCGGCGGGTGGAACTCAACGCCGACGGCAGCAATCCGGCGCCTCCATACAGGCTTGTGGATAACGCCGATACCTGGCTGGACGCCAGCGATCTGGTGTTCGTGGACGCGATCGGAACCGGCTACAGCCGCGCCACCTCGCGTGAAAACCTGATGAAGGCGGCCACGGCGCAGGGCGACATGGACTGTTTTGCGCAGTTCGTGCGGCTGTGGCTCTATCAGAACGACCGGCTGAATGCCCCGCTGATTCTGGCGGGGGAGAGTTATGGGACGTTCCGGTCTGCTGGTCTTTCCTATGTGCTTTGGCAGCATCATGTGCCGTTGAGCGGGGTGGTGTTGCTTTCGAGCGCCATGAACATGGCGACCATCACCGCCTCCTACAGCGATGACTTGCCGTATTGGCTGGCGCTGCCGACGCAAACCGCCATCGCCTGGCATTTCCACAAGTTGCCGGCGCGCCTTCAGAGCCAGCCGCTGCCCCAGGTGGAGCAGGAGGCGGAGCAGTGGGCGCAGACCAAGTACGAGCACTATCTGGACCTGGGCGGCGCGCTGCAAGGGGCGGAGAGGAAGCAGGCGTTGCAGGAGATGTCGGACTACACCGGCCTGCCCGAGGATCTGCTGGACGACTGGAATCTGCGGGTCAGCACCGGCCTGTTCGACGCTTCCCTGCTCCAGGATCGCAAGGAAACCATCGGCCGCTACGACGGCAGCGTGACCAGTGTCAACCGCACGCCCGGCGAAACGCGGCCGGACTACGATGCCAGCGACCTGCTCTCGACGCCTTATCTGCACGAACTGGTGGGCTACCTGAAGAACGAGCTGGATTACCAATCCACGACCGAGTATGGTGACCGCGGCATGGGCGGCGCGGGCATTCCGGAGTGGACCTACAACGTGGCCGGCGGCAGCGGCAAGGCTGGAGGCTGGGGAGCACGGGGCGGCGGCAACGATGCCAGCGCAAACCTCGAGGAGGCCTTCGCCCAGAATCCCTCCCTGCGGCTGATGGTCTGCGAGGGATATTTTGACCAGGCCACGCCGGTGCTCGAAGCTCGCTACAGTCTGCGGCACGTCTTCATGACTCCCGCAGCGCTCAGTCGGGTACGCTTGGAAACCTACGACTCCGGGCACATGATTTATGCCCACGACCAGTCACGCGCCAAGCTGCACGCCGACTTTGACGCGTTTGTGAAGTCGCTGCCGGCCATGCAGTAGACCGGCGCGAGGGTGCGGGCCGGTTCCCTCCGGCCCGTTTTTTGGGGCGCCATCCCTATTGCTATCCCATAGAACCTATGCCATGCTGCCGCCATGACCCGGGCTTGGCGGCGATTCTGGCGGCGCAGCCGCGACATGTTCTCCCGCGGGCGTCGCGAGCGCGAACTAGAGCCAGGCGCCGCTGCTCAGCCCCGCGCTTGCCGAGGGTTACTCCAGAATGGTCTTCGAGCGGCCGGGTGGCGCCGAGGATCATCCGTACGAGTTGGACATCGGCCCTGGCTATCTCTCCGTTCTGGGCGTGCCGCTGTTGGCCGGCCGCCACCTCGCTGACCCTGACCTCAACCCGCCAGCCGGGCAGCCGGTTGCGGTGTTGGTCAATCGCTTGTTCGC
>JBQCEU010000047.1:0-6841 GCA_051959955.1 Terriglobales bacterium | reverse complement strand
AGGATGGGAGCGTCCTTGCTGATGCCCGCGGCGGCAATCAGCTCCAGCGAAACTTGCGGTCGCTGCTGATGCCAGCTCGCCTCCTCTGGCGCCTGCGCCTGATAGAGCGCCTCCCAGTGTTGCTTGCGGTCCATGCCCTCTACCGGACTTCTGCTTATTCGTACCTTAGGAATTGGAGCGGTTGCATGTGGGCTGCCCGCCAACCTGGAAGTACGGCGGCAGCCAGCGCCAGAAGCATGATGAGAACGACGGCGCCCGCCCACACGCCTGGGTCGAGCGCTCCGACGCCGAATAGCAGGTGGCGCATGAGGGATCCCTCCGCACCCGCGGCGGCGAGCGCCAGCGCGGTCGCTGCCAAGGCCAACCGCGCCGCGCGGCCGAACACGAGGCGCAGTACTCGTGCGGGGCTGGCGCCCAGTGCGAGGCGGACGGCGTATTCGTGCCGCAGAGCGATCACCGAAAAAGCCAGCATGCCCAGCAAGCCCAGCCAGGCGAGCAGCAGCCCCATGGCGGAGAACGCTGCCAACAGTAACGTATTGAAGCGCTGGCCAGAGATGGCACGCGACGTTGCCGCGTCCAGGGAAGTTGTGTCCAGCGGTTCGATTCCGCTTACCGATCCCGGCAGCGCGGCGAGTGCCGCGCCGCCTGTTCCGGGCGTGCGCGCCAACAGTGTCATAACCATGGGCAGGCCGTCGTTGTACGGCTGTCTCCAGGGGAAATAGGCCTGTCCGGTGCCCCAGTTCGGCTCTCCGGGCGCGGTGGAGTGAATGTCCGCGACTTCACCCACCACCACGCGGGCGAGTGGCGCTTCGTTGCCAGTGATGAGCCGGCGGCCGACCGGATTGAGATGTGGCCACAGGCGCTCCGCCAGGCTCCGGCTGACGATGATAACCGGCGCCGTCGTGGTTGTGTCGCCGGCGGCGAAGTCGCGCCCGCGCAAGAGCGGAATGGTCATCAAATGGAAGTATCCACGGCTGATATTTTCAGTAACGCTGATGGTGCCGGCAGAGACTTGACCTGGGGCGTAGACGTACTGTCCGCTGGTTTCACCCAGCAGGGGTGGATTGCTGGCCAGGGCCGCCTCAATCCCCGGCGTTCTCGCGGCAGCCTGCAGCACTTGCAAGCTCAGCTCCGCCGTATGCGATGCCAGCGCTACGGCGATGGCACGGCGCCGGCCAGGAGGCGCGGTGGCGATTTGCTTCTGCGCGGACTGCATCGCCGGCAGCGCGGTAAACTGCACGGTCGTCACTCCCCTGGCGGAAAACCCGAGATCCACGCGCATGAGCCGGGTGTAGCTGCTGAGCAGCAACCCGGCGGCGACGGTCAGGCTTAACGCGCCCGCCAATTCAAACGTCACCAGGGCAGGCCATGTCCAGCCCGGCCGGGGAGCGAAGTCCTGCCCCGTGGGAAGGCGCAAGCGGAGTGTATACAGCCCGGCGGGAAGGGTGGTGAGCAGCAGACTCGGGACTGCCATTGCGGCCAGCAGTGCAAAATCGGCAGCGGCCGGGTGCAGTAGATCGAGGCCGGGGAACTGGGGCGGCGCCCACCGGCGCAGACAGGCCATGAGCACCGTCATGGCACCCGCGGCTGCAACCACGCTCGGCGTGGTCAGGATGAATGCATCCGCCAGGCGCGCTCGGAGCAAGCTGCTGCGGCTGGCGCCCAATGTCAGTCGGGTGAGGGCATCTTGCCGCGAAGCCAGGGTGCGGGCCAGCAAGACGCCGCCCAGGCTGGCGCAGGCCACCAGCCACAGTAAAAGTGCTGCCGCGAGCAGCAGGTCAACCGTGGGTCTGAAGCTGCCGGACCGGGATGCGGCCAGGGATGCAACAAAGACGGTGCTCACGCCCATGCGCCCGCCCGTCGGATGAGCGTCGTTGTAGGCTTCCGCCTCGCGCTGCATCTGCTGGCGGACCTCTATCGCCGCGTCCTGCTCCGAGGTGCCGGGCCGCAGGCGCCCAATGAGGCGGTTTTGGCGAAGCGCCCCGGCCGGTGGCGCGGCCAGCAGCCGAAGGCTGAGGCCGGCGGAACGGCTCGGGATCCAGACATCGGTGGCGTAGGGAAATCCGAAACGCGCGGGCATGACCCCCACCACGGTGAAGGCGGTGGTGCCGATCCTGATGCTGCGCCCCAGCGCGCCGGCTCCGCCGAAACCGCTCCCGCTCAGGTCAGCGCTCACCACCGCCACACGGTCTCCCGCTTGCAGCTCGGCATCGGTGAAGACGCGTCCGCGCTGCGGCGTCACCCCGGCCACTTGAAAAAAGCCCTCCGTTACTCCGCTGACATTGCACGCATTTTGGCTGGCGCCCGCGGCCACCGGCACCCTGCCGGTGCTATAGCCCGCGACGGCGGCAAAAGCAGGCAGGCGCGCGTAGATCGCGACGCTTGCCGGCGCACCGCTGGCGGCAATGCCCAGCACCCGTTCCGGATGCGGTAGGCCGAGAGGATTGACCAGCGCGCGGTCGGCTACGGCGATGCCAGTTACGGCGCCGCCCAGCCCCAGTGCCAGCGTCAGAACCAGCAGTACTCCCAGTCCTGGCGAACGCATCCAACCGCGAAATGCCTGGCGTAGATTCACGACTCCTCCGTGGCAGCCGAGAGCGGCTGCATGGAGCTAGGATACTGCTGTCAAGTTCCGGTGCAGTGCTCTACCCCAGTGTGCTTTGGGCGACGGCGCGGAGGGCTTCGCCGTAGGCGTGCATGACCGGCTCGGGTTGGGCGTAAATGGGGTACTCGTCGTTGCTGAGGCAGAAGGAGTTGGCGAACATCTCCTGGGTGCGGGGGTAGGCCTCGGGGCGGTCTTCGGGGAAGCGGGCCTGCATCATGGGATGGGCGCAGAGCGGGGCATTGCCCCACAGGTCCACGTCCACATCGCGGGCCCGCAGCGCTTCCATGAAGGCGTCGCGCAGCGCCGCGCCGCGCAGCTTCGTCTTCAGTTGCTCCGGCACCAGCGTGATGCGGTATTTGTGGTAGACCGAAACACACTCCGCGGGAATGTGAGGCGCCCGCACGCCCGGCAGGTCTTTCAGGTACTCGCCGACGATGGCCGCGTTGCGCTGCCCGGTGGCGTTCACCGCCGCCAGGCGCGCGAGCTGGCTGCGGCCGAAGGCGCAGGGCAGCTCCTGGGTGCGGTAGTTCCAAGCCAGCAGGTGCTGGAACTCCATGGTGCGGTCGGTGTCGGGCAGTCCTTCACCCACCTGCTTCAGCCAGTTGCCGCGGAAGTACGCCTCGTCATCGTTGGTCACCATGAAGCCGCCCTCGCCCACGGCGAAGTTCTTGGTGCCGTTGACGCTGAAGCCGGCGGCGGCGCCAAAGGTGCCGGCCGAGCGCCCTTTATAGGTTGCGCCCGGCGCCTGGCAGGCGTCTTCGGTGACGATCAGGTTGTGTTTCCTGGCTATCGCCAGGATGGGGTCCCAATCGGCACACAGGCCGTGGATGTCCACCACCATCAGTGCCCGGGTGCGGGGTGTGATCCTGGCCTCGATCAGCGCCGGGTCCATGTTGAAGGTCCGTGGATCAATGTCCACGAACACCGGCTTGGCTCCGGCATGCAGTACCGCCGCCGGCGTGGCCAAAAACGAGAAGGCCGAGGTGAGCACCTCGTCACCGGCTTCCACCCCGGCCGCCACCAGGGCCATGTGCAGCCCGGCGGTGCCGCCGTTGACCGCCAGCGCGTGTTTCACGCCGATAAAGGCCGCGAACTCCTGCTCCAGCGCCGACTGCTCGGGGGCGTACAGCCCTTCGGGCCGCGTCTGCGCCCACAGGATGCCGCGCTCCAGCACGCGCAGCACGGCGGCGCGGTCGTCGGGGGTGAGTATCGGCCAATGGATCTTTTCCAGCTTCGTTTTGGCGTGCATGCGTCTCCTCTTCCTATTCGGCCCAGGCCTTGGCGCGGGCGTCAATCAAGCGCCGCAGTTTCCGGCCGCCGCTCAGGGTGCGGGGCGGATGGTAGCGGAAATCAAACTCGAAAAATTTCTTGGTGTAGTAGCGCCAGCAGTCGGGGAAGCGCTCCTGGATGTTGCGGAACAAGTGCTCCTGCACCTGGGCCTCGGTGGCCCCCGGCTGCAGCTCCATGTGGAACTCGATGCGGTCGTCGCGCTCGCCCCGCCGCACGATCACCTGCCAGTCGTCGGTGATGGTGGGGATGTCGCGCAGCATCTCCTCGAACCAATAGGGGCTGATGTTGCCCATCGAACAGTTGATCAGCTCATCGCTGCGCCCCACGATCTTGGCAATGCGCGGCATCATGCGCAGCAGACAGTTGCACTCGCCGTCGGTGGCCCAGCGGGTGACATCGGCGGAACGGTAACGCAGCAGCGGCATCACCTGGCGGTTGAGCGTCGAGTAGGTGAGCTCACCGTAGCCCTCTTCGTCCTGTCCGGCGATCTCGTTCACCAGGCTCAGGTCGCTCATGTGATAGCCGCCCTTGTCCGGACACTCGATGCCGTTGGCGCCGAAGGCTTCCGTCTGCCCGTAGCTCAGGTACACCTTGGCGCCCCAGACTCCTTCCATGTACTTGCGCGTGCGCTCGCTCAGGTTTTCCCCGCCCAGCAGCAGGAACTTCACCGGCCACACCCCGTCCTGCTCGGCCACTTCCGTCACCCGCACGATATGGGTCGGCACGCCCATGATCACCGTGGGCTTGTAGGTGCGGATGCGCTCGTAGAACTCCCGCGGCTCGACGAAGGCGCCGATGACGTGAAAGGCGCGCATCGCCTGGATGGTATAGAAGGCGGTGAAGGGAGCGTTCCAGAAGGAATAGTCGAACCCGTCGGCCACCACATCGTCGGGCCGCATGCCCAGGTTCCACATCCCCACCGCTCCGTCGCGGCCGTACTCCAGCATTTCGCGGTAGCTGAAGTACACGCGCTTGTTGACGCCCATGCTGGTGCCGGTGGTCTCGAAGCCGAACTCCGGCCGGTCGCAGAGGAAATCCTCGATGGGGTTGTTGCGCAGGTCGTCGGCGGTGGTGAAAAAGCCTCCCAAATCGGCGTGGCTGCGGAGTTTGTGGGGGTTGATGCCCAGCTCGCGGAACTTGCGCTGATAAAAGCGCGAGTGCCGGGCCAGATGCCGCACCAGAACGCGGAACTTCACCCGCTGCAGGTGCTCCACCGTCGTCCGCGACAGGTGGCCGGCGATCTTCACCCGGCTTTCCGTGGTGCGCAGGAAGTAATGGTCGAAAAATCCGAAAAGGGAATCGAGGTTCATGCGGTGCCGGCCCGGGTGAGGAGGATGCTGGCGTTCTGTCCGCCAAAGCCGAAGCCGTTGCTCATGGCAGCCCGCACCCGCGCCGGGCGCGGCTCGGTGACGATGTGCAGACGGCAGTCGGGATCGGGGCTTGTGTAATTGAGGTTGGGCGGCAGCAGTTGCGCCTCGAGGGCGATCAGGGTGAGAACGGCTTCCAGCGCGGAGGCGGCGGTGAGCAGGTGCCCGGTCATGGCCTTGGTGGAGCTCACCGGCAGATGGTCCGCGGCCGCGCCCCATACCTGTTGGATGGCGGCGGCTTCGGCCTGATCGTTGAGCAGGGTGGCGGTGCCGTGGGCGTTGATGTAGTCCACCCCCTCGGCCGGCAGCCGGGCATCGGCCAGGGCGGCGCGCATGGCTTGGGCGGCGCCGCGGCCCTGGGGATGGCACTTGGTCAGGCCGTAGGCATCCATGGAGCTGCCGTAGCCGGCGAGCACGGCGCGGGGTGTGGCGCCGCGGCGGCGGGCGTGGGCTTCGGATTCGAGCACCACCACCGCCGCGCCCTCGCCCACCACAAACCCGGTGCGGTCGCGATCAAAGGGGCGGCAGGCGCTCGCGGCCGGCCCATGCGAGAGGGCGGAGAGGAGTTCGAATTCGAGCAGGCTGAGCGGATGCACCTGGGCATCGGTGCCGCCGGCGATGACCACGTCGGCGACGCCGCGTTCGATCAGGCGCAGACCCAACCCCAGCGCGTCGTTGCCGCTGGCGCAGGCGGTGTAGCAGGCGTAGCGGGGGCCGGCGGCGCCGGCGCGGGCGGCGAGGCGGTCCAGAACCGCGGGCATGTCCCAGTGGGCCCGTTCCCGCTCCAGTTCCGGATGGGCGGCGGCCAGTGCCTGCGGGTCGGTTCGATCGCCGCAGAGCGCCGCCAGCCGCGTCAACTCGAGCGTGGGCTTGCCGATGGCGAAGCTCAAGGCGCGCCGCGCCTGGGGCCCGGTGGTCTCCAGACCGGCGCCGGCGAGGGCCTCGGCCAGAGCGCACCGCGCCATCGCCTCCGGGCGCGCCGCTCCGGCGGGCAGTGCCGGGTCGCGCACCTCGCCGGCGCAGGCGATGGGAAACCCCTCGGCCGGGAAGGCGGAGAGGGCGCCAATGCCGCCGCGGCCCCCGGCCAGCGCCGCCTGATGGGCGGCCATGCCCGTCCCCAGGGGTGAGATCGCGCCCGCGCCGGTGATCCAGCAGCTCATGCCGAGCGCTCCAGACAGGGGGCCGCGGCCAGGGTGTCGAGGGCGGCCACGCCGCCCGCCGCCAGCCGGTCCGCCACGGCCACCATTACCTGGGCCGGCGAGGCGGAGATTGGCGCCTGCGCCGCGCCGGCACCAGCGGTCAGTTCGGCCAGCGGGCGTGCTCCCCGCGCCAGGGCCTGTTCCCAATCCTCCAGCACCACCCCGGCGGCGAACTCGGCCGCCGGCGCGGCGGCGAACTCCTGCTCCGGAGAGGAGGCGCCATGGCAGACCATGAGGTCGGCCTGGCCGCCGCGCAGCGTCCAATACGCCTCGCTCAGCGTCTGCACGCCCGCCACGCCGCCGGAGGTGAAGGTAAAACTCGGTCCCTGCAAATCGAAGAGCAGCGAGGTGTGCGCCGCCGCCAGATTGGCCAGCAGCGA
>JBQCEU010000046.1:0-2793 GCA_051959955.1 Terriglobales bacterium | reverse complement strand
ACATCCAGTTCCATCCCAGTTGGATCATCATCCTGGTGCTGATCGGCATTTCGCTGGCCAGCTACTTCGCCGCCTTTGATCCGCAGTGGTCGCGCGCTCTGGTCATCGCCACCGCCGCCGCCACCACCATCCTTTTCTTTGTTTCCGTCATCCTCCACGAGCTGGCGCACAGCCTGGTGGCGCGCGCCCGCGGTTTGCCGGTCCATAACATCACGCTCTTCGTCTTTGGCGGCGTCAGCGAGCTGACGCGCGAGCCCGACGACGCCGCCAGCGAGTTCAAGATCGCCATCGCCGGCCCCGCCACCAGCCTCATTCTGGGAGGCATCCTGTATGGCCTCGGCCGTCTCGGCAATCCCCATCAGCCGCTGTTCGCCCTGCTCTACTGGCTGGGCTACATCAACCTGCTGCTGGCGCTGTTCAACCTGATCCCCGGCTTTCCGCTCGACGGCGGCCGCGTGCTGCGCGCCATCTTCTGGGGCGCCAACCGGGATTTTCTCAAGTCCACGCGCTGGGCCACACAGATCGGCAAACTCTGCGCCCTGGCCTTCATCCTGTTCGGGGTCTTCGAGTTCTTCGCCGGTTACGGTCTGGGCGGCATCTGGCTGGCTTTCATCGGCTGGTTTCTGCTCACCGCCGCCGAGCAGAGTTGGCGGCAGGTGGAAGTGCAGGCGGCGCTGGCCCATTACACCGTCCGCGATCTTGAAACCCCGTTCTTCTCCCGCGTCGGTCCCGAGGTCAATCTCGAAGCCTTCATCAGCGAAATGGCCGAGCATCATCAGTTCCGCGCCAGCCTGGTCATGGACGAGGATGATCACCTCCTCGGCATCATCAGCGCCGCCGATCTGTCGCGCATCCCCCGGGCGCAATGGGGCGCCACGCTGGTGCGTGACGTCATGGTCCCCCGCGCCGCCATGGCCACGGTGATCCCCACCGAAGGCCTCACTTCCGCCCTGCAAAAAATGGTGGAGAACAACGTCGGCCAACTCCCCATCGTCGCCAACGGCGGCGTGCGCGGCGTCATCCGCCGCGACCGCATCATCGAGCTGCTGCACAGCGCCTTGGCCGGAGCCAGCCAGCCCTGACCCCTCACCCTCACCCCTCATCCCCTCACCCCTCACCCCTACTTATGAGCTCCCCCGCAGTCCATCTCATTCAGCCTGATGAAACGCTCCCTCAGGGCGAGGCCCCCGGCGCCCCCGGCATGCCGCCGCGCTGGACGCGCAGCGGCAAGGACGGCGTGGGTACCGCCTATGCCGCCTCCAGCCGCGTCTGGTTCACACTCGCCCAGGGCTCACTGACCGAGATCTATTACCCCACCGTGGATCGCCCGCAGGTCCGTGACCTCCAGTTCTTGTTCACCGACGGCGCCACGTTCCTGCACACCGAGCGCCGCGACTGCGACGCCCACCTCGAGTCCATGGCGCCCGAAGCGCTTGGCTATCGCGTCCGCATTGACGACCGCCAGGGCCGCTACCGCTGCCACAAGCAGATCCTCGCCGACCCGCACCTGAGCTGTGTCCTCATCCACGCCCGGTTGGAGATCCTCGATCCCGCCCTCCTCCACAGCCTGCGCATCTTTGTCCTGTGCGCCCCCCACCTGGGCGGTCAGGGATGGAACAACAACGCCGAGGTCGGCGAGGTGGCCTCGCGTCGCCTGCTGCTCGCCCACCGCCAGAACAACTGGCTGGCGGTCTCCGCCAACGTCCCGCTGCGCCACGCCTCGGCCGGGTTTGTCGGCGCCAGCGACGGCTGGACCGATCTTCACCAGCACCTCCGCCCCACCCTCTCCTTCGCCACGGCGACCAACGGCAACGTCGCCCTCTGCGCCGAACTCGCGCTCGACAAGACACGGGAGTTCACCGCCGGCATCGCCTTCGGTTTCAGCCGCCAGGCGGCGGTGAACACCCTGCTGCAGAGCCTCGACCAGCCCTTCGATCCCGCCCGCCACCGCTTCCTCGAACAATGGGCCCGCAGTTGCGACCATCGCGTCCCGCTCGCTGCCCAGTCCCACGATGGCGGCGCTCTCTACCATCGCAGTGTCAGCCTGCTGCTCGCCCATGAGGACAAGACCTATCCCGGCGCCCTGATCGCCTCTCTCGCCATTCCCTGGGGAGAAGTCAAAGGCGACGACGATCTGGGCGGCTATCATCTCGTCTGGACCCGTGATCTGGTACAGTCGGCCACCGGCCTGCTCGCCTCCGGCGACTCCGCCACCCCGCGCCGCGCCCTCATCTATCTCTCCGCTTCCCAGCACCCCGACGGCGGCTTCGCCCAGAATTTCTGGATCAACGGCACCCCCTACTGGAGCGGCATCCAGCTCGACGAGGTTTCCTTCCCCATCATCCTCGCCTGGCGCCTGGCGCGCAGCGGCGGCCTCGCCGATCTCGATCCCTACCCCATGGTCCGCCGCGGCCTCGGCTATCTGCTCCGCCACGGCCCCGCCACCCCGCAGGAGCGCTGGGAGGAAGCGGGCGGCTACTCTCCCTCCTCGCTCGCCGCCCAGATCGCCGCGCTGGTCTGCGCCGCCGAGCTGGCTCGCGCCCGCGAGGATGCCCCGATCGCCCAGTTGGCGCTCGACTATGCTGACTTCCTCGAAGCCCATCTGGAACCCTGGACCGTGACCTCGCGCGGCACCTTGCTTGCCGGTGTCCCCCGCCATTACATCCGCATCAGCTCCACCGAGGATCCCGACACCGCCACCCTGCACATCAACAACCTCGCCCCCGGCCAGCCATCGGAATTTCCCGCCCGTGACATCGTGGATGCGGGCTTCCTCGAGCTGGTGCGCTACGG
>JBQCEU010000045.1:0-14564 GCA_051959955.1 Terriglobales bacterium | reverse complement strand
GATGCCGATGGAAACCCGTGCCAGGCCGTGGGTGGCGGCGCGGACCTCGGGGACGATCCAGGTATGGTGGCCAATGGGGAAGCGCGCGCCCACGCCGGCGATCGCCGAGCCGTGGGTGGACGAGTCCCACTGCGCCAGGCCGATGCCACCCAGCAAATAGGGCACCACGGCTTCATCATCCACATGGAACTCATAGCGGAAGACGCCGCTGAGCGTGAACAGGCCGGTGTGGCCGCTGCGCCCCAGCGAAAACTGGGGATCGAAGCTGACATTGCGGTTGATGTCGAAGGTCAGGCCCGCGCCCGCGGCGAAGCCGTTGGGGCTGCCCAACAACGCGCCGCCGAAGAAGGTATAGCGCGATGGCTGTTGCGCCATCGCCGGCAAGGCAAAAATTACCATCCCCAGAGCCACCATCACTCCCAAGTGCTTACGCATGAGTCCTCCTGGTCTAATCATTGCAACTGACGGGCCACTGTGGGGGTTTGGTTTCTAGGAGTGATAGAGCACCCAGTACACGGCCACTCCCGAGAGCGAAACGTACCTCCACAGCGGCCAGGTCCCGCGCGCCCAGCGGCGGTGGCGGCGGAAACGCCGGCGCAGCGCCAGCGCCAGGGTGACGATCGCCAGGAAGGGCACCAGCGAGGCCAGCACGGTGTGGGTGCCCAGCAGCCACAGGTAGCCGGTGCGCCGCCAGCCGGCGCCGCGGTATAGGACGATGCCGGTATGCCAGTGATGCAGCAGGTACACGGCGAGGAAGAGCACCGAGGCGGTGAAGGCGCCCAGCATGGCGGCGCGGTGGGCGCGCGGCTTGCGGCGGCGGATACACAGCAGGCCCACCAGCAGCAGCACGGCGCTGGTCAGGTTGAGGAGGGCGATCCAGGCGGGCAGCGCCTCCCAGCCGAACATCAGAGCCGGTTGAGGGCCATGAGGCCGAGCAGCAGCGGCAGATAAATGACGCTCGCCTTGAGCAGCCGCAGGTAACTGAGCCGGGTCTTGCGCCGCACGCTGTCCAGGCTGTAATAGAGCAGTCCCAGGCCGAGCAGCAGGGCGCCGGCGAAGTACAAGCGGCCGGTGATGCCCATCAGGCTGGGGAGCAGGCTGACCGGAATCAGGGCCAGGGTGTAGAGCAGGACCTGGCGCGAGGTTTCGCTTCCGTTTTCGTCCACCACGGGCAGCATGCGGATGCCGGCGCGTTCGTACTGTTCCTTATAGAGCCAGGCGATGGCGAGAAAATGCGGGAACTGCCAGAGGAATTGAATGCCGAAGAGCACCCAGGCGCCAGCGTCGAGCGCGCCGCGGGTCGCCGCCCAGCCCATCAGGATCGGGCCCGCGCCGGGCAGCGCACCCACCAGGGTGCTGATCGGGGAGCGGAATTTGAGCGGGGTGTAGGCCAGCAGGTAGACGGCGGTGGTGGCCAGGCCGCAGTTGGCGCACAGCCAGTTCACGCCCCAGCCCAGCAGCGCGTAGCCGGCGCAGCAGGTGAGCAGGCCGAACAAGGCCGCGGGCGGCGGCTGCAGGCGTCCGGCGGGGAGCGGGCGCGCCTTGGTGCGCGACATCAGCCCGTCGGTGCGCCGTTCCCAGAGCTGGTTGAGGGCCGCCGTGCCGCCCGCCAGCAGCGCCGTGCCGCCGGCCAGCTTGAGCAGCAGCAGGGCGCCGAGCGCCTGGGGCGCGCCCACGTAACCGGCGGCCACCGCGGTCAGCACCACCAGCAGCGTCACCCGCGGCTTGGTCAGCGCCAGGCAACTGCCTGCCCAGTCGCTGAGCGACTGGGCAGGCAGTTGCGGGCGGACGCGGGTGGCGGCCGCGGACGAGGGACGATAGGATGCGGCGGAGGTAGGCTGCGGTGAATCCAAGCCACCATTGTAGCGCGCCGGGAATCGCGCCGGGGGCGCGATGGGGCGCCCTGCGGGCGGGGGTGCAGCGCCTACCAGCGGACCTGGAAGAGCAGGAAGATGAGCGTGGCGACGGGGATGAGGGTCCAGATCCACTCGTTGAGCAGGCGGCCGCGGCTGGCGGGGGCGTGGCGGCGCAGTCCGGCCAGCCGCCAGACGACGAGCGCGGCCACGGCCACGAAGCAGACGATGAGGACGGTGAAGTAGGCAAGGGTCATGGCGGCCTAAAACGGCTTGACCAGCACCATCACCAGGATGAGCACAAACAGCAGCCCGATGAGGCCGTTGAACACGCCCAACTGCTGCGGCGAGGGTTCGCGATCCGGCATCCGGCGCAGCTTCACCGTCAGGGCCAGATCGCAGCCGATCAGGATGACCACCAGCAGCAGCTTGACGTGCAGCCAGGGCGCCATGCGGACTCCCGGCAGCAGGTAGAAGAGGAGGGCGCCGGTGATGACCATCAGCGCCGCGCCGGGATGCGCCACCGCCCGCAGCGCCTTCTGCGCCAGCACGGCGCGCTGCTGCCGCACCGCCGGTTCGTTGCCGGCGCCGGTGGCCACCGCCAGGGCGCGGAACAGGCCGCCGATCCACAGCACCATGCCGATCAGGTGCAGCACCAGCAGCCAGCCGACCCAGTTTGCCCATGCGTTCATGCCGTATTCTCCTGTGCGCGCACAAAGCGGCTGTGCACCTTCAACAAACACGCGTCCGAGACCACCAGCAAGCCGGCGGCGGCGGCCCCGGCCTCGGCCTGGGGGTGGCTCACGCCTTCCTGCAGCCACAGCAGGCGGGCGCCGCGGCGCGCCGCCGCGGCGGCGATCTCCGGCACAAACTCGCTGCGGCGGAACACATCCACGATCTCCGGCCTCTGATCGGCGGGGATGTGGTCCAGCGAGGCATAGGCGCGCTCGCCCAAAACTTCCCCGACGCCCGGATTCACCGGAATGATCCGGTATCCCTGGCTCTGCAGGTAGCGCGCCACGCCGAAGCTGGGCCGCGCCGGGTTGGCCGACAACCCCACCACGGCGATGGTATGCGCCTCGCGCACCACCCGCAGGATGTCGTCGCTGATCTTCATGCCGTGGCCTGGCGCGCTCCCCGCCGCAGACCGGTGATCTCGTGCTCGCTCAACGGGCGCATCTGACCGGAGCGCAACTGCCCGATGGTCAGCGGTCCGATGGCCACCCGTTTAAGTTTCTCCACCGGGTGCCCCACACTCTGGAACATTTTGCGAATCTGATGATAGCGTCCCTCGACCAGCACCACCTCCAACCAGGGATTGTCCGCCGAGGTGCGGTACACGCCCGCGCGCTGCCGCTCGCGGCCGCTGGCGCCGGTCTCGCGCAGCCAGCGGATGCGCGCCGGCGCGGTGCGGCGGCCGTCAATCATCACCCCACGCCGCAGCTTCTCAATTTGCTCTTCGGTGGGCTTGCCCGCCACCTTCACCCAATACGTTTTGGGCAGCGCCGTGCTGGCGTGGAGGACGCGGTTGGCCAGGTCGCCATCGTTGGTCAGCAGCAGCAGGCCCTCGGAGTGAAAGTCCAGCCGCCCGACGGGATACAGGCGATCGCTCACGCCGCGCAGGTAATCGCTGATTGCCGGCCGTCCCTCGGGATCATGCAGCGTGGTCACCACCCCCTTGGGCTTGTAGAACAACAGGTAGTGCAACTGCCGCGCCGGGCGCAGCGGCTTGCCGGCCACCACGATGCGGTCGGTTTCCCAGTCGGCCTTGCTGCCCAACTCGCTGACGATCTTGCCGTTGACCGTGACCTGTCCCTGGGTGATCAACTCCTCGGCCTTGCGGCGCGAGGCATGGCCCGCCTGGGAAATCAGCTTCTGCAGTCGCTCCTGCACACCTTTAAGCTTACCGCGCCGGCGGGGCCACGGTCAGGCCCAGGCGCGCCGTCTGCGGCAACACGTCAATGCGGACCGGGGTGGTGCCTTCGCCGGTGAAGTGCAGGTCGCGGGCGGCGGCATAGCTCAAATCAATAATGCGCGAGGCGGGCACCGGGCCGCGGTCGTTGATTTTCAGCACCACAGCCAGATGATTGAGCAGGTTGGTGACGCGCACCCGGGTGCCCAGGGGCAATTCGCGGTGAGCGGCGGTGAGCGCGTACATGTCAAAGAGCTGGCCGCTGGTGGTCTCCTTGCCCTGGAAAAACGGCCCGTACCAACTGGCGATGCCTACCTGGTAGGGCGTGGGGGCCAGCGTGGCCGGAGGCGCCGCCACCGGCCCCGCATGGAAGCTGGGGCCGTGAGCGGCCACCGGCGCCGCCGTCAGGGCCAGGGTGAGAAGCAAGAGTGCGCAGAGTCGCTGCATGGGGGGAATCCAATTGGGTCCGGGGGGTCTTTCCGTAGGGCGACGGTTCGCGCCCGTAGTGGAAAAAGATGACCAAATTATAGCGCGGAGATGCCTCGAAGTCCAGCGCCCGTGGCGGGGGCCAGTTGCCAGCACGGGCAGGGGCGGCAGAGAATGCGAGCATGCTGGTCAAGCGTGTTGCCGCTGTTCTGATAGGTTTGGTGCTCGGTTGCGCGGCGGCCAAGCCGCCGCTTACGGCCCGCGATCGCGCGCTGCAGCGAAAACTGAATGCGGTGCTCAAGGATCCGGGTTTTCAGCAGGGCTTTTGGGGCGTGTACGTTTACTCGCTGGATCGCCGGCGGGTGCTGTTTGATCACAACGGTGAGAAATGGTTTACGCCCGCCTCCAACGCCAAGCTGTTCACGCTGGCGGCGGCGTTGAAGCTGCTCGGCCGCGATTTTCGCTTTCACACCGCGGTGCAGTCCACGGCCGCACCCGACGCGCAAGGGGTCGTTCACGGCGATGTGGCATTGATCGGCGTCGGGGATCCGAGTTTTTCCGGCCGGCCGTATCCCTACAAGCTCGACCCGCCCGAGCCGGCGCTGCCCTACGATCCCATGCTGGCGCCGCGCCAACTGGCAGCAGCGCTGGCGGCCAAGGGCATCCGGCGAATCAGCGGCAACATCATCGGCGATGACAGTTACTTCACCGCCGATCCTTATCCCGGCGGCTGGGCCATCGGTGACATGCTGTGGGATTACGGCGCTCCGGTTTCCGCGCTCACGCTCAACGACAATACGCGGTTCCTGCAAGTTTATCCCGGCGCCGCCGTGGGCGATGCGCCGCGTCTGGTGTGGACGCCGGCGCTCGATCCGCCCGCGGTTGAATTGACGCTGACCACGGTGGCCGCCAACGGCGCCACCGACATCAACCTGGAAACAGATCCGCTCAACGGCGCGCTGCGCCTCTCCGGCAGCATCGCGCGCAGCAGCCCCGGGGTCTTGCAGGCGCTGGCGGTACGCGAGCCGGCTCTTTATGCCGCCGGCCTGCTGCGCGCCGCGCTCATCGAAAAAGGGATTGTGGTCGAAGGGGCCGCGCGTGCCCGTCACCTCGCGCCCCCGCCCGCTTCGTCAGCCTATGAGCTGGCAAGTTGGGATTCGCCGCCGCTGGCGGAGATCTTGCAGGTTACGGCCAAGGTGAGCCAGAACCTGGAGGCCGAGCTGATGCTGCGGCTGCTCGGGAAACTGCGCGGGGCATCGTTGAGCCACTACAAGGGGCCGGCGGAGGAACTTGGGAGCGCCGTGCGCAGCGCTTTTCTGCACAGTGCCGGCCTGGCCGAGACGGACGCCGTTCTGAGCGACGGCTCCGGGCTGGCACGCAATGACCTGATTACACCCGCGGGCATGGTTCGCTTGTTGCGCTATATGGATCAGCAGCCGGAGGCGGCGGAGTGGCGGGCGCTGTTTCCGATTGCCGCCACCGACGGCACGCTGGACCACCGCTTTCTGCACGCCCCGGCGGCCGGGCGGTTGCGGGCCAAGACCGGCTCGCTGAGCCATGTCTACTCCTTAAGTGGATACATCGTGTCGCGGCATGGCGAGCGGCTGGCTTTTTCGCTGCTCAGCAACAATGTGGATCACCCTGCGAGTCAGGCGCGCGCCCAGCTCGACCGGCTGGGCAACGTGCTGGCGGCGTGGTGAAAGCCTCAGTGATTTGCATGAGGCGCGGGGTATGGGCGTGGGCAGTGGAATCATGACTATTGCAATCACGGCACCGCATGCTATTCTGTCCGGCGTGTTCGGGTGCACGCTGAGGGATAGTGTGTTTCCCGGGCGCGCATCTTTTATCCAACAAGAGGTTGTCTCAGTGAAAGAGCAAGGTACTGTTAAGTGGTTCAACAATGCCAAGGGCTACGGGTTCATCACGCGCATGAGCGGTGAAGATGTGTTCGTGCACTATACGGCGATTCAGGGCGAAGGATACCGTTCACTGGCCGAAGGGCAGGCGGTGGAGTTCGAAGTGAAGCAGGGCCCCAAGGGTCTGCTGGCCGAAGATGTAACCGTACTCTAGGGCTCGAGGGACTGCTCGATCACGTCCCATACCTCATCCAACTCGCTGGGCCGGATGCCGTACGGCGGAAGCACGTAGACGACCGGCCCCAGCGGCCGCAGCAACACTCCCCGGGTTTCATAGAAACTTCGCAGGCGCGGTCCGATCGCGGCGAGGTAGCCGTGCATTTCGCCGGCGATCTCCAGGATGGCGACGGTTCCCGCCTGGCGCCGGTGGGCGACGCGCGGATGGCTGCCCAACTGCGCCAGCCTTCGGGCATGGTGGGCGGCGATGGCGGCGATGCGCTCGCGCACCGGCTCGGTGGCGAAGATCTCCAGGCTGGCGAGGGCGGCGGCGCAGCCCAGGGCGTTGCCGGTGACGGAGTGGCCGTGGAAGAGGGTGCGGCCGCGGTCGGTGGAGAGGAAGGGCTGGCAGACGGCCTCGGTGCACAGGGTGGCGGAGAGCGGCAAAAAGCCGCCGGTGAGGCCTTTGGAGAGACAGAGGATGTCGGGCGCGACGCCAGCCGCCCCACACGCGAACATCCAATCGCGCCCGGTGAGGGTGCCGTCACTCACCCGTCCGAAACCGGTGAGCACTTCGTCGGCGATGAGCAGGACGCCGTGCTGATCGCACAGCCGGCGCACGCCGGCGAGAAAGCCCGCGGGCTGCACCTGCATGCCGCCGGCGGCTTGCAGCAGCGGTTCGACGATCACCGCGGCGACGTCGCGGCCGTGTTCTTCGAGCAGCGCGGCCAGCGGCTCCAGGCGGTCGCTGGGAACGCGCTCGACCGGGAACAGCCAATCGTCAAAGGCGGCGGTGAAGGGCGAGCGGGCGCTCACCGACATGGCGCCCAGGGTGTCGCCGTGGTAGGCGTGCTCCAGGGCGACGAGGCGCCGCCGCCGCGGTTCCCCGCGCTGCTGCCAGCACTGCAGCGCCATCTTGAGGGCCACCTCGACCGCCGTCGAGCCGTCGTCGGAGTAGAACACGCGCGTCAGCTTTCCGGGCGCGATGGCCAGCAGCTTCTCCGCCAGCTCTTCGGCCAGCGGGTGGGTGAACCCCGATAGAATGACCTGTTCGAGCTCGGCTGCCTGGCGGGCCACGGCGGCGGCGATGCGCGGCTCGGCGTGGCCATGCAGCGTCACCCACCAGGAGCTGATGGCGTCGAGAAAGCGGCGGCCGTCGCGCGCCTCCAGCCAGACCCCGCGGCCGCGGACGATCTCCGGCGGCTGCGGCAGATCGAGCATCTGGGTGTAGGGATACCAGACGTGGCCGCGGTAGAGTTCAGGCGCAGCCAAACATCGCCTCCAGTCCGGCGGGCGGAAACTGCGCGGAGAGCTTTTGCCAGGCAGCCTGCAGGGTGGCGGGCGTGAGCGGCGGCAGCGGCGGCAGCTCGACCAGCAGCGGCACCTGGCCCCATTGGCGCAGGGTGGCGGTGGTGGTGGCGACGGGCAGGCCGTTGAGCACCAGCAGGCGGACATCGAGCCCGCGGCGGCGCAGGGCCTCGAGGCTGAGCAGGGTGTGGTTGAGCGTGCCCAACTGGGTGCGGGCGACCAGCACCACGGGCAGGCGGAGCCAACTCATGAGGTCGGCCATGGTGTCGTGCTGGTTGAGCGGCACCAGCACCCCGCCGGCGCCTTCGACCACGAAGGGGCCCTCCACCCGCGGCAGGGCCAGACGGGCGCGCTCGATGCTGGCGCCTTCGGCGGCTGCCGCCACGTGCGGCGACTGCGGCAGGGCAAGGTTGTAGGCCTCCGGCAGAATTCGTTTCGCGGGCAGGCCGGTGGCCTGGGCGACCGATTCGCGGTCGGTGGAGGGATCGGCGCCGCACTGGATCGGTTTCCAGTAATGCGCGCCGGGCCAGCCGAGGGTGAGCAGGCTGGCGACGACCGTCTTGCCCACGCCGGTATCGGTGCCGGTGACAAAAACCCCGCGGGGGCGCGCCTCAGGCAACCGGCGCCTCCCGCACCGACGCGGCCAGCGCCTGGGCCAGCGCGGTGAAGCGCGCCTCCTCCTGTCCGGCATGCACGGTGAGCCGCAGGCGGGCGCTGCCCTCGGGCACGGTCGGCGGGCGGATGGCGCGGACGTCGAAGCCGGCCTCCGCCAGCGCCGCGCCGGCGCGCAGCGCCGCGGCATCGGCGCCCAGCACCACCGGCACGATGGGCGCGGTTTCGTGACCGCATGGCGTCAGCCCGGCGGCGCGCAGCGCGGCGCGCAGGGCGTGCGCCAGGGTCACCACCTGCTGGCGCAGCCGCGGCTCGCGCCGCACCACGGCGATGGCCGCCGACAACTGCACCCCCAGCAGCGGGGCGGGCGCGGTGGAATAGATGAAGCTGCGACTGCGATTCACCAGCCACTCGATCAAGGCGCGTGAGCCGGTCACCACGCCGCCCTGGGCGCCCAGCGCCTTGCCGCAGGGATGCACGCGCGCCGCCACGGTGGCGCGCAGCGCCGCGCTGCCGGCGGCCACGCGCCCGGCGCCTTCCGGACCGTACAAGCCGGTGGCATGGGCTTCATCCACCAGCAACGAGGCGCCGGATTCGCGGCAGATCTCGCCGATGTCCTCCAGGGGCGCGAAGTCGCCGTCCATGCTGTACAACGACTCGACCACCACCCAGCGCCGCTGCCCGCCCACCGCCGGGTGGCGGAGCAGGCGGTCGCGGAGCGCGGCGGGGTCGTTGTGCGGCACCACCACGCGGCGCGCGCCCTAGGCGCGCAGGCCATCCACCAGGCTGGCATGGTTGTGGGCGTCGGAGAAGACGATGTCCTGACGGTCAATGAGCGCGGTCAGCAGGCCGAAGTTGGCGGCGTAGCCGGAGCCATAGAGCAGCGCCGCTTCCGTGCCCTGCCAGGCGGCAAACTCCTCCTCCAGCGCGGCCAGCGCGGGATGGTTGCCGCGCACCAGGCGCGAGCCGGTGGACGCCAGCTCGAGGCCCTGCTGCAGCGCCTGCACCAGCGTCGAGCGCACCGCCGGGTGCCGGGCCAGACCCAGGTAATCGTTGGAGCAGAAGTCCTCGCCCCGGCGCACCGGCAGGCGCCGCCGCCGCGACTTTTCCTCCAGCCGCTCCAGGCCGGCGGTCCAGGCGGCATCGAGCGCCTCGCCGGCCGTCCGGCGCTCGCGCCGGCGGGCGGGTGCGGGCGCCTGCGGCTGCGGCTTCAGCCCCAGGCTGTCCAGCAGCTTGTGGTCGTGATCGAAATCGGGGTTGGGGGTGGTGAGCAGCTTTTCGCCCACGAAAATGGAGTTGGCGCCGGCGTAAAAACACAACGCCTGGGCTTCGTCGCTGAGCGACAGGCGGCCGGCGCTGAGCCGCACCTTGCTGTCGGGCATGAGGATGCGGGCGGTGGCGATGGCGCGCACCAGCTCGAAGCCGTCCACCGGCGCCTGGGACGCCAGCGGCGTGCCCTCCACCGCCACCAGGGCGGTGATGGGCACGCTCTCGGGGGGGGGGTTGAGGTTGGCCAGGGTGAGCAGCAGCCGCGCCCGGTCGCCTTCCCCCTCGCCCAGGCCCAGAATGCCGCCGCAGCAGACCGAGATGCCGGCGGCGCGGACGTTTTCAATGGTCCGCAGGCGGTCCTCGTAGGTGCGGGTGGTGATGATCTGGCCGTAGAACTCGCGCGAGGTGTCGAGGTTGTGGTTGTAGGCGGTCAAGCCGGCGTCGGCGAGCCGCCGGGCCTGGGATTCGTTGACCATGCCCAGGGTGCAGCAGACTTCGAGGCCGAGATCGGCCACGCCGCGCACCATCTCCAGCACGCGCTCAAACTCGGCGCCCTCCTTCGCCTGCCGCCACGCCGCGCCCATGCAGAAGCGGCTGGAGCCGGCGGCCCGCGCCCGCGCCGCCGCCGCCAGGACTTCCTCCTTCTCCATCAGCTTGCCCGCTTCCACTCCGGTGTCGTAGCGGGCGCTCTGGGGACAGTAGGCGCAGTCCTCGGGGCAGCCGCCGGTCTTGACCGAGAGCAGATGGCAGAGCTGCACCTCCGCCGCCTTCTGGTGTTCGCGGTGCACCTCATGCGCCTGCTCGATCAGCTCCAGCAGCGGCTGCTGGTAGATGCGGTTGACGTCCTCAAGACTCCAGCGCGGGGCAGTAGTTTCCGTCAGCATGGCTAGAGGACAGGATACCGCGCCGCCCCGGCCAACTCTCATTCCAATCGCAGCGTGCGTGCGGGATCGGTGCGGCTGGCGCGCCGGGCCGGCAGCAACGCCGCCAGCGAGCCGGCGGCGAGCAGCACCAGCGCCGCCGTCGCGAGGCTTGCCGGATCGGTGGGCCGCACCCCGAACAGCAGGCTGGCGAGGCTCTGACCGAGCCACAAACTGGCGCCCACGCCCACGGCGATGCCGGCCGCCACCAGCGACAGACCTTCGCCCAGCACCATGGCGGTGACCTGGCCGGCGCGCGCCCCCAGCGCCATGCGCAGGCCAATCTCGTGGCGGCGCCGCGCCACCGCCCAGCCCAGCATGGCGTACAGCCCCATCGCCGCCAGGCCGAGCGCCAGCAGGGCGAAAAAGCCCGAGAGCCGGAGCAGCAGCAGGTCGGGGGCGAGGGAGTCGTTCACCATGGCGGCAATCGAGTCCAGCGAATGGACCGGCAAAGCGAGGCCGCTGGCCTGCTGGATGGCGGCGTTCAGCGCGGGAAGGCTGAGGGTTCCCGGGCCGCGGGTGCGCACTTCGAAGTACACCCCGGGCACTTCGGGGTAGTCGCGCCCGTTGTAGAGATCCAGATAGAACTGCGGGTCGGTGCGATCCTGACGCAGGCTGTACTGGATGACCGGCGCGGCGACGCCCACCACTTCGCAGGCCTCCGAACTGTCGCTGAAGTGCACCGTGATGGTTTGCCCGAGCGGGCTGCGGCCGGCGAAGAAGCGATCCACGAAGGTCTGGTCGAGGATGATCGGCCGCGGGCCGCGGCCGGTGTCGGCGGGGGAGAACTCCCGGCCCTGGAGAATCGGAATTTCCAGGGCGGCGAAGTAGCCGGGGCTGACAAAATCCATCTTGGCGTCGGCGGGGCCGGCCTGGCCGGGAACGGTGAGCGTGTCGGAGCTGTTTTGTCCGGTGAAGAGCCCGCTGTTGGAGGCGGCGACGGCGGTGACTCCCGGCAGGCGCTGCAGCGCGGTGGTGATGTCCCCGTAGGCCTGCAGGGCGCGCGCCACGCCGGCGCCGGCCGTGCCCGCGTTGAGGCTGAAGGAATACAGGTTGTCCGGCTGGAAGCCCAGCGGCACGCGCCGCAGTTGGCCCAGCGAGCGGGCGAACAGCGCGGCGCCGCTGACCAGCACCAGCGACAGCGCCACCTGCGCCACCACCAGACCGCGGCTGGCCATCTGCCGGCGGCGGGCGCGCGCGGCCAGGTCGCGGCGGGTGAGGCGCAGGGCCGGGGCCAGCGACATCGCCATCCCGGTGAGCACCGCCAGCAGCAGGGTGAAGGCGAGCACCGTGCCGTCGGGGGTGGCCGACAGCGTCAGCCCGTCCGATTGCTGCGCCACCATGGCCACCAGCGCGTGGGTCGCCGCCTGCGCCAGCCACCAGCCGGCGGCGGCGCCCGCCCCGGCCAGCAACAGGCTCTCGGCCGCCAGTTGGCGCACCAGCCGGCTCCGGCGCGCGCCCAGGGCCAGGCGCATCGCAAACTCGCGTTCCCGCGCTGTCGCCTGCGCCAACAGCATCCCGCTCAGGTTGACCCCGACCATCAGCAGCACCAGGCCGACCAGGGCGAACAGAATCCACAGCGGTTTGCCGAAGTCCCGACTCACGGCCGAGGCGCCCCGCGCGGCGGGCACCACCGGAATTCTCTGGGTGAGCAGCTCGGCGCGGGATCTGGCGTCCGGCGCCAACGCCGCCTGGGCGGCAATTGACCGCGCGTAGAGGGCTGCCACCTCGCTGCGCGCCGTCGCCAGCGAGGCGCCCGGCCTCAGGCGACCGATGGCGGTGATCCACAACACCCGGCGTACACCGGGCGGATCGTGCAGCCAGTCGCGGCCGGGCATGATGCGCGGCTGCAGCGCCAGCGGAAAATACAGATCCGGCTCCAGCCCCACCGTGGTGCCGACAAAGCCTTGAGGAGCGACGCCGATGACCGTAAAAGTCAGCGTGCGCAGGTGCAGCACCTTACCGATTACCGAGAGGTCGCCGCCGAAGTGGTGCTGCCAGTAGCCGTAGTCGAGCACTGCCTGGGGTGCGGCCGCCGAGTCGGCTTCTCCGGCAACGAAGAACCGCCCGCGTGCCGGCTGCAGGCCCAGCACCTGAAAGTAGTTGGCCGAGACCATTTGCAGGGTGGCGGGCGTGGCAGAGTCGCGTCCGTCGCTCACCTGCGTGTTGAACGTGGTGGAGCTGAAGGCCGCCAGGCGGGCGAGTTCGTGGCTCTGGTCGCGCAGGGATTGATACTGGGCATAGGTCAGCGCCGGTATCTCATCGGATCCGGTGCCGCTCAACAGGCCGTTGAACTGGGGATCGCCCACCAGCACCAGTTGGCGCGGCTGCGGCACCGGCAGCGGCCGCAGCATCGCCGCCTCGACCAGGGTAAACAGCGCCGTGTTGGCGCCGATGCCCAGCGCCAGCGTGGCCACCGCCAGCAGCGCGAAGCCGGGCTGGCGCCGCGCGCGGCGCAGCGCCAGCCGCAGGTCGCGGCCGGCGTCGCGCAGCCAGCGCAGACCGCGGGTGTCGCGGCACTCCTCCAGCACCCGGTCGGCGCCGCCAAAGGCAGCCGCGGCCTGGCGCTCAGCTCGGGCGGCGGGTTCGCCCGCGGCCTGGCGCTTGCGCGCCTCCATGGCGAGATGGAAGGTTACTTCGTCCTGCAGATCACGCTCGGCGCGGCGGGGCCGCAGCAGGGCGCGCAACTGGAGCCAGAGGCTGCCCGGCTTCATTGCGCCCCCTCCAGAATCCAGCCGATGGCCGCCGTGAGCCGCCGCCAGTTGACGGTTTCGGTCTCCAGCCGCCTCCGTCCGGCCGGCGTCAGGCGGTAGAAGCGGGCCCGCCGTCCCAGTTCCGAAATGCCCCACTGCGCCTTCACCAGCCCCTGATGCTCGAGCCGGTGCAGCGCCGGGTAGAGCGAGCCCTGGTTGACCTGCAGCAGGTCGCGCGACTGTTGCTGGATGCGCTCGGAGATGGACCAGCCGTGGCGCGGCTCGTCGAGCAGCGTGCGCAGAATGAGCAGATCGAGGGTGCCTTGCAGCAGGCCCAGGCGGGTATCAAGGGAGGCATCGGGCATTGGTGTCAACCTTCGACAGCAAGCCTGCCACGGTTGTTGTCGGATGTCAACAACAGCGGCTCGCGCCGCCCTTGTCCGGGGCTTCGTCCCGACGCCTCCCGTTGGTCGGCTCCCCCGGGGCGCCCGGGAAAATGAGGTACCTGCCGGCCGGCGTCCCGGATGCTATAGTTTGGTTTCCGCGTATGCCCACCGTCCGCCAGACCTACGCCGCCGCCGGTGTCTCGATCGCCGCCGCCGACCGCGCCAAACAGCGCATCAAGCGGCTGGCGCGGGCCAGCTTCAATCGCCAGGTGCTGACCGAGATCGGCAGCTTTGGCGGCCTCTACCAGCTTCCGCGCGGCCTGAAGCAGCCGGTGCTGGTCTCCAGCATGGACGGCGTGGGGACCAAGCTCAAGCTGGCGTTTCAGACCGGCATCCACAATACCGTGGGGCGCGACCTGGTCAATCACTGCGTCAACGACATCCTGGTGCAGGGCGCCCAGCCGCTGTTTTTTTTGGATTACATCGCCCTGGGAAAAATGGAGCCGGCGGTGGTGGCGGAGCTGGTCGAGGGATTGAGCCGCGGCTGCCGCGAGAACGGCTGCGTGCTGATCGGCGGCGAAACGGCGGAGATGCCGGGCTTCTACACTCCGGGCGAGTACGACCTGGCGGGCTGCATTGTCGGGCTGGTGGAGCGCGAGAAGGTGCTGACCGGTGCGGCCATCCGGCCGGGCGACGTGGTGCTGGGGCTGCGTTCGGCCGGCCTGCACACCAACGGGTACGCGCTGGCGCGGTGCATTTTCTTCGAGCAGGCAGAGTACAAACCCGCGCGGCGCCTGCGCGAGTTGGGCGGCGAAACGGTGGGCGAGGCGCTGCTGGCCGAGCATCGCAGCTATCTGCCGCTGCTGCGGCCCTGGCTGGGGCGGGTGCACGGGTTGGCGCACATCACCGGCGGGGGCATCGCCGGCAACCTGCCGCGGGTGCTGCCGGCGGGTTGCGCGGCCGAAATCGAGCTGTTGAGCTGGGAGCGGCCGGCGATCTTCCGCCTGATGCAGAAACTAGGCCAGGTGCCGGAGGCCGACATGCGGCGTACGTTCAACCTGGGCATCGGCATGATCGTGGTGTTGCCCGCCGCCGCGCGGGCGGCGTTCGAAC
>JBQCEU010000044.1:0-3899 GCA_051959955.1 Terriglobales bacterium | reverse complement strand
GCCGAAGTCAAGCTGCGCCGGCGCCAGCGTGGCCGCCGGCGCGGGTGTGGTCTGACCCGTGCCGCTGAGGGCCACCGACTGCGGCGAAAACGGCCCGTCGTCGCTCACCTGCAGCGCGCCGCTGCGCGCCCCTGCGGCCGTGGGCCGGAAACTCACCGTGATGGTGCAACCCGGCACGCCGTCGGCCAGCGTCGCCGGACAGTCGTTGGTCTCCGCAAAATCCCCCTCGGTCGCAATCTTGCTGATGTGCAGCGTCCCTTCCCCGTTGTTGCTGAGCGTCACCTTCTGCGTGGCGCTGGTCTGCCCGACCGTCTCATCGCCAAAGCTCAGCGTCGCCGGCGTCAGCCGCGGCAGCGGCGGCTCGATCGCGATGCGCAGCGCCAGCGTGTGGCTCAGCGTCCCGCTCGTCCCCACCGCCTGAAAATCCAGCACCCCGTTCTGGCTGAGGTCCAGCCCACTCACCGTCAGCGTGCTCGTCTCGCCCGCATGGATGCCCGCCGGCGCAAACGCGCAGCTCGCCGCACCTGTCCCGGTGCAGCTCAGCGCGATGCTGCCGCTGAACCCGTTGGCGCCCGCCGCCGTGATCTTGAAGCTGACGCTGGCCGCCGTGCTGTCGGTCGCTATCGTATTGTCGGCCGCCAGCGAGAAGTCCGGCATCGCCGCCCCCGCCGTGAACACCTCGGCGCTCGCCAGCGCGGAACCGTCGCCCGGTGCATCGCCGCCTGCGATCAGCACCGAACCGTCGTCGAGCAGCGTGGCGGTGAAGTACGCGCGTTCCGTGTCGAAGTTGCCGGCGGCGGTGAAGGTCTGCAGTTCCGGGGTGAAAATTTCCGCATCCGGAGGCTGGTTGTTGCCGCCCGCCACCAGCACCCGATGGTCGCTCAGCAGCGTGGCGGCAACCTGATTGCGGCCCGCCAGCAGGGCGCCGGTCGTGTAGGCCACCTGTTGCGTCTGGGGATCGAATATCTCACACGCCTTGACCGCCCCCACCCCATGGCTGTTGCCGCCGCAGATCAGCACCCGCCCATCGTCCAGCTTCACCGCCGCCTGGCCGAATACCGGCACGGTGGAAGAGGTCAGCAGCGTCGAAGTCCCCGTGGCGGGATCGAAGATCTCATACGTCTGGGTCGCCGAGGTTGCGCCGGCGGCATTGGCCGACCAGCCTCCGTAAATCAGCACCTCTCCGTCATCCAGCGCCGTCGCCGTCGCCACCGTCCGCGGAACCTGCAAGGCGCCGTCGGCGGTGAACTGCCCCTGGGCCGGGTCATAAATCTCGACCGGCCCGGTGCAGGTATGCTGATCGCCGCAGTCTGCGCCCCCGGCCACCCCCGTGAGAAAAATGCGGCCGTCAGCCAGGCGGGCGCTGAGCACCACGTTGAGCGCAAACGACAACGATGGCCCGGCTGCAAACGTACCCTTTGCGGGATCATAGATGTCGGTGCTCAACGGCGCGGTGTTGCTGTGGAAAAATCCGTCCGAAGCCTCGCCGCCCATGATCAGCACCTTGCCATCCGGCAACAGTTGCGCCTGAGCCGCCGCCCGGGGCCGCGACATGCTTCCGGTGCCGCGAAACGTGCTCGAAGCCGGATCGTAAACCTCGGCCGATGCGAGTACGTTGTCGCCCTCCGCGCCCCCCGCCACCAGGACCGTCCCATCCTGGAGCAGCGTCGCCGTCGCGTACGCCCGCGCCTGCTGCATCGGCCCGGCGGTGTTGGTGAACGTCTGGCCTGCCGCGGCGGCTGCCAGCCAGAGCACGCTGCCTGCGCATATCAGCCCGCGCCACATGGTCAAAATGCCTATTCGCAAATTGTGATGCCCTGGCGGCATTTGCTGAGGCTATCTCCGCCGGAAAATTTGGCCCACAGTGCCCTGAAACCAGCAGTTCCCCGGCTTCTCTCTTGCGCCAAACGGGCCATTTGCCGCGGCGCGACCATCTAGGAACTCACGTGGGCATCAGAGTAGCCGTTCCCCAATGGAAAGAGCCTGATGCTCAGCGGAATCCACCGCTTGGCGCCCTGCGCCATCCTCTGCACCGCCCTCTGCCTGGCCGTGGCGCTGCCGGCCGCCGCGCAGGGGCGCAGCGGCACCGGCACGCTGCCCCTGCCCACCGTGACCACAACCGCCACCTCGCTAAGCTTGAGCTGGCCGACCAGCCAGCGGCTCAACACCCAGGTCTGGTACCGGCCGCCGGGCGGAGCGAGCACGCACTTCGCCAACTGGAAGCTGGTGACCACTCACACCGTGACCTTAAGCGGGCTGGCCGCCGGCGGCACCTACAACGTGCAGGTGGAGTCATCCAACTTCTCCAACCCCGACCTCTACAGCCCCTTGTTCACGGTCACGCTCAACGGAGGCGCCCCGCCGCCGCCGGTGTTGTTGCTCACGCCCGCCGCGGCCACGCTCACCGTGGGTGACACGCTCACCCTCGCCCCCAGCTACAGCAACGGCCAGCCGGTGGGCGCGCTCACCTGGATGGCAAGCAACGGCGGCCAGATCAGCCCGGCGGGGGTCTTCACCGCCGCCGCCGCCGGGACATTCGTCATCACCGCCACCGATACCGCCGGAATTTCCGCCCAATCCACGTTGACCGTCCAGACGGCCGCCGCCAACGGCTTGCCGCCGCCCGCCGTCACCAACCTTGCCCAGACCGGGTTCACGCTGAGCTGGGCCACGGCGCAGCCGCTGAACACCCAGGTTCACTACAGCCCCCCCGGCGGCAAGGTGCAGACGCTGGCGAATTGGAAGCTGGTCACGGCCCACGTCGCCACCCTCTCGGGCCTGACTCCCGCCACCACCTACACCGTGACCGTCGAGTCTTCATTCTTCAGCAACCCCGATCTGTTCAGCCCCACCTTCACGGTCACCACTCTGGGCAGCGCGCCCCCGCCGCCTGTCCTCACTCTGGCGCCCGCGGCTGCCGCCCTCACCGTCGGCGATACACAGGCGTTCTCGGCTTCCTATTCCAAAGGCCATGCGGCGGGCCCGTTGACCTGGTCGGTGGACAACGGCGGAACCATCGCCCCCGACGGCACCTTCACCGCCACCGCCGCCGGCAGCTTCACCGTGACCGCCACCGACACCGCCACCGGCCTGAGCGCCACCGCCCAGGTCACGGTGGCCGCCGCGCCGCCGCCGCGCACGCTCACCATCGTCCCGCCCGACCCCGTCATCTTCACCGGATCCACGCTGACCCTCTCGGCCGTGAACAGCGACGGTACACCCGCCGCCGCCACCTGGTCCGCCACCAACGGCGGCGCGATCGATGCTGCGAGCGGCGCGTTTACCGCCTCCACCCCCGGCAGCTTCACCCTCACCGCCACCGACGGCTCCGGCGCCATGGCCATGACCACGCTCGCCGTCATCGCGCCCGCGCCGCCGCCCGCGGCTGCCGCCTGCCCCGGCTGCTTCTTCACCAGCCCGGCGGCCGCCTGGCTCTACGCCGGTCCCACGGCCGCCTGGGGCCTGGGCCGCGACCTGAGCGCGCTGACCGCCGCCTGGACGGCTCCCTCGCTCAACACCAACAACACCGGCTTCGGCATGCCAGTGCAGCACACCGACGGCAGCTTCGGGACGACGGCCATGAACGATTACCGATACGGCCCCGGCTGGCGCCACGACAGCGCCGTGGTTCCCAATCCTCCCAACAACCAGTGGACGGTCTCCTGCGGCTGGCTGCCGCCGTCGCAGTACGGCCAGACCGGCTGCTACGGCGCCTACGACGGCAAGGACTTCATCGTCAACGACTCTACCGGCGACTTCTTCGACATTGATCAGTTGTATGTGGATGCCGCCGGCCATCCCATCAACTTCGGGGTCAACGGCTACGGCACCGGCGCCTGCGGCGGCAGCGGCCAAACCGTGTGCGGGGTGCGCGGCATCTTCAGCGGCAACCTGGCCAC
>JBQCEU010000043.1:0-3735 GCA_051959955.1 Terriglobales bacterium | reverse complement strand
TTTACTGGTTTTGGGGGGGGGGGGGGCGGCGTGGGGGTGTTTGTTTTGCCCCAGCGCCCCACCGCCGCGTGCTGAACAAGAGCTGCTTTCGCTGATCAACCAGGCCCGCGCCGACCGGCGCTACCGGGCCGAAACCGGCGGCGCGGCCCAGCCGCTGCGCTGGAACGAAGCGGCGGCCGCCGTCGCCCAGCGCCACGCGGAAGAGATGGCCCGCGACGGCCGCCTCAGCCACCTGAGCGAAGACGGCGAGGACTTGGGCGCGCGCCTGCATGCCGCCGGCATCGTCTGGCGGCGGGTGGGCGAAAACGTCGCCATGGCGCCCACCATCGCGCAGGCGGAGGCGATGCTCATGGCCGAGCCCCCCTTCCAACCCAACCACCGCGCCAACATCCTCGACCGGCGCTTCACCGAGGTGGGCATCGGCGTGGTGGCCTCTGCCGGCGCAGTCTGGATCACCGAAGATTTCCTCACCCCCGCCTCCACCCCCTGAGGTCACTGCGGCGCAGCCGGGGCTTGGGCCTTCGGGGACCCAAGCCCCGGCGAGCACAAGCGGGAAGCGCGGCAGCGCCGCGCTGGGGCCCGCGCCAATACTGGATCACCGAGGACTTCCTCGCCCACTAGAGAAAGCCGCCTGCCCGCCCGCCCGGGTGGTAAATCACGCGGTTGAGTCATTGACTTGATATTCAGTCAGTGATGTAATGCGCACGTACGGGCGGCTTCGCCCCAAGGCGCCGCCGCCGGGAGGACCTGACCGTGGCTACAGGACGTCGTGAGGTATTGCTCCGCGGTGGAACCGCGCTGCTCGGCGCCGCCGCCGGCGTGGCCGCCGTTTCCGCCCGCTCTCCGCTCCCCGTGCGCGCCGCCGCGCGCCAGGGTGCCCCCACAAAAACGCTCTACGGACGCGGATGGCGCATCACCTCCCGCGACTTCCGCAAAGGCGAACTGCCCACCGAGGGCGTCCGCCAGTTGATCCGCGGCGAGCTCTTCGACGCCCCCACCGGCGGCGCACCCGTGGCTGAGTTCTTCGCCACCGCCCACCGCCTGGGCACGCTGGGCAAGACGGCGCCGCAGGCGCCGGGCAGCCTCGAGCTCCACACCCTGGTCTTCGCCGACGGCACCCTGGTGGCCAGCGGCATCGCTTCCGCCGCCGCCGCCAGCGACGGCGAGTTCGCCATCATCGGCGGCACCGGCCGCTATCTGGGCGCGCGCGGCGCGTATCGCGCCCAACAGAACCACCGCGAACTGGGCGGCAACGGCACCGCCCTTCTCACCCTGACCTTGATCTGAACGGAGAATCTCCCATGGCATTACAGGCCTATCTGAAAATTGACGGTATCGTCACCACCGGCAACCTCAACGGCATCGAGCTGGAGAGCTTCAGTTGGGGCGTCTCCAACGTCCTCGACATCGGCTCCGCCTCCTCCGGCGCGGGCGCCGGCAAGGTCACCTTCAGTGACTTCAACTTCACCTCCAAGCTGGGCACCCACTCGCCGCAGTTGTTCGAAAAGTGCGTCGAGGGATACCACGTCCAGACCGCCATGCTGACCATCGCCGGCGCCCCCAGCCAAATCTGGATCAAGTTCGCCGACGTGCTCATCTCCTCCTATCAGCTCGGCGATTCGAGCTCGCAGAAGGTCCGCGACGCGGAAAGCTTCAAGACGCAGTCCTCCGCCGAAGTGCCCCAGGAGTCGGTCTCGCTCAACTTCGCCAAGATCGAATACAGCTTCGGCGGCACCGTCGGCACCGGCGGCGGCAGCACCAAGGATAGCCTCGGCTAAACCGCCGGCTGCAGGAACCCCTGCTCGATCAGCCGCCGGATAATCCCCAGCGAGGCCGGCGTAACGGCCTCGCTGGTGGCCCCCAGCGCGCCCGCCAGGGCGGCGATCTGCTCCCGCACCGTCCGCGTGCCGTCGCAGCCGGCCAGCAGCGCCGCCCCGGGGCCGTCAATCGTGCCCACGAACCCCAACCCCCCGGTGCGGTGCAGCCGCATGGCCACCGGCCGCCACACCCCGTCAGTGGCGGCGCACGACTGCTCCAGACGCACATCCCCGGCAAGTTGCAGCCGCGTCTGCAGCAGCGCCGCATCCTCACAGCCCGCCAGCCAGGAGCGCAGTTCGAACAGTTGCTCCACCACTCCGCCGGAAGCCACGGCGATGTCGGCCGGCCCCGGCTCGACCGCAAACCAGTTGCGCCGCCCGCTCTCCCGCCGCAGCACCACCACCCCCGACCCGATCCCGATCAGCCGCCGCTCGGCGTAGTAATCCATCCACTGTTCAAAGGCGCGGGCAAACTCCTCGGCCGAGGCCTCGCCGGTCTGAATCAACGTCGCCGCGTAGCGGTCCGGCTCGGCCGTCTCCTGCTGCAAGACCAGGCCGTCGCAGCCGCTGCCGGCGCACCAGCCCGCCAGCCGCGCCCGCCAGTCTTCCCCCTCCACCACCGCCCAGTTGGCATTCAGCACGCAGTACCCGCCCGGGCGCAGATGGCGCGGCGCTTCCTGCACCACCCGCCGGCTGGCATCGTCGCTCTCCCAGCCGCTGTTGAGAAACAGATGGCGGAAATCGGGTGAAATGATGAACGGCGGGTTGCTGACGATCAGGTCAAACGTCTCCCCCTCCACCGGCGCGAACATGTCGCCCAGCCGGAACTCGACGTTGGTGACCCCGTTGAAAACCGCGTTGAAGCGCGCCATGGCCACCGCCCGCGGATTGCAATCCACCCCCACCACCCGCCGGCAATGCCGCGCCGCCAGCAGCGCCTGGATGCCGCATCCGCTGCCCATGTCGAGGCCGGTCTCGACCTCCCGCCGCACCGTCATCGCGGCCAGCAGCAGCGAGCTGGGCGACACCCCCATCACGTAGTCAGGCCGCAGTCCGCCCGCGCCCATGCGGGCAAAGTCGTAGGCCAGCACCCAGCCTTGATAGCAGCGCAACTGCACCTCGGGCCGCACCCCGCCCTCCGTACGGGCGATCAGCCCCAGCGCCACCCAGTCTTCCAGTCCCCCGGGTCCGGCGGCCCGCGCCATGGCCGCCTCGTCCACCGGCTGAGCGAGCACAAACGCCCGCGCCAGCGTCTCCAGCGGCGAGCCCCCGCGGGTGCGCCGGAGCAGCGCCGGCAGGCGCCGCTCGCGCAGTTGGCTGAGGTGATCCACCCCCAGCGTCCGGGTGATGCCCTCCTCGTTGTACCCCGCCGCTCGCAGCGCCGCCCGCACCCGCCCGCACCGCTCCGCGTCGCTGCCGTCGGGCGCCGTCCCCTGCATCCCCTGTGTCCCTGTCGCCATGCTGCCCTCTCCTTACCGCGGCCGCGGAATGCTCAAATCCAGATCGCCGCGCGTCAACTGTTTGGTCAGCAGGATGATCTGCCCGGTGTGGTGATCGAGATGGCTGACCACGCGGTAGATGGCCTCCAGCACGGTCGGATGCCGGATCTTCCCGGTGGGCTGCGGATCAATGACCTCGCTCAGGCGTGCCGCGGGGCAGGCGGCGATGACCGCGGCCGCCTCCTCCACCGTGGCATCCAACCGCGCCCGCGCCTCGGCGCCGCTGCACCGCGGAGCGAGCGAAAACTCCTCCTCGCGCCGCCGCACGTCCGGCTGCCCGCCCACCCCGTGCACCGCCCACTGGCGGATGTTGCCCGCCAGGTGCAGCAGCAGGTTGATGACCGAGTTCTCGTGATCCCCGCCGCGGTAGGCCATCTGCGCCTCGCTCAACCGCTCCAGGCAGCGATGGATTTCCTCCT
>JBQCEU010000042.1:0-5345 GCA_051959955.1 Terriglobales bacterium | reverse complement strand
CATCCAGGCGCTGGGCGGGGGGGGGTAGGTGGGGGTTAGCGGTTTGGGGTTAGGGGTGGGGCCGCCCCCCTCCCACAGGGCCCGGGCGGCTTCGGGGAAGCCGGCGGCGGCGGCGCGTTCCAGCCAGGGGCGGGCGGCGGCGGCATCGTCGAAGGCTTGCCAGAGGAGCAGGCCCTTGTTGAGGGCGAGCAGATCGTTTTGGGGGTCGGCCGCCAGGGCCTGATCAAGGCTGGCCAGAGCTTCCGGAAATCGCTCCAGGCGCAGCAGCAGGCCGGCGCGGTTACTGGCCGCGGCCACATGGGTGGGCTGGGCCGTGAGCAGCGTCTCGTAGGCCGCGAGGGCATCTTCGTAGCGTTCCAGATCCTCCAGCAGCAGGGCTTTGGCCATCCCGGCCGGCTCATAGGTGGCGTCGAGGGCCAGCGCCTGATCGAGGGCCGCCAGGGCGCTGAAGTTGCGCTCCTCGCGGCGCAGGCGGACGGCCAAGGCCACCCACTCGGCGGGTGTGGCGAACGTGGGGTCAGGAGTGGGCGGCGCGGGCATGGGCCTCGTGCAGCACCTGCTCCAGGCGGCTGCCGGGCACGGTGATGGTCTGGTCGCGTTCCGGTCCGGTGGAGATCATGCCGATATCGAGACCGGTCTGGGCGGAGAGGAACTGCAGGTAGTCGCGCGCCTTCATGGGCAGGCGGTCGAAATCGGTGATGCCCTCGGTGGAGGTTTGCCAGCCGGGCATTTCCTCGTACAGCGGTTCGAGCCGTTCCCACTCCGCCACCGCCGCCGGAATCGCCTCCACCCGCCTGCCATCGAGACGGTAGCCGACGCAGACCGGAATGCGGGCCAGGGTGTCGAGTACGTCGCCCTTGGTGACGATCAGCGCATCCAGGTTGTTGAGCATCGCGGCGTAGCGCATCAGCGGCACGTCGAACCAGCCCACGCGGCGCGGGCGGCCGGTGACGCTGCCGAACTCGTGGCCGCGGTTGCGCATTTCGTCGGCTGCGGGGCCGTGGGCTTCGGTGGGAAACGGTCCGCCGCCGACACGGGTGCAATAGGCCTTGCTCACGCCCAGCGCGGCGGCGATGCGGGTGGGCGCCAGGCCGGTGCCGGTGCAGGCGCCGCCGGTGGTGGTGCTGCTGGAGGTGACAAACGGGTAGGTGCCGTGGTCAATGTCGAGCAGCGCGCCCTGCGCGCCTTCGAGCAGAATGGACTCGCCCCGGTCGGCGGCCTGATTGAGCAGCAGCGCGGTGTCGGCGATGAACGGGCGGATGCGCTCGCTCAGCGCCACGCAGGTCTCGAAGATGCGGCCGGCGTCGAGCGGCGCCGAACCATAGAGTGCCTTGGCAATGGCGTTTTTTTCGGCCAGGGCGCTGGTGATGTGGGCGCGCAGCAGGTCGCGGTCGTACAGATCCCAGATGCGCAGGCCGCGGCGGCCCATTTTGTCCTCGTAGGCGGGGCCAATCCCGCGCGAGGTGGTGCCGATCTTGACCCCTCCGGGCGCGGTCTCGGCCGCCAGCTCGATCATGCGGTGGTAGGGCAGGATGACGTGGGCGCGACGGGAGACGAACAGCCGCCCCGCCACCTGGATTCCGGCTTTCTCCAGGGCGGCAATTTCGCTGACCAGCGCCTCCGGATCCACCACGACGCCGTTGCCGATGACCGCCTTGGCCTGGCCACCCAGAATACCGCAGGGCACCAGTTGGAGCACGAAGCGGCGCTCACCGATGACCACCGTATGGCCGGCGTTGTGGCCGCCCTGGTAGCGCGCAATCCAGCCGAAGTGGCGGGCCAGCAGGTCCACGACCTTGCCTTTGCCCTCGTCACCCCACTGGGCACCCACGACCACGACGGCACACGGAGGCGCGTGCTGTTTGCGATGCGTCAAGTGGATCTGCCTCAGTGAACCGGCACGGACTGCAGATGGCGTTCCAGGGTGCGGCGCAGCATGTCCTTGCTGACGTAGCCGACAATCTGCTCTTCCACCTTGCCCCCCTTGAACAGCAGCAGGGTGGGAATGCCTTGGACGTGGTAGTCAAAGGCGGTCTTGTTGTTTTGGTCCACGTCCAGCTTGCCGACTTTGAGCTTGCCGGCGAGCTCGCCGGCGATCGCCTCGACGTGCGGCGCCAGTTGGCGGCAGGGACCACACCAGGTCGCCCAGAAATCCACCAGCACCGGCATGTTGGATTTCAGCACTTCGCTCTCGAAATTGGCATCGGTGAACTCGGCAACATTGGCGGCCATGGTGTTTTCCTCCCCTATTATTGTAACGGACTCTGATGCGGGCGCCCAAGGGACAGAATTTTCTCTACCAGCACGACTGGCTGGCGCGGGTGGCCGCGGCGGTGGGGCCCGGCGACGACGTGTTGGAGATCGGCGGCGGCCCGGGCGGGTTGACGGCGCTGCTGGCCCGCCAGAGCCGGCGGCTGTGGGTGGTGGAATTGGATGCGGCGCTGGCGGCCGGCCTGCGGCAACAAGGCTTTCGGGTGATCGAGGGCGACATCCTGGATCTCGATCTGAGCGCGCTGGCGGCCCAGGAAGGCGTGGCGCGGTGGCAGGTGGCCGGCAATCTGCCCTACTACATCACCAGCCCCATTCTGCTGCATCTGTTTCGCCACGCCGGGCGCATCGCCGTGGCCACGCTGCTGGTGCAGCGCGAAGTGGCGGAACGCCTGGCCGCGGTTCCCGGCACCCGGGCCTTCGGGCTGCTGACCGCGACGGCGCAGTTCTATGCGCGGGTGGAGAGGCTGTTCGATATTCCTCCGGGCGCGTTTCGGCCGCCCCCGCAGGTGCACTCGACCCTGGTGCGGCTCACCATGGCGCCGCGGGCGGCGGCGCTGGGGGTGGAGGAGGCGCCGTTTTTGGCCTTTTTGCGGCGGGGCTTTGCGCATAAACGCAAGCAGTTGGCCGGTTTTCTGGGCGATCCGGCGCGGGCGGGGCTGCCGGCGCGGGCCCGCGCCGAGGAGCTGTCGCTGGAGGAGTGGGCGCGGCTGTATCACACGCTAGAATAGGTGCTGTGAAGAAATCCTTGCAGATCATACCTTTGGGCGGCCTGGGTGAGTTTGGCCTCAACATGATGGCCATCCGCTATGGGGAGGACATGGTCGTGGTGGACTGCGGCCTCATGTTCCCCGAGCCGGAGTTGTTGGGCATTGACATCGTTGTGCCCGACGTCAGCTTCCTGGTGGAGAATCGGGCGCAGTTGCGCGCCATCCTGCTGACCCACGCCCACGAAGACCACATCGGCGCGCTGCCGTTCGTGATCGAAGACCTGAACGTCCCGCTGTACGGCACCGAATTCACGCTGGCCATGGTGGAATCGAAGTTCAGCGAACACGGGCTGCTGGAGAGCACCCACCGGCATGTGGTGGAGCCGCTGCAGCCGTTCCAACTGGGGCCGTTTTCCATCGAGTACATCCATGTCACGCACAGCATCGTGGGCGCCTGCGCCATCGCCATCACCACGCCGGTGGGGGTGGTGATTCACACCGGCGACTACAAAATTGACCCCACCCCCAGCGACAACCGGCCCTTTGATCTGCACAGCTTCGCCGCCTACGGCAAACGCGGCGTGCTGGCCTTGATGAGCGACAGCACCAACGTGGACCGGCGCGGCCATACGCCCAGCGAGCTGGCGGTGCGCGAGCGTTTTGATGATCTGTTCGCCAACGCGGGCGATGGGCGGCTTTACATTTGCTGTTTCACCAGCTCCATCCACCGCATTCAACTGGCGGTGGAGATGGCGGCCGAGTACGGGCGCAAGGTCTGTTTTCTGGGGCGCAGCATGGAGAACAACACCGCCATCGCGCACCGGCTGGATTTTCTGCACCTGCCCGACGGCATCCTGATCCGCCCCCAGGACTTGCGCTCGTTTCCGCGCGACCAGGTGACGGTGGTGATTTCGGGCAGCCAGGCGGAGCCGATGTCGGCGCTGGCGCGGGCCTCGGTGAAGAACCACAAGTTCGCCGACATCAGCCCCGGCGACACCGTGGTGCTCTCCAGCCGCATCATCCCCGGCAACGAGCGCGCCATCTACCGCATGATCAACCACCTGTTCAAGCTGGGAGCGCGCGTGGTGTATGAGACCGACAGCTACCCGCCGGTCCACGTCTCCGGACACGCCAGCCAGGAGGAAGTGAAGCTGCTGCTGAGCCTGGTGCGGCCGCGGCACTTCATTCCCGTCCACGGCGAATTTCGCCAGCTTTCGCTGAACGCCGAGCTGGCGCGCAGCATGCGCATCCCGGGGCTGGAGGCGCACGTGGCCGAAGACGGCGATATTTTGGAGATCAATGCCGAGGGGCTGTGGCGGACCGGCACGGTGGCCACCGGACGCGTGTTCATTGACAGCGGCAGCCAGGATGAGGTGGCCGAAGATCTGATCGTACGCGACCGCCGCCATTTGGCCGAGGACGGCATCGTGCTCCCCATTTTGGCCATCAACAAGGCCACCGGGCGCGTGCAAAACGAGCCGGAGATCGTCACCTCCGGCTTCGTGAGCCCCATCATGGCCGATGGGCTGATGGCGCGGGCGCGGGAGGTGGTCAGCGAGTCGGTGGCCCGCGCCGGACGCGAGGAATCCGGCGACTGGTCGTTGATCAAGGACCGCATCCGGCGGGACCTGAAGAAGTATCTGCAGGCGCAGACCAACAAGCGGCCGCTGATTTTGCCTGTAATACTGGAAGTATGAAGCTGGCGTGTCTAGGGCTGTTGGCCGCCTTGTTGTCGTGGCCGCAGGTGCAGCCCTTGCAGAAAGCCGTCGCCCTGGCGGCGTCGCAGATTTACATCAGCCCGGACACGCACAGCACCCGCATGGGGCAGTTGCGACCGGGGGAAGTCATCGGCGTGCAGGATCACAGCGGGGCCTTCACCCAGGTATTTTCGGGAGTGTCGGGCTGGATCACCGGCCACGACTTTGTCGCGCTGGACACGCCCGGAGCCGACGAAGTGATCTTCGGCGCGGCCACGGCGCTGGAGGCGGAGGCGCAGGGCGACAGCAGCGATACGCAAACCGCCCAGGACGCCGCGCGGCTGTACCTCAACCTCTACGGTTACCTGCCGCAGTCGCCGCGGGCGGGCGAGGCGCTCTATCGCGGCGCATCCATCCAGTGGCAACTGAAGATGGCGGAGGAACCGCGGCGGCGCACGCCGGAGGAGCGCATCTTTCCCGACGACAGCCTGATGCGCAAGGTGATCAACAAGTTCAAAAACACGCCCTGGGCGGCGCGGGCGGAGTACCAACTGCTGGTGGAGCACTTCACCTGCGGCGACTGGTTTTCGAAGCCGGAGTGCATCGGCAAGGAAGTGGACCGGTATCAGGATTACGTGAAGAAGTATCCGCGGGGACCGATGTCGGCGGA
>JBQCEU010000041.1:0-3181 GCA_051959955.1 Terriglobales bacterium | reverse complement strand
GAATGCGCGGCGGCGTATGCGGCCGAAATCCGGCAGCGGGTGGCGAGCGGCACCCAGGGGGCCCCGGTCTTTCCGCTGATCATTCTGGGCATGGGGGCCGATGGTCATACCGGCTCGTTGTTTCCGGGACGGGACCCGTATGAGAACCAGGAATTGCTGGTGCGGGCGGTGGCGGAGACGGGGGCGCATCCGCATCCCAGGATCACCTTCACACCACGGCTGCTGAATGCCGCCACGCACGTTTGGTTTTTGATCACGGGAGCGGCCAAGGCCTGGGCAGTGGAGCAACTGGCGCAACGGACGGCCACCGTGACACAAATTCCGGCGCTGGTGGTGGATCCGCAGGCGGTGCGGATCACCATTTTTGCCGACGAGGGCTCGACCGGCGGGCGCCGGTTTCAATGAGAAAGGTACAATCGGCACATGAAGTCAGAAGTAAACCATGCGCATGGATACGCAGCCCTGCAGGCACGCGGCCCGCTGACGCCGTTCCAATTTGAGCGGCGGCAGCCAGGGCCACGCGATGTAGATATAGAAATCCTTTACTGTGGCATCTGCCACAGCGATATCCACCAGGCACGCGACGAATGGGGGGGAGCCCTCTTCCCCATGGTGCCCGGCCACGAAATCGTGGGAAGGGTGAGAGCCACCGGGGATATGGTGACGCGCACCAAGCCCGGAGATGTGGTGGGCGTGGGATGCATGGTGAATTCCTGCCGTACCTGCGCCAACTGCCGCGCCGGGCATGAGCAGTTCTGCGAGGCGGGGGCCAACTTCACCTATAACAGCAAGGACAAGGATGGCTCACCGACTTTCGGCGGCTACTCCGACCACATTGTGGTGGATGAAGATTTTGTCTTGCGCATCAGCCATGAGGCACGCCACCTGGCGGGAGTAGCGCCGCTGCTCTGCGCCGGGATCACGACGTATTCGCCCTTGCGCCGCTGGCAGGCCAAGCCGGGGACGCGGGTTGGCGTGGTGGGACTGGGCGGGCTGGGCCACATGGCGCTCAAGCTGGCCCATGCGATGGGAGCAGAGGTCACTTTGTTCACGAGATCACGTGGCAAGCAGGAGGATGCCATGCGGCTGGGCGCGCAAAGGGTGGTGTTGTCGAGCGATGAGGCAGCCATGCAGGCGCAGAACCGGAAACTGGACCTGATCATAGATACGGTGGCCGCCGGACACGACGTGAACCCTTACCTCTCAGCCCTGGGCACCGGAGGCACACTGGTTTTGGTTGGTGTTCCGGACAAGCCGCTGGAGGTCGTTGCCGGGGGATTGATCATGCAGGCGCGGACGCTGGCAGGCTCGCTGATCGGCGGCATTGCCGAAACGCAGGAGATGCTGGATTTCTGCGCGCAACACGGCATCGTCAGCGAGGTGGAGGTGATTCCCATCCAGCAGGTCAACGAGGCCTACGAACGGACGGTGAAAAGCGATGTGAAGTATCGCTTCTCCATTGACATGGCCAGTTTGCGTCATGGTCACGCCTAGCATCGCCTTCGAGGGACTGTTGCCGGACGTGCTGCGGCGCCTGCTGCGGCGGGAGAACCTGAGCCGCGCAGAAGCACGGGCGCTGCTGGAGGCCATGTTCGCCGATGGCGGTGAGGGGGAGAGACATGACCTGCAGGTGACGGCGGTGCTGACGGCGCTGGCAGCCAAGGGCGAGACGGTGGAAGAGATCACCGGCTTTGCCGAGGGCATGCGGGCGGCCATGGCCGACATCGGGTTGCACGACTCGAGTCGAGCCTGGGTGGACACCTGCGGCACGGGCGGTCACGGCCGCGCCGTGTTCAATGTCTCCACCGCAGCGGCGATTGCCGCGGCCGGCGCGGGCATGGGCGTGGCCAAGCACGGCAATCGCAGCAGCACCAGCGTCTGCGGCTCGGCCGATGTGCTGGAGGCGGCAGGGGTCAATTTGCAATTTCCCGCAGCCCGGCTGGGCGAGTGCCTGGAGGCTGTAGGCATGGTATTCCTGTTCGCGCCCAAGCTGCATCCGGCCATGGCCAGGGTCATGCCGGCGCGACGGGCGCTGCGGGTGCGAACCATATTTAATCTGCTCGGTCCACTCACCAATCCAGCCGGGGCACAGGCCCAGGTGGTGGGAGTGGGCGACGCAGAGCTGCTTCCCAAGCTGGCAGAGGCACTGGCGTGCCTGGGGACCCGGCACAGCTTTGTGGTGCGCAGCCGCGACGGGCTGGCCGAGCTGTCTACCCCTGACGTGAATGAAGTGGCAGAAATTCGCGCCGGCCAGGTGCGGCAATATACGCTCGATGCCCGGGACCTGGGGCTGGAGCGAGTCGGGCTCGAAACGTTTGCCTGCAAGAGCAGAGAGGAAGCCGTGGCCCGCCTCCACCAAGTGCTGGCGGGTGAGCCGGGACCGCTGCAGGACATTGTGAGCCTCAACGCAGGAGCGGCGCTGTTGGCGGGCGGCGGGGCACGGGATTGGGCGGAAGGAGTAGAGCTGGCGCGAACCTCGCTCCAATCCGGTGCCGCCCGGCGCATACTGGAAAAGTTGGTGGCCTACACCCGAGATTGAAAAGATGTCGCGGCCTCTGCAGCGTCTGGTGGTGCTGGGAGCAGGAACCATGGGCGCCCGTCTGGCCGCCCATTGCGCCAATCACGGATTGCAGACGACGCTGCTGGACCAGACGGCGGCGCTGGCGACCCAGGGGCTGCAGGCAGCGGCGCGAGGCCGGCCCGCAGCCTTCTTTCTACCGCAGTACGTCTCACGCGTTCGCACCGGCGACTGGTCCCAGGGAGCGGCGGCGCTGCGCACCGCGGATTGGGTGGTGGAGGCGGTGGTCGAGGATCTGCATGCCAAACAGCTGTTGTTGAGGCAGATTGCACCCAGCCTGGGTCCGGAAACGTTGCTAACCAGCAACACCAGCGGCCTGCCCTTGCGCTCTGTGGGAGCGGAATTGCCGCTGTCGTTGCGGGGGCGCTGGATGGGAACCCATTTTTTCAACCCGCCCCGCTATATGACACTGGTGGAGATGATCCCGATCGCCGACACCCATGCCGAGGCCATGGCCTGGCTGCGGGAGCAGATAGAGCTGCGCCTGGGCAAGGGGGTCGTCGAAGCGCGTGACACGCCCAATTTTATCGCCAACCGTATCGGGCTTTTCGCGCTGATGAACACCCTGCGGCTGATGGGCGAGATGGGATTGAGCGTGGAAGA
>JBQCEU010000040.1:0-18708 GCA_051959955.1 Terriglobales bacterium | reverse complement strand
CCTGATTGCACGTTTAACCCCGCGGGGTCGAGCGTCGCTCTTCTTGGGGGTGCTGGCGGTGGGGCTGACGGCGAAGCGGGCCGCGGCCCGCTTCGCCGTCAGCGCAAAGACCGCAGCCAAGTGGGTGGGCCGCTACCGCGCCGAGGGCTTGCAGGGCCTGCGGGACCGCAGCTCGCGGCCGCACCGGCTGCGCCGGCCCACCCCGGCAGCCACCCTGGCCCGGGTAGAGGCCCTGCGGCGGGAACGGTGGAGCGGCCAGCGCATCGCCCGGCACACCGGCCTCAGCCGGGCGACGGTGAGTCGGGTTCTGCGCCGCCTCCGGCTGAGCCGGGCGCGCGACCTGGATCCGCGCCCTCCCGTACATCGCTACGAGCACGCCGCCGCCGGCGACCTGCTGCACCTGGACATCAAGAAGCTGGGCCGCATCGTCCGTCCGTCGCACCGCGTCACCGGCGACCGCCGCGACTCGGTGGAGGGCGCCGGCTGGGAGTACGTCCACGTGGCGATTGACGATCACTCCCGCATCGCCTTCTCGGCCATCTACCCGGACGAGACTCAGGTCTCGGCCCTGGCCTTCCTCGACGCTGCCCGAGCCTATTACGCCCGCCTGGGCATCCGCTTCCGGGCTGTGCTTACCGACAACGGCTCCGCCTATCGCTCCCACGCCTTTGCCGCGGCCTGCCGCGAACGCGGCTGGAAGCACCGCTTCACCCGCCCCTACACGCCGCGCACCAACGGCAAGGCCGAGCGCTTCATCCAGACCGCACTGCGAGAATGGGCTTATGCCCGCTCCTACCAGAACTCAGCCGCTCGCAGCCAGGAGCTTCGCTCCTGGCTGCATCAGTACAACTGGCACCGTCCCCATGCTAGTCTCGGCTTGTCGCCGCCCATCAGCCGCTCCGGTCTCAAGCGGAACGACCTGTTGAGCCTCCACACCTAGCCCGTCGCCGCGGGGCTGCATCCGTGCCTGCTGCTATGCTGGCCTTGTGAGGATTGGCATCACCTGCTACCCGACCTACGGCGGCAGCGGCGTCGTGGCTACCGAGCTGGGCATGGAGCTGGCGCAGCGCGGGCATGAAGTCCACTTCATCACCCACGCCAATCCCATCCGCCTCGATCCCGACACCCCGCGGGTGCATTACCACGAGGTCGAAGTCTCGAACTATCCGCTGTTTCAGTACCCTCCCTACGCCCTGGCCCTGGCCTCGCGCATGGCCGAGGTGGCCTCCTGCTACCGCCTCGACCTGCTGCATGTGCATTACGCCATCCCGCACTCGATCTCCGCCCTGCTGGCGCAGCAGATGCTGGCGGCCAAGCGGCGCCTGCCGTTCGTCACCACCCTGCACGGCACCGACATCACGCTGGTGGGCGCCGACCGCTCGTATTTCCCCATCACCAAATTCTCGATCGAGCGCTCCGACGGGGTGACGGCCATCAGCCAGTATCTGCGGCAGCAGACGGAGGAGGTCTTCGGCATCAACCGGCCCATCCAGGTCATCCCCAACTTCGTCAACTGCGAGCTCTACCGCCCCCGGCCGGAGCAGCGGCGCAAGCAGTTGACCCTGCTGCACGTTTCCAACTTCCGGCCGGTGAAGCGGCCCCTGGACTGCATCCGCATCCTGCAGCAGGTGCGCCGTTCCCTCGACGTGCATCTGCTGATGGCCGGCGACGGACCCGAGCGCGGCCCGGCCGAGCTGCTGGCCATGGAGCTGGGGGTGCAGGAGCATGTGACCTTTCTGGGCAAGCAGGATCACGTCGAGCGGCTGATCCCGCAGACGCACGTGATGCTGCTGCCCAGCGAGCTGGAATCGTTCGGCTTGGCGGCGCTCGAAGCCATGGCCTGCGGCGTGCCGGCGGTGGCCACGCGCACCGGCGGGGTGGGCGAGCTGATCACCAGCGGTGAAGACGGCTTTCTGGAGCCGGTGGGCGACGTCGCGGCCCAGGCGGTGCGGGTGGTGGAGCTGCTCAGCGATGCGCGCCTGTATGAGCGCCTGGCCCAGGCGGCGCGCGCCACCGCCGCCGGCCGCTTCAACTCCGACCGCATCATCCCCCGCTACGAGCGCTTCTACGAGGCAGTGTGCGAGGCGGTGGCGGCGTGAAGATCCTCGCCATCGGCCCCCATCCCGACGACATCGAGTTCGGCTGCGCCCCGCTGCTGCTGCGCGAAACCGACGCCGGCCACACGGTGAAGCTGCTGGTGCTCTCGCGCGGCGAGGCGGGGACGGCGGGCACGGCCGAGGAACGCGAGCAGGAAGCGCGGGCGGCGGCGGCGCTGCTGCGGGCGGAGATCGCCTTCCTGGATTTTCGCGGCGACTGTCACCTCGAGGCCGCGCCCCAGCAGGCGCTGCGCCTGGCGGCCGAAATCCGCCGCTTCCAACCGCAAATCGTGCTGGCGCCCAACCCGGCCGAAAACCAGCACCCCGACCACACCGCCGCCGGGCGCCTCACCCGCGACGCCTGCCGCCTGGCGCGCTACGGCGGCCTCGCCGATCTCAAGGCGCTGCCGCCGCACCGCATCGGCCAGCTCTATTTCTACGACATCACCCAGCACGGGCTGCGCGCTCCCGATCTGATGGTGGACATCAGCGATCTGGTGGAGCGCTGGCGCGCCATTATGGCCTGCCACGCCAGCCAGACCAGCAGCAAGGGCTACATCGAGTTGCAGATGACCGCCGCCCGGCTGTTGGGCCTGACCATCGGCGTGGAATATGCCTGCGGCGTGTACGTCAACGATCCGGTACGGCTGGAGCGGCTGAGCGAACTGCGCCTGTCGTCGCGCAACTTCTGATGCCGGCCGCGCCGCTCGAACCCGGTGATGAACGCTGGATGGGTGCCGCCCTCGCCGCCGCCCGCCAGGGCATCGCCCAGGGCCAGACGCCCTTCGGCACCGCCATCGTGGCCGGCGACCAACTGGTGGCCGCCGGCCACAACCAGGTGTGGGCCCTGACCGATCCCACCGCCCACGCCGAAGTCACCGTGATCCGCGCGGCCTGCCGCGCGCGCCGCTCCATCACCCTCGAAGGCTGCACCCTCTACAGCACCTGCGAGCCCTGTCCGTTGTGCATGGCGGCGATTCATTGGGCGCGGCTGGACCGCGTGGTTTACGGCGCCGCCATCGCCGATGCCGCCGCCGCCGGCTTCCACGAGCTCCACCTGCCCGCCGCCGAACTGCTCAGCCGCGGCGGCAGCCCGGTGCGCTGGACGCCCGGCTGCCTGGCCGCCGACTGCCGGCAACTGTTTGCCGAGTGGCAGAACACGGGAAACGCCCGGCGCTATTAGGAAAGAGCGCTCTAAAAAGCCACGAACCCGTTCGGGCGGAACGGGTTCGTGGCTTGACAGACCGCAAGAGCCCAGGCTGAGGGCAACCCAGACCGAATGGAGAGCAGGTCTGCTCAGTGGTTACCCCAATCCCAACAGCAAATATTGACAAAATTGTGACAATCGCAGGAATTATTTGCGAATCACTCCGGCCGGCCCCGCCATGTCATTTTTATCCCTACCCGGGCGGTGATTCTGGGCCCCGGATAACCAATGACTTCCTGGTAAGAGTGATTGAGTGCGTTGTCCACCGCGGCCAGCAACTGCCACCGCGGTGTCAGCCGCCAAGTGCCCGCCAAGTCTAAGATGCCGTAAGCCGGATCCAGGTTGTGATTGGGCAGCAGCAGGCTGTTGCCGAAGGCGCTGTCGGTCAGGAAGGTGCTGTCATCCCGGCGGGCGGCAAAGTAGGCGGCCGCCTGGCCGGTGAAGCGGCCGCGGGCATAGCTGGCCTCGAGGCTGCCGGTCTGCGGCGCCACGCGGAAGGGCCGGGCGCCTGCCAGGGGCGCGAAGGCGCCGATGGGAAGGCCCGGAAACAGGGGGTTGATGGCCGGCGCCTGGGCGTCGAACGAGTAGGTGCGCAGGACGCGGGCGGCGGTGGCGGTATAGTCGCCGCGCAGGCGCCAGTGGGCATCGGGCTGGAAGGCGGCGGAGAGCTCGAGGCCGCGGGCGCGCTGATCGAGGGAGTTGTACTCGCCGCCATAGAGCGCCACTTGCGCCACCGCCGCCGGAATGCCGAGGGCGGGAAAGGCGGAAGCGGGAATATCCTCGATCAGGTCGTAGTAGCGCTGCTCGAACCAAGTGACGCCGAGGCGGCCGCGGCCGGCGGCGAAGAACTGATCCACGCCAGCGTCGAAGTCGCGGCTGCGCTCGGGCCGCAGGGGGCGCAGATGAAACTGCGCGATCAACCCCGGTCCGCTGGGGTCAGCCAACAGCTCCTGATACAGCGAGTACTGCTCGACTTCCAGTTCCGGCTCTTTCAGTCCGGTGCCGGCGCTGGCGCGCAACCGGGTGGCGCCCCAGCTGCCGCCGCCCAGGCGGGGATACCAGGCCAGGCTGGCCTGGGGATTGGCCGTGGTGCCAAACGGCGTGTTGTGATCCAGGGAGACGCCGGCGTTGAGGAAGATGCGGTTCCGCAGCCCACCGTTGAGCACCACGAAGGCGCCGTGGTCGTGGCGGCGCAGGGCCGCATTGCTGCTCACGCCGCGCTCGTCGTAGTAGCGATAGCCCTCCACCAGACTCCAGGCGGGTGCGAGCTGCAGGGTGGTCTCGGCGGAGAGGTCGCGGCGGCGCGTATCCGAGGGGCTGAGTTGCGGGAAGGCGCCGCCGAAGCTGAGGATCGCCTGGCCATGCACGCTGTAGCCGTTGGCCCCGGTGATGGTGACCGGCAGGCCGAGATAATCACCCAGGCCGTCGGGAAGGCCCGCCGGCGCCGGGATGGCGCTGAACAGGTTGGCGCGGGCCTCGCTGTAGCGCACCTGCTGGCGCCACTGGGGCGTGAGCTGCTGCGTGTAGCTGAGCCCCATGTAGGTTTCCGCCTGGTGCTTGAAGGCGCCCTCCGGCAGGCCGTAAAACAACAGCGCGTTGGGCTGGCCGGTGTCGGCATAGTTGCGCTGCACCGTCAGCCGCAGGTCGGCGGGCGCGGTGCCGAAGCCGGTGGCCAGGCGCCAGCCCAGGTTGGCGCCGTAGGTGTTGTTGCGGAACTTCGATCCCGGCACCTGGTTGTGGCTGCCCAGATAGCCGTAGCGCAGCGCGTAGTCGAAGCCGCCCACCGCGCCCAGCAACTGGTTGGACTGCTGCAGGGTGGCGTAGGCGCCGGCGAGCGTGGTGCTGTCGAACTCGGGCGCGCCGACGTCGCTGCCGCGCCGGGTGCGCACCGCGATCACCCCCGCGGCGGCATCGGAACCATAGAGGACGCTGTCGGGACCGCGCAGAATCTGCATCTCCTCCAGACCCACCGGGGCGAGGTTGGCGAAGTCGTAACCGCCCAGATCGAGGCGCTGGACGGGCACGCCGTCGAGCAGCACCTTGGTGAAGTTGGCGGGCGCGCCGCGCAGAAAGACCGACACCACGCCGCCCGTCTGCCCGCTCTGCACCACGCCCAGGCCGGGCTGCTGCCGCAGCACGGCGGCCGCCTGCAAGGGGTGGCCGCGGGTGAGGTCGTCGCGCGTGATCGTCGTCACCGAGTTCCCCACCTGGGCCTCGGGCAGCGACAAGCCGGTGGCGGTGACGTTGATCGAAGTCTCGACCGGCGCCAGGCCCAGCACCAGCGGCGCCGGCGAAGCCCGCAGCGGCTCCGTGGCTGCCGCGAAGCCGGCGCGGCGGGCGGTGAGCTGCACGGCGCCCGCGGGCGCTGACAATTCGTACTCGCCGCGGGCATCGGTTTGGGCGGTGGCCAGCGCCTGGCCGCTGGTTCCGGCAGCGGTAACCGTGGCCGCGGCTACCGGCCGGCCGAGGGCATCCAGTACGCGTCCGTGAACCGGGAGAAGCGTTTGGGAAAAGGCGGGCGTGAGCGCCGCCAGCAGGAGCAGGCAGGAACGTGGGGACACAAGGAACCGAACCTTTCAGACTGACCCGCGTCAGCCGAAACGCCATCCAGTGCGGCCATGCGGATGGCAGCACCTAAGACTCTGGGCAGGTCTCCTGACTTGCGGCTGCCCGAAACTTCCGGGCACCGGCCTCTCGCCTTCCCCAAGCCTGTGCCTGAGTGGCGAATCGAGAGGCGGCAAACCGCTTACAGTGGCGGGGCCGTGCGGGCTTTTCACCCGACTTCCCTTTTCAATCCCGCAATGGGATCACCCAAAGTAGAACGGAGTCATCATAACAGATATGAAATACAAAACTATTTGGCCGGCGCTGGTGCTGTTGGCAGCCACGGCGGCGTGGGCTGCCGCCGCCGCCAATCTGCCGTTCCGGCTGATATCGAAGCAGAACAAACAGTACATCTCCCAAGCCAATTTCCCCATGTCGAGCCCGGAGCTGCGGCCCAACCGTCAGGACAACAGCTTGAGCACCCGGGTGAAGGGCAAATACGAGCTGCTGGCGCTGGCTGGCCCCAAGGGCAAGATGATGTCGTTTCAGATCGAGACCTTGACCAATCCCGAGATTCGCCTGCCCGCCGGTTCCGAGCTGACGTTGGATGTGGTGAACGTGGATGACGACATGGTGCACGACCTCTACCTCACCACCCAGGCGCCACCCTATCCGCAAGTGGTGCCCGCCACCGCCATCGGCACGGCGGTGCTCAAGCCCTACAAGGGCCAGCAATATAGCGGCTCGCGGCTGGTCATCGAGGCCACCCACGCCGGCACGGCCTACTACGTCTGCACCGTTCCCGGCCACGCCAAAAAAGGCATGGTCGGAAAGATCGTGGTCACGCCTTAGCCGCCGGAGCGGACTCCAGATTCAGCAGGCGCTGTTTGCGCGCTGCGCCCCAGCGGTAGCCGCCGGGGGCGCCATCGCTGCGCACCACGCGGTGGCAGGGCACGGCGAGCGCGCAGCGGTTGGCGGCGCAGGCCTGGGCCACGGCGCGGGCGGCGCGCGGCTGGCCGAGGCGGCGGGCGAGAGCGGAGTAGCTGAGGGTTTCTCCCGCGGGCAAGGCGCGCAGCGCCTGCCAGACACGGCGCTGGAACACCGTCCCTTGCAGATCCAGCGGTAAATCAGGCAGGGCGTTGCGGTGCGGGGCCTCCAGGCTGCCCAGCACCGTTGCCAAGCGGGACTTCAGCCCGCGGCGATCCTCGCGCAGTTCGGCGCGCGGAAACTCCTGCCGCAACTGCCGCGCCAGCGCATTGGGCTCATCCCCCAGCAAAATGGCGCACACCCCGCGTTCGCTCTCGGCCACCAGCACCCAGCCCAACGGGCCGCGGCGGGTGGCGAAACGCACGGCGCTGCGGTCGCCGCCGCGTTGGTAGCGCGCCGGCGGCATTCCCAAAGCGCGGTCGGCGGCGGCGTAGAAGCGCCCGCTGGAGTTGAAGCCGGCGGCGTAGCCGGCTTCGGTCACCGTGCCCGGCCGGCGCAGGGCATCGCGCAACCGGGCGTCGCGCGCGGCCGCGGCATAGGCGCGTGGTGACATTCCGGTGGCCGCCTGAAAGCGTGCGCGGAAGCGTGATGGGCTCCAGCCGGCCTCGCGCGCCAGCCCGACCACGGCGGGCGGCTCGGCCTGTTCCAGGCGCCGGCAGGCGAGGGCAATGCGTTCATCCGCGGGCTGATCAGGGCGGCAGCGGCGGCACGGCCGGAATCCGGCGGCGGCGGCGGCTTCCGGCGACGGATGAAAGCTGACGTTCTCCGGCCGCGGCCGCCGCGCTCCGCACGAGGGGCGGCAGTAGACGCCGGTGGTGCGCACCGCAAACACAAAGCTGCCGTCGGCGCCGCGGTCGCGGGCGAGAACCTGTTGCCAGCGGGTGGTGTTGCGCTTCATGCCTCCACTCTAGGCCGCAACCCTTGCCCGTGCACTCCGCTTTCGCCCGCCGAATTCAACTTTTCTGCGCATCGAGAAACCGCCGCAGGCGGTCCACGGCGCGGGCGCGGCCCAGCACCAGCAGGCTCTCGAGCAGCGGCGGCGAGGCCGTCTTGCCGGTAATCAGGGCGCGCAGCAGCATGAAGACCTCCTTGGCGCTCCAGCCCTTGTCGGTGGCCAACTGGCGCAGCGCGGCCTCCAAGGCGGCGTGCTCGAAGGGAGTGTTCTCCAGCAGGGTGAGCAGGTCGCCTGCCACCGCCAAGGTCTCCGGCAGGCTGCGCTTCTTGGGCAGGAAGACTTCCGGCGAAGGCTGCACGCGGTCAAGGAAGAAGAAGTCGGTCAGGTCGAGGAACTCGCCCAGGGTTTCGATGCGCTCCTGCACCAGCGGCGTGATCTGCGCCAGGTAGGCGTCGCTGAACACATTCTCCCGCACCGCCGCCTGGAACTCGGCGGGCGTGAGCGCGCGCAGGTAAAGGCCGTTGAGCCAGCGCAGCTTTTCCAGGTCAAAGACCGGGCCGCCGAGCCGGATCTGCTCGAACTGAAAGCGGGCGAACATGTCGGCGAGCGCGAATTTTTCAGCTTCCTTTTCCTCGCTGACCGGCATGCCGCCGCCCAGCAGGCCGAGGAAGTTGACCAGCGCCTGCGGCAGAAAACCGGCCTGGCGGTAATAGATGAGCGAGACCGGATTCTTGCGCTTGGAGATCTTGGATTTGTCTTTATTGCGCAGCAGCGGCATGTGCCAGAACCGCGGCGCCTGCCACCCGAAGGCTTGATAGAGCAGCACGTGCTTGGGGGTGGACGAGATCCACTCCTCGGCGCGGATGACGTCGGTGATCGCCATGTGATGGTCGTCCACGACGTTGGCCAGGTGATAGGTGGGGAAGCCATCGGACTTCATCAGCACCTGGTCGTCCACGTTCTGGTGGTCGAAGGTGATGTCGCCGCGCAGTTCATCGCGGAAGGTGGTGGACTGGGCGTCGGGCACCTTGAGGCGGACGGTAAACGCCTCGCCGGCGGCGACACGGCGGGCGACCTCCTCCGGCGCCAGGCGGCAGCAGGTGCGGTCGTAGCGCGGCGGCTGATGGGCGGCGGACTGGGCGCGGCGCATCTCCTCCAGCCGCTCGGGGGTGCAGAAGCAGCGGTAGGCGTGGCCGCTGGCCAGCAGCGCGGCCACCGCTGCCCGGTAGAGTTCCGTCCGCTCCGATTGCCGATAGGGCCCATGCGGGCCGCCCTTGTCCGGGCCTTCGTCCCACTCCAGCCCCAGCCAGCGCAGGGAATCGAAGATCATCTGCTCGCTGGTGGCGACGAAACGGCTGCGGTCGGTGTCCTCGATGCGCAGCACGAACTGTCCGCCGCGCTGGCGGGCGAAGATCAGGTTGAGCAGCGCCATATAGGCGGTGCCGACATGGGGATCGCCGGTGGGGCTGGGTGCGATGCGGACGCGTACGGGACCGGAGGGGTTCACACGTTTAGTCTAGCCCGCTATACTGGCGCCGGTTATGCCGAGCGCATTCACGGCCGCCGAGCGGCGGGTGCTGCAGCAGTTGCGCACGCCGGAACGCATCCAGCGCTTTCTGGATGCCGAGGTGGCCTACAACCACGAGCCTGGCGGCGAGACGCTGCGCTCCCCCCGCCGGGTATTGCGTGACCGCACCGCCCACTGCATGGAGGGCGCGCTGCTGGCGGCAGCCGCGCTGCGCTGCCATAGCCATCCGCCGCTGCTGCTTGATCTGGAGGCGGTGCGCGATGACGACCATGTGCTGGCCTTGTTTCGCAGCCATGGCCACTGGGGCGCCATCGGCAAATCCAACTTTTCCGGGCTGCGCTTCCGCGAACCGGTGTACCGCACCCTGCGCGAGCTGGTGATGTCCTACTTCGAACATTACTTCAACGACGCCGCCGAAAAGACCCTGCGCCGCTACTCGCGGCCGGTGCACCTCGGCCGTTTCGACACCCGCGGCTGGATGACCGCCGAAGACGACCTCTGGTACATCGCCGAACACCTCATCGAGCGGCCGCACTTTTCGGTCTTCCGCAACGGCAGCGCCCGCCGGCTGACGCGCGTGGACGCCCGCCTCTTCGCCGCCGGCCGTTCGGGGCGATGAGGGGCGCCGGCTCTCACCGGGCACCCGCGATCAATTATGTTAAAGTCCAGCTTATGACCAAGGCCGACTTGATCGAAGAAGTGACCCGCAGCGGCGCGCCCACGCGCAAGGACAGCGAAGTGATCGTGGAGACGGTGTTTTCCAGCATCATGGATTCGCTGCGCGCCGGCGACAAGGTCGAGATCCGCGGATTTGGCAGCTTCCGGGTACGGCAGCGCGAGGCGCGCATGGGCCGCAACCCGAAAACCGGCGCCCCGGTGGCGGTGCCGGCGCGCAAGGTTCCGTATTTCAAGCCCAGCAAGGAGCTGCGCGACGGCATCAACGGGGCCGGCGCGGCCGCCAGTGGCAGCGGCAGCGAGGCATGATCGCCATCGGCGCGCGCATCCGGGAAATGCGCCAGGCGCGCGGGTTGTCGCAGGGCGACCTGGAGAACCGCACCGGGCTGCTGCGCTGCTATCTGTCGCGGGTGGAGAACGGCCATACCGAGCCGTCGCTGCAAACGCTGGCGCGCATCGCCGCCGCTCTCAACATGCCGGTGGCGGGATTTTTTGATGCCGGCGAGGAAGAAGCTCCGCCGCCGGTTACCGAGGGCAGCGAGGCGGCCTTCCTGAGCCGCATGCGTGAGTTTTCGGCCACGCTCAACGAACAGGGCCGGCGCCAGGTGCTGGAGCTGGCGCGCAAGATGGCCGCCGAAATCAAAAGCTAATCGCCCCTGGCCGCGGCTTCCAAGGCCGGGCCGAAGGCCCGCAGGGCATGCTCGATCTCCGCCGCGCCGTGGGCCGCGCCGAAGAAGGCGGCTTCGAACTGCGAGGGCGGCCAGAGAACGCCCTGGGCCAGCAGGGCGGCATGGAAGCGGGCGAAGGCGGCGGTATCGCTGCGCCGGGCCGCGGCGAACGAGCGCACCGGTTCAGGCTGAAAAAAGATGGTCAGCATGCTGCCCGCGCGCTGCACCTGGGCGGCCACACCCGCGGCCTGGGCGGCTTGACGGAGGCCGGCCTCGAGTGCGGCGCCGGTGGCTTCGAGTTGGGCGTAGAGGTCCGGTTGCTGCTCGATGGCCCGCAGGCTGGTCCATCCCGCCGCCATGGCCAGGGGATTGCCGCTCAGCGTGCCTGCCTGATAGACCTTGCCCAGCGGCGCCACGCGCTGCATCAGGTCGGCGCGGCCTCCATAGGCGCCCACCGGCAGGCCGCCGCCGATGATCTTGCCCAGGGTGGCCAGATCGGGACGCACGCCGAAGCGTTCGGCAGCGCCGCCGCGGGCGAGGCGGAAGCCGGTCATCACCTCATCGAAGATGAGGAACACGCCGTGGCGATCGGCTAGGGTGCGCAACGCCTGCAAAAAACCCGGTTCCGGCGGCACGCAGCCCATGTTGCCGGCCACCGGCTCGACCACGATGCAGGAGAAGCGGCCGGGCTGCTGGTCGAGCGCCGCCGACACCGCGGCGGCATCATTGTAGGGAACGGTGACGGTATCGGCGATGGCTCCGGAAGTCACGCCCTGGGAGCTGGCCACGCCGAGAGTGGCCAGACCCGAGCCGGCATCGCTCAGAAATACATCGGCGTGGCCGTGATAGCCGCCCGAAAACTTGATCATGCCCGGCCGCCCGAGGGCGCCGCGCGCCAGCCGCACCGCCGCCATCACCGCTTCGGTGCCGCTGTTGACGAAGCGCAGCATTTCGCAGGCCGGATAGGCGGCATGGACGGCCTCGGCCAGCTCCAATTCGGCGGGGGTGGAAGCGCCGAAGCTGGAACCCAGCGTCACTGCCTGCTGTACCGCCTGCACCATGGGCGGATGGGCATGGCCGAACAGCAGCGCGCCCCAGGAGGCGATGAAGTCGAGATAGCGGTTGCCGTCCACGTCCTCCAGCCAGGCGCCGGCGCCGCGGGCGAACCAAGGCGGCGCGCCGCCCACGGCGCGGAAGGAGCGCACCGGCGAATTGACGCCGCCGGGCAGCAGCTTTTCTGCCCGGGCCTGCAATTCGCGGGAGCGCGGTCCCGCCATCAGGCGCGCGCTCCGAAGGGCAGGGCGGCGTGCCAGAGGGAAGGCACCAACTGGCGGTAGAGGCGGCGGCGCAGGCCGCAGTAACCTTGCGCGCCGCTGAACAGATCACAGAGCAAACCGCGGAACTGGGGACAGCGCTGGCCGAACTGGGTCATGCGTTCCAGCACCGGTGCGCGGAGAAAACGGCCGTGGTAGAAGCGGGCGGCAATCTCGCCGGCGGCGTGCAGTTCGGGCACCAGATGCTCGCGCAGGGCGGTGGCATAAGCGGCTTCGGCGTGGGCCTCATCCGCCGCGACGGCCTGGGCCAGCAGCTCCGCCGAACGCAGCGCGTAGTACAAGCCTTCGCCGGTGATCGGGTCCACCAACCCGGCGGCGTCGCCCACCAGCGCCCAAGGGTGGGGTTCGCGGCCCGCCCACACCGCGCCGCGCAGCCCCTGGGGCGAGGGCGCGGGCAGCAGATGGGCGTAGAACCTGCCGCCGCGCCAGTCAACGCCCCACTGCTCCAGACTCTGCTCCAGGGTTTGCCGCAGCCGCGCCGTGGGCCAGTCACCCAGCTTGCCGCAGATGCCGAGGGATGCGTGGTCGCCGCGCGGGAAGCTCCAGATATAGCCCTCCAGCCCGGGCAGGAAACGGATGGCCATGCGCTGGCGCGGCCAGGGCAGGTGTTCGAGGCCGAGATAGTAGCCCGCGGTCGCCATCCAGTCGCCGGCGCCCATGGGCGATGGCAAGGGCGTGGAGCGGGGCCCGAAGGGATTGCGCGCCCCGGCGGCCACCACCACGCGCCGCGCCGCCAACTGCGCGCCGCCGCGCAACCGCACCCGCCAGCCGTCGCGGCCGGCGTGCAAGCCGACCGCCCGCTCCTGCACCAGCACGGCCCCGGCGCGGCGGGCACGCTCCAGCAGCAGTCCATTGAGGGTGTGGCGGGAGAAGATGGCGATGGTGCGGTCCAGCCGCAGCAGCAGGCGGCGGCCGGCGGGCGAGATCAGCTCACATTCGCCGACCGGGTTGTGCAGCGCCGCCGCTTCGCGGAGAAAAGGAAAGTGGTGCAGGGCCTTGTCGGTGAGTCCGCCGCCGCAGGGCTTTTCCCAGGCCAGATGCTCGTCCCCCAGCGTGACCGCCTGGCCGGCCGCGGCCAGCCCGGCGGCGCACAGCGCTCCCGCCGGTCCCCCTCCCACCACACACACCGGAAGCGCCCGCTTCATGCCGGACCTATGATAACGCGTTTATTGGCGCGGGCCCCTGCCGGCTGCGCCGGCATCCCGCTTTTCCCGCACCGCAAAGGACGCGAGGGTGGGGGCCCCTGTGACCCAACCTCGCATGCCCCGACGGGCTACGCGGTACCCGGCGCGAGCGCTGCCCTCTCTGGAGCTGCGGAGCCGGGCGCCGCCGCGCCGGGCACCCGCGATCAATAGCTATGCTTTCGCTCGGTGGCCAGGTACAGCGCCACGTTGCGCTGCTGCTCGGCCTGGGTACGGGCGAAGCGGTGAGCGCCGGCGCCGTTGCTGACGAAGTAAAGGAAGTCGGTATGGGCGGGGTGGGCGGCGGCCTCCAGGGCGGCGCGGCCGGGATTGGCGATGGGCCCGGGGGGCAGGCCGGGCTGGCGGTAGGTGTTGTAGGGCGAAGCGCGGTCGAGGTCCGCGCGGTGCAGGCTGCCGGTATAGTCGTGGGCAAGAAGTGCCGCATAGATGACGGTGGGATCGCACTGCAGCGGCAGGCCGCGCTGCAGCCGATTGGTGAACACCCCGGCGATGAGCGGGCGCTCGGCCGCCACGGCGGTTTCCTTTTCGATCAGCGAGGCCAGCGTGACCCATTGATGCAGGGTGCCGGGCGCGGGGTGGTCGCGCACGACCTCCTGGCGGAAGCGATGCGTCATCCTGCGCACGATCTCCGCCACCGGCGTGGTGGGCATGATGCGGTAGGTGGCGGGAAACAGATAGCCTTCGAGCGAGACGGCGGCCGGGTCGAGATCACGGATCGGGGCCGGGTTGGCGGTGGCGGCGAGGAAAGCATCGGCGGTGGCCAGTTGGAGGCGTTCCAGCTCGCGGGCGATGTCGAAGCGGTTGTAGCCTTCCGGAACCACCACCGCCACCGTGTAAAAACGTCCGCGGCTGAGTGTGCGGTAGACCGTGGGGACCGACTCGCCACCGGCGAAGCGGTACACGCCCGCCTTCAGGCTACCGCCCGGATGCAGCAGGCTCCACAGTTCGAAGCCGGCCGCCGAACGCACCACCCCGGCTTGCTGCAACTGCCGCGCAATGTCTCCCCGGTTGGCCCCGGTGGGAATCGCAAGTATCCGTGCCTGCGGCAGTTGCGGCCCGGCGGACCATACCCACCACAGCCCCGCGCTCAAGGCGCCGAGCACCACTAGGGCCATCACGAGCTTGCGCAAGCGCGCCATGGGCTATGTTAATCGCGACCGGGAGGCCCGCGCCCCTCTTCTGGAGATGCCGGGCTGGAGCGCAGGGTCCCCCGGCCCGGCGTCCCCGGCGGTACGGAGAAAGCGGGATGGGCGGCGCAGCCGCCCAGGAGCCCGCGCCAAGCAATGCTACACTCAACCATTGCGGTTTCCTCTGTTTCGGATGCAACGGCCAAGGACTCAATTGAAAGGGGCTAGCTGGCGGCTGGCCGTTGCAGGACTGTTGGCGACCGGACTCGCCTCCTGCGGTGGCAGCTCCTCGGCTGGTCCCAAGCCGCAGCCCCCGCTGACCACCAACTTCAACATCACCGCTTCGGCCAGCACCGGGCATCTGCCCGAAGGCGTGGTGGACACGCCCTACGTCTACGCCTTTCAGACCAACATCGGGCAGCCAGGCGTGAGCGCCATCCCGCCGGTGGTCTTTCACGCAGTTAAGGCACTGCCGCCGGGGCTGACATTGAGCTCGCAGGGGGTGCTGCACGGCACTCCCACGGTGCCGGGTGTCTACAGTGTGACGATCGAGGCGGTGGACAGCTCGCCCAAGCCGCTGGCCGCCGACTTTACCTATCTGGTCAACATGCGGCTGCCAGGTGCGGTGCTGACTCAGGTGGCGCACAGCGATCTGGGCGGAGGAGGACAGAACGCCGCCGTCACCGTGGCCACGGCGACCGCAACCGGGGCGGCCTACGCCTATGTAGGAACGCGCGGCACGGTGGGCGATTGTCCGGCCAGCGGGGTCAAGATCGTCAGCCTGGCGGCGATCACCAACCCGCAGGTGGTGGCGACCGCCGGCGGGGTGGCCGGGGGGGCGCAGGCGCAGGTGCGGGTGGCGACCGGCCTGACCTCGGCCTCGTTTCACAGCGGCGGCACAGGCGACCTGATGGCGGTGACCGAGCAGCCGTGCGATACCGGCCAGATCGGCGCGGGGCAGACGGGGGTGGAGTTTTTCGACGTCAGCGATCCCACGCACCCGGCGCTGCTGGGAAGCTGGAACTCGGGCCTGAACGGCGCCGACGATGTGACGATCGTGCCCGAGGCCGCGCAAGGCAAGATCTATGCGCTGGTGGCTGTGCCCGGGTCGGAGACGGCGACCGGCAGCAGCCAGGGAGATCTGCGGGTGCTGGACATTACCGATCCCGCCAACCCGCAGGCGATCGGAGACTGGAGCCTGCTGGGCGCCTCGCAGCAAACCGTGGCGCAGGCGGGCATGGGGTGGGACCAAAGGGTTTTCCTGGCCTCCATTGAGCTGTCGAGCGACGGCAAGACGGCGTACCTGAGTTACTGGGACGGCGGGGTGGCGGTGCTGGACGTGAGCGATCCGACGCAGATCGCCACCGCCAACAGCGCCATCTTCCTGAACCACATTACCTACCCGATCACCGCCATCGCCACCAGCTCGACGCCGACCGAGCCGGAAGGCAACACCCGCCAGGCGCTGCCGGTGGCCGGCGGCAAGTATCTGCTGATCGCCGACCAGGTGTGCGCTTCGGCGATGAACAAGAATCCCAGCGATCCGTCGCAATCCACGCCCGCCAACCCGGCGGTGGGGGTGGTGTGCGGCGCCAACTCGGCGGTGCCGCTAACTGACAGCGCCGGCTGGGGATTTGTGCGCACCTACAGCTTGGGCACGGGCGGCACGGCCACGCTGGGCGGATTTTTCGCCAATCCGCAGTCCATGTCCGACCCGGCGCCGGACCAGGGCATTTATACTGCCCATGCGCTGGCGTGGAACGGGGATGTGGCGCATCCGCACGCCTATGTGGCCTGGTATTCGGGCGGCATCGAAGATCTCGACATCACCTCCATCGCTCCCCCGGCACGGCTGGCGGCCTTCATTCCGCCCGACAGCACCGACCCCGCGGGCAACCGCCCCGGGGTGAATAATCCCGCCAAGGCGCTGGTGGACGGGGTGGCGGCCTACAGCGCCGGCGGTCAGCCCTATATTTTGGCCAGCGACATCAACAGCGGGTTGTGGATCATCAAGGAGGCGCCGGCGGCGCAGTTCAGTATCCTTACCACCAGCCTGCCGGACGGCAACGTCGGCATACCGTACAACGCCCAGATCACGGCTGCCAATGCCGGGCTGGGCGGCAAGCAGGTCACCTTCCGCCTGGCCAACGGCTCCCTGCCCATGCCCAGCGGCCTGGCGCTGAACACCGACGGCAGCATCACGGGAACGCCGGCGGTGGCGGGGACGGCTTCGATCACCTTTGAAGCGCAGGATGGCAGCGGCGGCGACGCCGAACAGACCATCACCATGACCATTGACCAGAACCTCGCCATCCTGCCCATCGCCCAGGATGCGAATCATGGCACCACGGGCGAGAACTTCTCGCTGCCGCTGAGCGTGGTGAACGGGACGGTGCCCGACACCTGGTCGGTGGTGCAGGGCAGGCTGCCGGCGGGCATCACGCTGGATGCGACCACGGGCGTGCTGGGGGGAACCGCAACCACCGGCGGCACCTATAACTTCACCGTGATGGTCACCGACAGTTCGGTGCCTGCCAAGACCGCGACGCTGCCGGTGACGCTGCAGTTCACCGGATTGCTTGCCGAAAACCTGGCGCTCACCGATGCCAACCTGGGAGTGCCCTACTCGTCGGCGATCACCATGCGCAACGGCACCGGGCCATACTCGCCGGCCCTGGCCAGCGGCACTCTGCCGCCCGGCCTGTCGCTCTCCTCGAGCGCCTCCAGCACGCGCCAGTGGCTGATCAGCGGCACCCCCACGGTGGCCGGGACTTACAAGTTTGGCGTGCGGGTCAGCGACAGCAACGGGCAGCAGGCGGTATTCCCCATGCAGCTCGTGGTGCAACCGTTCGCGATCACGCCGGATGTACTGGCCACCGGCGTGGAAGGGCGCGGCTACAAGGATCAGTTGGCCACCCAGGGCGGCACGTCTCCTTACCAGTTTGAGCTGGTGCTGGGGCAACTGCCGCCGGGGTTGAACTTCAGCTTCGACGGCTTTATATTCGGCGTGCCGGCTTCGGGATCGGCCGGCGAGTACACGTTTGGCGTAGCCGTGCACGATGCCAATGGCCTGACGGCCACGCGCACCTACACCATCACCATCTTCAATCCCAACGTGTTCGCCATCACCACGGTAGGCTTGCCGACCGCGACCGCCGGACAACAGGTCAACGATGTGGTCACGGCCGACTTTGGCACGCCACCCTACACCTTCAGCCTGCAGTCGGGTGTGCTGCCCAATGGCATCACGCTGGACCCGAACGGGGTGTTGGAGGGCGTACCCAGCCTCGACAGCGCGGGCAGCTATTCGTTCACGCTGCTGGTGCGGGACTCGCTCGGCCTGACCGCCACGCGGCACTTCACGTGGAATATAGCCCCGCCCGGGCATTGATCATTCATTGATCGCGGGCGCCCGGCTTCGCCGCCCGCTCTCTTGGACTTCCAACGACGCTCCGCCGGGCGGCCGCGCCCGGCTCCGCATTGCCTGATCGCGGGCGCCCGGCGTCGCCGCCCGCTCTCCTGGACTTCCAACGACGCTCCGCCGGGTGGCCGCGCCCGGCTCCGCATCTCCAGAAGTTGGGGCAGGAGCCTCGCGCGGAGGGTGGAGCGGAGGGGAGCAGCGGGGCGGGAGGCTTGCGCTGGTCAACAGTGATACGCTGGGAGCAATCATCATTGCGAATGCGCGCCACGCTGGAGGACTCATGGAAAAGCCCGCACAAAATATCCAGGACTCGTTCTTAAATACAGCGCGCAAGGACCGCACCCTCATCACTATTTACTTGTTGAGCGGGGTGAAGTTGAGCGGGCGTATCCGCAGTTTTGACAAGTACTGCCTGGTGCTGGAGTCCAATCATCAGGAACAGATGATCTTCAAGCACGCCATTTCCACGGTGGTGATGCAGCACGCCGGCGGTCGTGAGCATGCGCGCCGCCCGGCCAGCCACCAGGAGCCGGCGGCGGCCGCGGCCGCCGCTCCGGCCGCCGAGCCCGAGGAGTCGCACTAAAACGCCACCAGCCACCACCGAATCGGCCTTTCTGGTCGGGGTTGAATTCACCACCGGCCGGCAGCAGGGCAGCGCCGCCGCCGCCGAGGAATCGCTGGCTGAACTGGCCGAGCTGGCCAGCAGCGCGGGCGCCCGGGTTTGCGGGAGCGCGGTGCAGCGCCGGCCCAAGCCCGATGCGGCCACGCTGGTGGGCTCGGGAAAGCTGGAAGAGCTGGCGGCGCTCAGCCGGGGCTGCGACCTGGTGATCTTCGACAACGAGTTCACCCCCACGCAGCAACGCAACCTGGAGCGGGCGCTGGATACACGCGTGCTCACGCGCACGCAGCTCATCCTCGACATTTTTGCCCGCCATGCCCGCACGCGCGAGGGGCAACTGCAGGTGGAGCTGGCGCAGTTGGAGTACCTGCTGCCGCGGCTGACCGGTCATGGGCAGGCGATGTC
>JBQCEU010000039.1:0-13750 GCA_051959955.1 Terriglobales bacterium | reverse complement strand
GGCACACCGGGGAGCGTCAGGGTCGAGGCGGCGCCGTTGGGATAGTGTTGGACGGTGACCTCGTAATAACCGCCGGAGTGGGGCGAGGATTGATAGACGTCCTCTTCGTTCGCGCTGGGGCTGGGGTAGCTGAAGCCGAGGTCGGTGAGCACGTAGCCGCTGGTGGTGTCGCAGGGCGTGGCGGGCTCGCTGCTGACGGTGCAGGCGCGGGCGAGGCGGCTTTTTACATTGGCCATGGTGGCGCTGTCCACCGTGGCGGCGTCGTAGACGAACTCCTTTTCCGGGGCCGCGGTGAAGCCGGCGGCGGTGGTGGGGTAGGCGATTTTGGTGACGCGATGCAGGGCGTCGTGGGCGTAGCAGGTGACGTTGCCGGCGTTGTCGGTGCGCTTCACCAGGTCGCCGTCGGAGGTGCCGCAGGTGGTATCGGTGTCGAAGGTGTAGCTCGTGGTGCCGTCCTCGGGGTTGGATTCGGACACAAGCCGCCCCAGCCAATCAAAGCTGAAGCTGCGGCTTTGGGTCGCGGAGCCCTGCGCGTTCTGGGTGACGGCGGTGATCTGGCCCAGCGGATTGCGGGTGTACTCGGTCCAGTAGCCGGTCTGCGTCACGCTCTGCCCGCAGGTGCCACCGCCGTTGGCGGTGCTGGTGAGCTCGCACACCGACGTCAGCCGGTCCAGGCCGTCCCCTTACTCCTGCTTGCGTTTGGTGTTCTCGCCGGTGGGCGCCGGGCCGAGGGTGAGCAGCACGTCGTTGTCCGTGTAGCTATAGTCGGCGTAGCCGCCGTTGGCGTCGGTGACCGAGAGCGGCCGCGAAAGCGCATCGTAGGTGGTGGTGGTGACGCCGCCGCTGAATCATGTCGTTGAGCGCGCCAGAGTAGGGAGCGCTGACGGTGACCGGGCGATCCATGTAGTCGTAGGTCGTTTGCACGATGTCGTAAGTGGACGAGCCTGGGCCTTGCCGCCGCTGGCTTAGGATGGCGCGTCCCAGGCCGTCCACGGTGGTCACCGTATCCGCGATCGAGGAACCGCCGTTGAAGGTCATGGACTTCTCGATGCTGTCGGGTGCCGTGCCGCTGGGATAGGTGGCGTAGGCGGTGCTGCCGTCCGGGTACTGGACGGCGCTCGGGCGCCAGTCGTTGGCCGCGTCGGCGTAGGTGAGGGTGGTGGTCTGGCCGTTGGCGTCGGTCGAGGTAAGGGGCACGCCGCCGGTGCAGTTCCAGGTCGCGGTGGTTTTGACGGCGGAGACAGCGGATTGGATGGTGGTGGGGAAGACGCCGTAGCCGCGGGTGTCGTTGCACCCGCCGGTGTAGGTATAGGTGGTGGTTTGGCCGTTGGTGTCCACCGCGGTGGCGATGGCGCCGTTGTTGTTGTAGGTAAAGCTCCTGGTCAGATAGCTGGTCGCGTTCACGTACTGGTAGATGTCGAGGAGATTGCCGGTGGTGGTGTTGTAGCTGTAGCTGGTTTGCGAGATCTGGCCGCCGCTGCCGGTATAGGGGCTGACCGTGACCTCGGAGGGCAGGAACATAGTGCCGCCGCGCAGCGTGGTGAAGGTGGTGGTGACATTGCGCAGCAGCGAGCCGCAGGAAAAGCATGTGCCCCAGTCGTAGTCGTACTGGTACTGCGTTCCACCGAAGTCAGCATAGCCGAACTGCTGCTGGCGCCAGAGCGCCACGCTGCCGGACTGGTAGAGTTTGTAGGTCAGGCCCTGGGCGGTGACGTAGTTGTCGGTGAGCGTGTCGCTGTAGCTGATCGCCTCGAGCTCGGCGCCGCCGGTGTGCGAGCCGCTGTAGAAGTCGGCCTCGGTGAGGGCGCCGCTCTCGTTTTGCCAAGCGGGCGCGGCAAAGCTGAAGACGCTGTCGTTGGCGTAAGGATCGGTCTCGACCGTCTGCACGGCGCCGCCGCCCTGCTGGGTGCGGTTCCACACCCAGCCGTGGGCGGAGCCGTTGACGCTGTCCCAGCGCGTAAGCTGCTGGTTGCCGGTGTCGGTTGCGCCGGAATTGCAGTCCACCGTGTAGCTGTAGTAGACGGTCGCGCCGGTGGGCAGCGTGACGGAGGTGAGGCGGGCGTTGGAGTCGTAGCCGAAGAGATATTTGCGGCCATCGGGCAGGTCAATCTCGCTCGGCACGGTGGCGGTGCCGGACCAGTTGACGTGGGTGCCACAGCCGAGATTGGTGGTGATGGAGAGGCTCTCGAACTGCTCCTCGATCCGGGTTGAAAGGCCGCTGGGGCCGGTGTAGGTGTAGTAGACGGGCGAGGCGGGGGTGCCGGCGCCGCTCTGGGTAAGGGCGGTGCTGCCGAGCGGGTCGCCGTAGTAGGTATTGCCGCTGCCGCTCGAGACGGTGAGGTTGTTGCCGTTGGGATCGGTGAAGCCGCCGTCTATTTCGTCGCCGGCGGCGTCGTAGGCCGCGGCGGTGGCGCCGGGCGCGCCGGCGCCGTTGATGACAACGGTGTAGCCCTTGCCATCGGGGATGGTCTTGCTGGTGGGACCTCCGTCCACCGGCGTGCAGTCGTACTCGTCGCCGCGTTGGCGCGTGCCGCCGCCGTCTTCCAGGTACTCGCTCACCGGCAGGCCGGTGTAGACCACCGTGCCGTCAGGCTCCGTGAAGGTGAAGCTGTCGGTGACCAGGTTCCACCATTCATCGTATTGTTGCGTGGTGTCGTTCCAGTAACCGCAGTACTGGTACTCGACGTTCTCGTCGGTGGCCAGGGAGCCGTAGGGCTTGACCAGGCGCCAGCCGAAGCCGGCGGCGGGCTCCCAGTAGCCGCTGGTCGAGGGCGTGGTCCAGAATTGGCTGTCGTAGGTGAGCCGCAAATTGAGCTGGGCGTTGCCGACGGTGGCGCGGGTATAGATGGGGATCTCGAAGTGGTTGTCGAGCGTGGCGCGGTTGACGGCGCCGAAGCCCAGGCCCTTGATGCTGCCCCAGCGCGAAGGCTGGATCTGGGCCAGGGCGGGGAGGGTGAGGAGCGTGGCCAAAGCGAGGATCGGCAGGAGGCGCGATTTCATTGCGCGCCTCCCATCGCCGCGGCCGCGTGGCGGGGCGGGGGCATGGAGGGCACGGGGAAGTCCCCATTCGAGAAGCCGGGGTGGGCGGAGAAGCTGGTGAGGCGGATCTCGAGGCGGGTCCTGCCGGCGACGGTTTCGGTCACGGTGGCGGGGTAGGCCGCGCCGGGGCCAGCCTGGTAGTCGTCGTAGGAGACGACGACCGGGTCACCGCGCTTGTCCTGCCAGCTCAGGCTCTGCGGCAGGCCGGAGGGGGTGAGGGTAAGCGCGGGCGCCTTGGCCAGCCCGGCAGCGCGATCGAGGAGCAGGCTGCCGTCGGCGGAGCGGCTGAGCACGGCCTTGCCGGCGCCCAGCTCGGCCAGCAGCAGTCCCTGGGGCAGCAGCGCACAACCTTCGCGCCAGGCTGGGGCCACGAGAACGCTGGTCAGGTCCTGCGGCCCGGCGACGTGGACGCGCGGTCCGTCGAGCACGGCTTCGTAGCGGCGGTTCTCGCCGGGGATCGAAAGGTCGAGGGTGACGCGGCAGTGGCTCGCGCCCCAAGCGGCGATTGTGACAGCGCCGGTTTCGGTGCCGCGGCTGCTGGTGACCGTAGCCTCGCCTGCGGCGGTCCAGCCCGCCAGTGGGCCCGCGCCCAGGGAAGCCGGGCCGGCGAGCTGTGGCGGGGGCGTCTGCGCCGCCGCGGTGCTATTTAGGGCAAGAAGGGAGAGAGAGAGAGAGAGCAAGCGGAATGCCAACCGGACACTCGATCGTTTCATGAATATCACTCCGTGCGGCTCACAACTACTTCTCACGGAGCGAGTCTTTGCGTGTTAGTAGCCGGTTGTCAAGCAAAAAGCGACACGGGTTGAAAATGTCACAATTTTGTCAAAATTCATTCGAGCGTGAGGCGCGCCTCTGCCCTCCGCCGGCCTAACCGGCCGCGACCAGCCCCGACACCTTTGCCCTCCAGGGCCATAGGTTGCTGGTAGTCGCTGGAAGGCCCGTACACTTGACCATGGAGTGGGTGTTTTTACCCTTATTGAGCGAAAGCCGTGGTCGGCGAGGAGGGTCGGGTCACCATTCCCTAGGCGCTGCGGGGGCGCCTGGGACTGCGTCCCGGGAGCAGGCTGGAATTCAGTGAGCGGGCGGGCGTGCTGGTGGCTCGCAAGCGCGAGGAGAAGGAGTTGGCACATCCTGGCCGCCGGGGACCCGGACGCCATTGTGCTCCGGACACGGGGATCGGGATAAACGCGGCGGCTGGACCCGGAGAGCCTCGACCAAGCCTGACCGCTTCTTGCCGAGGTGACCGTGCCACCTCGGCAGTCCTGTATCCTACGTTCCGGCGGCGCCGCTTATTCGCCGGCCGGCGCTTCGCCCTCGCCCGCTTCGCGCTCGATGGTCACCTGCAGTTGGGCGGTCACGCCCTTGAACAGGTGCACCGGCACTGCGTGGCGGCCGAGCGTCTTCAGCGGATCGGGCAGCTCGATCTTGCGGCGCTCGATCTCGTAGCCGCGCTCGGCCAGGGCGTGCGTCAGGTCCATCGAGGTCACCGAACCGAACAGCGCGTCGTGCTCGCCGGCCCGCCGCTGGAACACCAGCGCCACCTGCGCCAGTTGCGCGGCCAGCGCCTGGGCGGCGTCGCGGTCGCGCGCCTCCCTGTGCGCCGCCGAGGCGCGCATCTGCTCGATGTTGCGCAGGTTGGCCGGCGTGGCGGCGATGGCCTTGCGCTGCGGCAGCAGGTAGTTGCGGCCGAAGCCGTCGGCGACCTTGACCACGTCGCCCTTGCGCCCCAGCTTGGGCATGTCTTCTTTCAGAATGATTTCCATGATTACAACTCCGCCGCGAAGGGCAGCAGCGCGATCTGCCGCGCCTGCTTGATGGCGCGCGTCAGCCGGCGCTGATGCCGGGTGCAGGTGCCGCTGATGCGCCGCGGCACGATCTTGCCGCGCTCGGCCACGAACTGCTGCAGCATCCGATAATCCTTGTAGTCAATCTTGTCCACCCGCTCGACGCAGAACTTGCACACCTTGCGGCGGCGGAGGAAGGGCTTCTTGGGGCCGGCCGAGGAACCGCGCGAGGCGGATCCGCCCGAACCGGGGGTGCGCTTGCCATCACTCATGATGCATTCTCCTTGAATTCATTTACACCGCGGCCGGCGGTTCGGCGTGCTCGCCGGCGCCGCTCTCCGGCGCCGCCGCCGGGGCGGGCGCCGGGCGCCGCGCCAGCCGCGCCTCGCGGTGGCGGCGGTTTTTCTCCACCCGCTTCTCCAGCTCGTCGGTGCGCACCGCCAGATACTTGATCACCGGCTCGCTGATGCGCAGCCGGCGCTGCAGCTCGCCGATCGCCTCGGCGCCCTGCGTCTCCAGGTCGAAGAGCACATAGTTGCCCTCGCGGAAACCGCGCACCCGGTAGGCCAGCCGGCGCCGGCCCAGGCGTTCGGTCTTGCGCAGCGTCGCCCCGGCCCCGGTGGCGGCGCTCTCCAGCCCGGTCACCAGCTTGTCCGCCTCGTCGTCCACCAGATCGGGCCGCACGATAAATACCAGTTCGTAAGTAAGATTCATCAACGTCTCCTCACTGCTCCCGTTCGTTCGCTTCGGGGGCCGCTGCGCCGCGGCGGTGGTCGTTGTAGCGCGCCATCGCCTTGGCCATGCCCTCCCGCAAAACCATCTCCACCGCGTCCGCGGCCACCGCCGCCGTCTCCACCGCCAGCTCCAGTTGCGGCCGGCTCCAGCGCCCGAGCACGAATTGCGCCCGGTCCATCACCGCGTGCGGCGGGCCAATGCCCAACCGCAAGCGGGCAAACTCGGTCGTTCCCAGGCTGGCCACGATCGAGCGCAGCCCGTTGTGGCTGCCCGCCGATCCCCGCTCCCGCAACCGGAGGCTGCCCAGCGGCAGGTCCAGCTCGTCGCAGATCACCAGCCATCCCGCCACCGCCTGCTTCTCCAGCAGTTGCCGGATGGCGGCGCCGCTGAGGTTCATGTAGGTCAGCGGCTTGGCCAGCCACACCGCCCGGCCGGCGATTTCTCCCCGCCCGGTCAGCGACTGGCACTCACGCAGCCGCATGCGGATATCCGCGCGGCGCGCCAACTCCTCCACCACCAGCCAGCCGAAATTGTGCGGCGTGGCCTCGTATTCGGCCCCCGGATTGCCCAGCCCCACGACCAGATAAGGGTCGCGGCCGGCGGTGGTCTCCGGGGCCATGGCGGCTTACTTCTTCTTCTCCTTCTCCTTCTCGGCTCCCTTCTCGGCGCCCTTCTCCGCGCCTTCCTCGGTCTCCGCCTTGCCCTTCTTGATCACCTCGGGCTCGGCCGGCGCGGCGGCAGCCTCGGCCGGCGCCGCCTCCACCACTTCCTTCACCGCCACCACGTGCACAATCACCCGGTCGGCGTCGGTGAGGATCTTGCGGTCCCCCTCCAGCTTCAGGTCGGCGGCGCGGATGCTCTGGTTCAGGTTCAGCGCCGTCACATCCACGGTGACGTGCTCGGGAATCTCGCCCGGTAGACACTCGATCTCGATTTCGCGCAGCACCACTTCCAGAATGCCGCCCTGCAGCTTGACCCCCGCCGCTTCGCCGGTGGTGTGGATGGGCACCCGCACCTTCATGCGCTGGTCCATGGCGATGCGCTTCAGGTCCACATGCAGCAGCCGCCCCTGCAGCGGCTCGCGCTGCCAGTCCACCAGCATGGCGGCCGTCGTCTCCCCGCCCGCCACGTGGAGGGTGAAGATGGTGTTGTGGCCCGACTCCGAATGCAGGATCTGCGCGATCTGGCGCGGATCCAGCGACAGACTCACCGGCTGCTGCCGCGCCCCGTAGAGCGTGGCCGGAATGCGGCCGGCCAGCCGCATCTGCCGCGCCGGACCCTTGCCGCTGGTGGTTCGCGGCTCGGCCGCGAGTGCAATTTGATTCGCCATGTGCTGTGTAACTCCTTCTGACGGGGCCCGCTAGACGAACAGCAGGCTCACCGAAGTCTCCTCATGAATGGACCGGATCGCCGCCGCCATCAGGCCGGCGATGCTCAACACCTGAATCCGCGCCCGCGCCTGCGCGGCGGAGGCGAGCGGAATGGAATTGGTGACCACGACGCGCTCGATGGCGCTGGCCTCGATGCGCTCCACCGCCGGTCCGCTGAGCACGGCGTGGGAGGCGCAGGCCAGCACCCGCTTGGCGCCGTTGCGCAGAATCGCGTCGGCGGTCTTCACCAGCGTGCCGGCGGTGTCAATGATGTCGTCCAGGATGACCGCGGTGCGGCCGTCCACGTCGCCGATGACGTGCATCACCTCGCTCACGTCCATCGCCACCCGCCGCTTGTCCACGATGGCCAGCGCCGCATCCAGCTTCTTGGCGAAAAACCGCGCCCGCTCCACCCCGCCCGCGTCGGGCGAGACGATGGTCAGGTCGGGCAGGTCCATGCGCCGGAAACAATCCACCAGCACCGGCGAGGCGAACAAGTGATCCACCGGAATGTTGAAAAAACCCTGAATCTGCGGCGCGTGCAGGTCCATCAGCAGCGCCCGGTGCGCGCCCGCCGTGGTCAGCAGGTCGGCCACCAGCTTCGACGAGATCGGCACCCGGGGCTTGTCCTTGCGATCCTGGCGCGCATACCCGAAGTACGGCACCACGGCCGTGATGCGCCGCGCCGAGGCGCGCTTCAGCGCATCAATCATCAGCAGCAGTTCCATCAGGTGGATGTCCACCGGATCACACGTCGGCTGGATGACGAACACATCCGCGCCGCGCACGTTCTCCAGGATCTGCACATAGTTCTCGCCGTCGCTGAACCGCGTCAGCCGGCACTGCCCCGGCTGGATGCCCAGGTGTTCGCAGATCTCGTTGGTCAGCACCGGGTTGGCGGTGCCGCTGAACACCTTCAGCCGGTCGTCCCCGCGCCCCTTGCGCGGTGACCGCACCGCGGACGAGGCGGGCGCCAGCGACGACTTTTCGACCTTCATCGGACCGGTGGCCATAAGAATTGCCTGGACAGCTTCAACTGGCTGGGGCGTTAGGATTCGAACCTAAATACCATGCTCCAAAGGCATGTGTCCTGCCATTGGACGACGCCCCAAGCACCCCATCGCTGCTCTCGCAACTACCACGCTCGCAGTCCGCGCGCATACTGCTGGCGGCCCACAAAGCGCGTCAGCCAGCTTTGATGGATGACGGCCAGGCGGGCAGCGGCGTCCGCCGCTGGACCAGATTGGCGAAACAAGCCAAACTGAGCCGCCCCGCTGCCGGTCAAACCGACCCAGACGGCGGAGGCGCGACGAAGCTGACGGTGGATGCGCGGAAAGTCCGGGGAGATAGAGAGGACTCCGCGAAGGAAGTCGTTCTCGATTCCGGCATGGACTTTCGGCCCTCGTGGGCCGCGGTTCCGCTCTTGGCGGAACGCCGGCAGCACCTGGTCAACCAGGCTGCAGAACTCCGTTAGTGTAGCCGACTCGCCCCCGCCGGTCAACCCGCGCCCCCGCTGATCGTTGTCCCAGCGCGCAAACGCCTCCGGCGTCGCCAACCCGCCCTGCATCTGCGCCCGCGGCATGGCCAGCACACAGTGCCAGGGGCCCAGATCCTCCAGGGCGTACACCTCGTCCCCGCGGCCCAGACCCAAAACCGTGCCCCCCAGTAAGAAGTTGGGCACATCCGAACCCAGCCTTCTGGCCCAGCCAAGCTGGGTCGCCAGCGCCGGCGGCCGCGCCACCGCCCGCGACAACATGCGGATCACCGCCGCCGCATCGCTCGACCCGCCCCCCAAACCCGCTCCGGATGGAATGCGCTTATGCAGCCGCAGCACGATGCGGCCGCGCAGCTTCAGGGCCTCCGCCACCATCTCCGCGGCGCGGTAGGCAAGGTTGTCACCACCCGGCGGGACCGGCAGGCCGCGGGTCTCCAGCCTCACGCCCCGCCCGCGTTCGAGCTCGCAACTCAGCTCATCGGCCAGCGAAATGGTCTGAAAAACGGTGCGCAGTTCGTGGAAGCCGTCGGCGCGGCGGGCGACGATCTTCAGACCCAAATTGATCTTGGCGCAGGCGCGCGCGCGGAAACGGGTAGGCGGCATGGAGGCTACAGAGAAGCTAGTAGAATCAAGGGATGGACGCAATAGCCACCTTGTCGGCACGCGAAATCCTGGATTCCCGCGGCAATCCGACCGTCGAGGTCGAGCTCTCCCTCCAATCCGGTGCGCGCGGCCGCGCCGCCGTGCCCAGCGGCGCCTCCACCGGCGAGCATGAGGCGGTCGAGCTGCGCGATGGCGATGCCCGGCGCTTCAACGGCAAAGGCGTCACCCGCGCCGTGGCCAACGTCAAAACCATCATCGCTCCGGCGCTCCTCGGCCAGGATGCCCTCGATCAGGCGGCGCTCGACCGGCGCTTGATCGCGCTCGACGGCACCCCCAACAAGGGCAAGCTGGGCGCCAACGCCATCCTCGGCGTCTCCATGGCCGCCGCCCGCGCCGCCGCCGCCGCCCGCGGTTTGCCGCTCTACCGCGCGCTCGGCGGCGAGGCCGCCGTCACCCTGCCGGTGCCGATGATGAACATCCTCAACGGCGGCGCCCATGCCGACAACAACGTGGATTTTCAGGAGTTCATGGTCATGCCGGTGGGCGCGGACTCCTTCCACGAGGCGCTGCGCTGGGGCGTGGAAGTGTTCCATGCTTTGAAGGCGGTGCTCAAAAAGCGCGGCTATGTCACTGCCGTCGGCGACGAGGGTGGCTTCGCACCCAGCGTCAAAAGCAACAGCGAAGCCATGGAAGTGGTGCTGGAAGCCATCGGCAAGGCGGGCTACAAGGCGGGCGAACAGGTGGCCGTGGCGCTCGATCCGGCGGCCAGCGAGTTCTACGACGCCGCGGCTCAGCGCTATGTCTTCAAGAAGTCCGATAAGCGCTCGCTCACCGCCAGTCAGATGGCCGAGTTTTGGGCCGACTGGGCCCGGCAGTATCCCATCGTTTCGCTCGAAGACGGCATGGCCGAGGACGATTGGGCGGGTTGGAAGGAATTGACCGATCGGCTGGGCAAGACGGTGCAACTGGTGGGAGACGACCTGTTCGTCACCAACCCCGTTCGCTTGCAGCGCGGCGTGGAAGCCGGCGTCGCCAACGCCATCCTTATCAAGCTCAACCAGATCGGCACGGTCACCGAAACCCTGGCCGCGGTAAGCCTGGGCGCCCGGCACGGCTACGCCAGCGTCATCTCCCACCGCTCGGGCGAAACCGAAGACACCTTCATCGCCGACCTGGCCGTGGCCACCAACGCCGGCCAGATCAAGACCGGCTCGGCCAGCCGCACCGACCGCGTCGCCAAGTACAACCAGTTGCTGCGCATCGAGGAAGAGTTGGGACCCTCGGCGCGCTTTCTGGGCAGGAAGGCGCTCGCCACCCGATGAGCCCCCGCCCGCTGGTGCTGGTGATTCTCGACGGCTGGGGATACGGCCCGCCCGGTCCCGGCAACGCCATCGCGCGCGCCCGCAAGCCGGTCTACGACCGCCTGCTGCACGACTATCCCAACACCCTCATCCACACCTCCGGCCCGTATGTCGGCCTGCCCGAGGGGCAGATGGGCAACAGCGAGGTGGGCCATCTCAACATCGGCGCCGGCCGCGTGGTGCAGATGGATATCACCCGCCTCGATCAGGCCATCGCCGACGGCAGCTTCAATCGCAATCCGGTGCTGCTGGGCGCCATGCGCCATGCCCGCGGCCGTCAGTTGCACCTGCTCGGTCTGTGCAGCGACGGCGGCGTGCACTCCCATCTCAACCACCTCTACGCCCTGCTCCGCCTGGCGAAACAGGAAGGCGTCGAGCACGTCTGGATCCACGCCTTCACCGACGGCCGCGACACCCCGCCCCACTCCGGCCGCGACTACCTGGCGCAAATCGAACAAAAAACCCGCGAGTACGCTGTCGGCGCCATCGCCACCCTCAGCGGCCGCTACTACGCCATGGATCGCGACCAGCGCTGGGAACGCATCAAGCTGGCGATCGACGCCATGGTGCACGGCGCCGGGCCGCGCGCGGCCGATCCCCAGGCCGCCCTCACCGCCTCCTACGAACACGGCGTCACCGATGAGTTCGTGGTCCCGGTGGTCACCGGCCCGGGCCGCATCCGCGACGACGATGCGGTGATCTTCTTCAACTTCCGCGCCGACCGCGCCCGCCAGATGACCCGCGCCCTCACTCGCAGCGGCGAACCGCTGCCCGCGCTCGACGCCGCCATCCCGCGCGCCGAAATCCCGCAGCGGCTGCACTACGTCTGCATGACCCGCTACGACAAGACTTTCACCCTGCCCATTGTGCTCCCGCCCGAGCCGCTCGAGCACATCCTGGCGGCGGTGATGGCCGAGCGCGGCCTGCGCAACCTGCGCATCGCCGAAACCGAAAAATACGCCCACGTGACGTACTTCTTCAACGGCGGCGTCGAGAAGCCCTTCGCCGGCGAGGAACGCTCGCTGGTGCCCTCGCCCAAGGTCCCCACCTACGATCTGCAGCCGGAGATGTCGGCCGCCGGCGTCGCCGCCACCGTGGTCGCAGCGGTCGAGAAAGGCGCCTTCAACCTGATCGTGGTCAACTTCGCCAACGCCGACATGGTCGGCCACTCCGGCCAGATCGAACCCACCATCCGCGCGGTGGAGACGGTGGACCATTGCCTGGGCGAAATCGAGGCGGCGGTGAAGCGCCGCGGCGGCGCCCTGCTGATCACCGCCGATCACGGCAACGCCGAGCAGATGCTCATGCCCGACGGCTCGCCCCACACCTTCCACACCACCAACCCCGTGCCGCTCATCCTGGTCGCCGAGCAAGCTCCCGGGCCGCCGCTGCGCCTGCGCCCCGACGGCTCGCTGCGCGACATCTCCCCCACCCTGCTCGGCCTGCTGCAGTTGCCCGAGCCGCCCGAGATGACCGGCCGTGACCTGAGGACTGTCTAAATGGAAAAGCCCGATCTGCGCGAAAAAGGCGGCGAGCGCGCCGGCGTCCGCCAAACCAGCGACCGCCGCCTGTTCATGCAACTGCTGGCCTTCGGTGATTGCCGCATCACCCCCGGCCTGATCCGCGCCCTGGAAGCCGCCGAAGTCGAAGCCGTGCTCTATGAGGACGTGAACGATCCCACCGGCGTGGCGCTGCTCACCTGGAGCGTGGACCCGGCCTGGTTCACCGGCCCCCTGCGCGCCCTGCTGCAATACCCGCCCTTCAGCGAGCTCACTTTCAAGCCCGAATACACCATGCTCGGCCGCAGCTACGCCATCGGCCATGAGCCCGATCTCGACGACTGGCTGCTCGACAAACCCCGCCGCTCGGCCACCGCCGCCGAACATCGCTGGGGGGTGTGGTATCCACTGCGCCGCACCGTCGCCTTCACCGCCCTGCCCGCCGACGAGCAGACCGCCATCCTGCGCGAGCACGGCGTCATCGGCCATGCCTTCGGTGCCGCCGGCTACGCCCAGGACATCCGCCTCGCCTGCGCCGGCCTCGACCGCAACGACAACGATTTCATCATCGGCCTGGTCGGCGCCGGGCTGTATCCCCTCTCGGCCTGCGTGCAGGCCATGCGCAAAACCCGCCAGACTTCGAACTTCATCCAGCAGATGGGCCCGTTTTTTGTCGGCCGCGCCGTCTGGCAAAAGCTGCGCACCGAAAAGCTGTAGCTAAAGCAGCGCCGCCGGCCGGCAGGCGATCTCCGGAAACACCCGCAAAAGCTGCTTGTCGTAAGTCACCAGCGGGCACCCGCGCTGCGCCGCCAGCTCGACGAACAGCGTGTCGTACACCGCCACGGCGCTATTCATGGCGCGCCGCAAGGCGCCGGCCTGCAACCCGGCCAGCGGTTCCGTCTTGATCGGAAGATCCGCCACCCAGGCAAGTCTCTGCAGGGCACTCTCGGCGCTGAACTCTCTCCGCCGCACCGCTACCCACAGCGCCTGCGTCAGCTCCGCCTGCCAGTGCGCGGGCGCACTCGCCTCGCCAATCCGTCCCCACAAAGCCCACGCTTCCTCGCGATACGGCGCGATGCCGAGCGCCATGTAGGCGATCACGTTGGTGTCCAGCACCACCAGCTCCATGCTCGCCAGCTTAGGGCCGCCCCTCCTGCATGCCCGCCTCGATCTCTTCCGCGGTCAAGGTTCCCTTCTGATGCTTCCACGATTCCCGAATCGCCTCGAGCAACTGCTGGCGGTTAAGATTGCGCACCAACATATTGCGCATCTCCTGCTCCATGGAGTGCCCGTGGCGGCGTGCGGCTTCCTTGAGCGATTTCACTACCGTTTCCGGAACGTTGCGTATGGTCAGCGTAGGCATGATGCAGGCACCGTGCTAGCACCATGCTAGCACCGCCGCGGCCGCCGCGGAACATTCCTTCCGCGCCGGGGTCTACGAGTGCAGGAGTGCGGAGGCGAAGGCCATGTTTGAGCAGAGCCTGGTCGAGACCGGACACACCTTGGGAACGCGCAAACCCGCCAGCATGCTGGCCTCTTTGGCGGTGCAAATCGGGGTGGTGGGGCTGCTCGTGCTGATCCCGCTGCTCCATGTCGCCGTCCTGCCGGGCGGGGCCCGGAGCGCGCCGCTCACCGTGCCGCTGGCGGAAGCGCTTGCGCCCTCCGCCGCACCTGTCGCCGCCACCCGCCCGGCGCCAACCCATTGGTTCGATTCCCGGGTGCCGGCCCTGACCGTCACCACCCCACCGTCATTGCGAGTGGCGGAAGTCGCGCCCGCGGCCGCGCCTGCCTGGCTGGGCAGCGGCAATGCCGGTGTAAGCACCCCGACGGCGCCGATCAACTTAATACCGTTGCCGGCCCCGCA
>JBQCEU010000038.1:0-12955 GCA_051959955.1 Terriglobales bacterium | reverse complement strand
CCTCTCAGACACCAGGTCCACATGGCGCTGGAATAAGGCTTCGAGCTTCTCCAGCAGGCCGAAACAGTTCATGGGTCTGCCTGAGGCAGGAAATGGTAGGCACGAGCGGATTCGAACCGCTGACCTCTACCGTGTCAAGGTAGCGCTCTAACCAACTGAGCTACGCGCCTACGTGCTACTGATTTTAGCATTGCGCGCAGCCATCGCGAAGCACGGCCGCGCCCAGAACTGAGCTACGCGCTTACGCGGCTCTTGTTTACCACCGGCTCAGCGCTCGTCCGCACCGCCACCACCGTACGCTTTGCTGGTGTCGTAGGCCTTGCCGTACTTGTTCAAGTGCGTCGCCGGCGTCGCCACTTCGTCAATCGCGATCTCCGGCAGCGTGTTCTCGCCCGCGGTCAGCGTCACCGGCCGCTCCAGCGCGTTCAGGTCCGCCGCCCGCGCCCGTTCGTACCAGACGTGCAGTTGGTAGGTTCCCGGCGGCGCCTCCGGCAGCATCAGCTTGCCCGCCGCGTCGCTCACCGCGTACCAGCGTGACGGCACGGTCAGGATCACGCCGCTCATGCGCGGGTGAATGTTGCAGAACACGTAACTCACCCCCGCCTGGGTGAACCGCCGCGTGCGCGCGCTCCCCGCCTGGTACAGGCCCAGATCAAACGGCCGGTTGTCGCCCAGCGAAAACACATTGTGGAAGTACGGGTCAAAGTTCGGAAACTCCACCGTCGCCCCCACCGGGATCACCAGCAGGTCGGGCTCGAAGCGCTGATGCCGCTGCGCCATGCGAAACTCTTCGCTCGCCGCCGCCGGCTGCGCATCGGCCGCCTTGCCGCCGGTCAGCCATACCACCACGCCCGCATCGTCGCCCTTCACGCCCGCCAGATGATGCACGGCCACCTGCCCGCTGGTCCGTGCCTGCGGCCACGCGCCGGCCACCGCCATCGCCACCACCATCAATAGCCGCCGTATCTTCATCTTAAAAAATGACTCCCACGGCGGCGTTGAGCTGCCCGGCATGGTCGGCCGCCCTGCCGAACGGCGTGGTCGCCAGCCGGCGGTACTCCAGCGCCAGCACTAGGTCCGAGCGCGGGCGGTTGATCACGTTCGCCAGCCAGGTGCGGTTGGATTGAAACGGCTGGCCGGGGTTGGCAGCGGCAAACCGCTGCAGGTCGCCGGAGAAGGGATCGTCAAGGCCGTAGGCGGCATTGAATTCGACCGTCTGCGAAGCGGTGAACTTGAGCTGGGTCCAGCCTCCGGCGGCATTGAGTCCGGCGATCTGGGTGCCGGGCTGGGTCAAGTCAGTGGCGCTGGACACAATGCTGTCGCCCACCGCGCCCCACAACCCGCCGATGGCCCGCCCCCGGAACGCTTCGCCGGAAATCTCCAGCCAGGCGGTCAGCGGAATCTCCCAGTCGCCGGTCACCGCCCAGGCGCGCACCGTGCGCCCGAAGCCGTAGTTCTGCTGGCTGGTGTAAGCCCCCATGCCCACCCCCAGCGCGCGCTCAAAGAGCCTGCGGCCGATGCCCTCGTGCACCTCGACTCCGGGCTGCCGCGCCGCCTCGCCCGCTTCCGGCTTGCGCGAGCGGGTGCTCGCGGGAAACTCACCCGAGAGCGGATCCATCACCCCGGCTTGCAGCGTATTGGTCCACACCCGGCCGAGGGCGGTGCGCTGTTCCAGCGCCACCTGTGGCGTCCAGGTCCAAAGATTGCCGCTGTAGCCGAGGGCCGGCACCGCGACCGAGGCATACGAAGTCGGTTCAAGCGGCGAGATCAGCGGTGTATCCAGGCCGAAGAGCAGGGAAGTGTTCGCCCAGTCCAGCCGTCCGCGCGCGATTTTGAGCCGCGCCAGCCCGCCGGCGCTGCCGTCGAGCGAGTTCGGCAAGCCGCCGAAGAAATCGGCGATCAGCTCCGCGCTTGCCTTTCCTCCCCACACCTCCGGCCCAGACACGCGCAGCGTGATCTCGCTTTGCCGCAGGCTCGCGCCCACATCGCCGGTGGCGGTGCCCGGCGCCACGCCAAACGCCAGGTTGGGCACGTCGCTGTTCTCCACCCTCCCCTGGTTGCCGTACAGGTTCATCAGCATCAGGCCCGAAAGCGTCAGGTGAAAAAGGCTGCCGCTGGAGACTTTGCTCTGCTCCTGCGTATCCACCTCGCCCTGGGTCACGGCCTGTTGGTCGGCCGTTGCCGCCGTCTGCTGTTGCAACTGCGCCACTTGCGACTGCAGCTTCGCCAGGGCCGCCTGGTCGGCGGCCAACTGCGCCTGAGCGGCCGCCAACTGGGCGGTCAGTTGCTGGATCTGCTGCGATACGGACTTTGCCTGCTGCGCCGGTGCCGGCAGCGGGGCACTCATCGCCAAAATCAGACAGCTAATGTATCTCAGCCGGAACTCACGCATCTTTGCTCCAGTGACTATCGGCCGCGGCCGATAGCAACATGAACGCCCCTCTCGGAGGCCCGGGCAGCCTCCCGAGCGGGGATTGGGATCTTCTCAGCATGAGAACGCGCTGGAACAACCTGCGCTTGCAGCACAAGCTGGTGCTCTCCATGGCGCTCATCTCGGCGCTGTTGACGGCCGGCGCGCTGGCCGTCATTCAGGTGCGGGTACATGACCAAATAGACGGCCAGATCGGCCGTCAGGTGCAAAATTCCCTCGCCGCCTTCCAGAATTTCCAGGCCCGCAGCGAAGCCCTGGCCGCCTCCACCGCCCATCTGGTCTCTTCCGTCCCCTCGCTCGAAGCCGCCCTGACCACCAGCGACGCCCGCACCGTCGAAGACCCGGTGGCCGACATCAGCTCGACCCTGGCTCCGGGCACGCTGCTGGTGGTGGGCGATCGCACCGGCCGGGTGATGGCGCGCGTGCCCGCGGCCGGCGGCATCAGCGCCGAGCGTGCCGCCGCGCTGCTGCGCACCAGCCTGGCCCAGGCCCGCTCCCGCGACTGGTGGTATGGCAACGGCCGCCTGTACCAGGTTTTTCTCCGCCCGGTGCTGCGCGGCGATGTCACCCAGGCCAACCTGGTCGGCTGGGTGGCCCTCGGCCGGGAGATGGATCGCACCCTCGCCGAGCAGGTCAGCAAGCTGGCTGGCGGCGATGTCGTCTTCTCTTACAACGGGCAGCCGGTGGTGAGCTCGCTGGATGCCGCCGCCGAGCAGGCCTTCGCCCAGGCCCGCTTGGCCGCCCGTCCCGGCCTGCGCCAGGGCGTGGCGCTGGGCGGCGGCACCTACTCGGTGGATACCGAAACCCTCGACGGTCCCGGTTCCCCGCAAGTCACGGTACTGCGCTCCTTCAGCCCCGAGCAGGCCTTTCTGCGCCGCCTCAACCGCCTGGTCCTGCTCATGGGGTTGCTGGCGCTGCTCCTCGGCGCCGGCCTTGCCTACATCATCGCCGGCGCCTTCACCCGCCCCCTCTCCGCCCTGGTGGAAGGCGCCCGCGCGCTCGAAGCCGGCAACTACGCCTATCCGCTGCCGCGCGCCGGCGGCGACGAGGCCGGCCAGTTGACCGCCGCCTTCAGCCGCATGCGCGACTCGCTCGACCACTCCCAGCAGCGCCTGCTGCGCTCCGCCCGCATGGAGGCCGTCGGCCAGTTGGCCGGGGGCGTGGCCCACGATTTCAACAACCTCATCACCGTTGTCAACGGCTTCAGCGACCTGCTGCTCGAGCGCTCCGCCGGCGATTCCACCGAGCGGCGCTACGCCGCTCAGATCCGGCAGGCCGGCGACCGTGCCGCCGCCCTCACCCGCCAACTGCTGGTCTTCAGCCGCAAGGATGCGGCGGAGGTGCAGGCGGTGGATGTCAACGCCGTGGTCGCCGGCCTGCACAAGATGGTGGCCATGCTGATGGGCGAGCACATCGAACTGGTCCTGCGCGCCGCCTCCGGCCTGCCGCGGGTCGAACTCGATCCCACCCATCTCGAGCAGGTGGTGATGAATTTTGCCGCCAACGCCCGTGACGCCATGCCCCGCGGCGGCAGCCTGACCCTGAGCACCGCACGGGTCGAGATCCCCGCCGGCGGCGATCGCCGCTACCCCGAAGCCGCTCCCGGGGCCTATGTCGAACTGGCGGCCCGCGACACCGGCATCGGCATGGATGCCGCCACCCAGCGGCGCATCTTCGAACCCTTCTACACCACCAAGGAAGTCGGCAAGGGCACCGGCCTGGGCCTCTCCACCGTCTATGGCATCGTGCAGCGCGCCCGCGGCTGCATCACCGTGGAAAGCGCGCTGGGCAAGGGCACCTGTTTCCGCGTGCTCTTCCCGGCCTCCCGTGCCGGCGAAGCGGAGGCGGCGGGCGAAGCGGCCGCGGCCGCCGGTCAGGGCGGCGCCAGCGGCACCATTCTCCTGGTCGAGGATGAGGAAGGGGTGCGCGCCATGGCCGGCGAGGTGCTGCGCGAGGCCGGTTATGAGGTGCTCGAAGCGGCGAACGGCGAAGAGGCCCTGGAGCTGCTGCGCCGCCCCGCCGCCCGCGTGGACCTGGTGATCAGCGACGTGGTGATGCCGCACATGGGCGGGGCGGCTCTGGCGCAGGAGTTGCACCGCACCCATCCCGGCCTGCCGGTGCTCCTCACCTCCGGCCACACCGAGCGGGCGCTGGCCGACTACGGCGTTCAGTCGGACGACATTCCCTTCCTCGCCAAGCCCTTCGCCCCCGCCGCCATGCTGGCCCGCATTCGCGAGCTGCTGAGCCCCACCGCGGCGGTGTAACATTTCTGCGGTGCCGCCGCTCGACTCCGTCCTGCTTCGTCCCCGCCTGCTGCGCTGGTACGCGCGCCACCGCCGCGCCCTGCCGTGGCGCGCCGCGCCCTCCAGCGCCTATGGTGTCTGGATCTCCGAGATCATGCTGCAGCAGACGCGGGTCACCGCCGCCGCGCCCTACTACCATCGCTTCCTGCAGCTCTTTCCCGGCGTGCAGGCGCTGGCAGGCGCCGATCCCGAGGCGGTCCTCGCCGCCTGGAGCGGCCTCGGCTACTACCGCCGCGCCCGCCACTTGCATGCCGCGGCGCGGGCCATCGTCGCCCGTCATGGCGGCCAGGTTCCGCTCGATCTGCTGAGCCTGCGCGCCCTGCCCGGCATCGGCGACTACACCGCCGCCGCCATTGCCAGCATCGCCGGCGGCCGGCCCCACGCCGCCGTGGATGGCAACGGCCTGCGCATCGCCCGCCGTCTCGCCGCGCGCCCGCTCACCCTGCCCCAGGCCCGGCAGTTCTGGCAGGCCGCCCTCTCGCGCCGTTCTCCCGGCAATTTCAACCAGGCCCTGATGGATTTGGGCTCGCTGGTGTGCCTGCCGCGGGCGCCGCGCTGCCCGCGCTGCCCGCTGCGCGCCCTCTGCCGCACCCGCGGCGCCGGCCCGTCGGCGCCCCGCCCGGCCATGCGGGCCGTCACCGAACATTACGGCCTGGCACGCCGCCATGGCCGCGTCTGGCTGGTGCAGCGCCCTGCCCACGCCCGCCAACTCGCCGGCCTCTGGGAATTGCCCCCGGCCTCCCCCCAGGCGCCCTTGCTGGCCACCTTCCGCCACACCATCACCACCCGCCGCATCACCGCCTGTGTCCGCCTGTTGCGGCATCCGGCGGGCGATGGTCAATGGATGGGGTCGCGCGAGCTTCCCGCCGCCCCGCTTACCGGCCTGACCCGCAAGATTCTGCGGGCGCTGCCGTACGCGATCCCTGGCTGACCCGCGCCGCCGCGGGCAGGTAAATCTGAAACTCCGCCCCGCTCCCCGGTTCCGACTCCACCCGCACCGCCCCGCCGCTCTGCTCCACCACCCCCAGCACCATCGCCAGCCCCAGCCCGCTCCCCTGACCCACCGGCTTGGTGGTGAAAAACGGTTCGAAGATCCGCTGCCGCGTGTCGTTGTCCATCCCGTGCCCGGTGTCACTTACCGATAGCAGCGCATACTCGCCCTCGTGCAGCCCCAGATGCCCGGCTTCGGTCTCTTCCAGCTTCACCTGCCGCGTCCGCAATTGCAGCTTTCCCCCAGTTGGCATGGCGTCGCGCGCGTTCACCGCCAGGTTGAGCAGCACCTGCTTCAGGCATCCGCCGTCCACCACCACCGCCGCCAGCCCGGGGTCTGTCTCCAGGCTCAGCCCCAACCCGTCGCCCAGTACTTCCCCCATCGTCCCGGCGAATTTGCTCAGAAACTGGTTCAGGTCCATCACCGCCGGGTGCAGCTCCTGCTGGCGGCTGAAGGCCAGCAGTTGCCGGGTGAGCTCGGCCGCCCGTTCCCCTGCCCGTCCGATCCCCGCCAGCCGCTGGACCGTCACCGCCCCCAGGTCGGGCTGTTGCTGCAGCAGCTCGGCAAAGCCGTTGATCACCGTCAGCAGGTTGTTGAAATCGTGGGCGATGCCCGCCGCCAGCCGCCCCACCGCTTCCATCTGCAGCGTCCGCCGCGCCTGCTCTTCCGCCTGCAGCCTTTCGGTCAGATCGCGCAGCACCACCACCGCTCCCGTCACCACCCCATCGGGGGCGATGGGGTTCACGCGCTCTTCGCCATAAAAGCTGGTGCCGTCGGCCCGCCACAGCAGCTCCTGCGGCTGCAGGATCGGCTCCCCGGCGCGCAGTTGCCGCAGCCCTGTGCACTCCGATTCCGGGTAGGGTGTGCCATCGGCCCGGGTATGGTGAATGACTTCATGCATCTGCCGGCCCACATAGGCCGCCGGGCTGGAATACCCAAATATCCGCGCCGCGGCAGCGTTCGACCAGGTGCACTTGCCTTCGGCGTCGAGCGCATACACACCGTCAGGAGAGTTCTCCACCAATAGCCTCGCCAGCGGTTCCGACAGATACATTTCTCCTTCGGATCCTTTTCTTTCGTTCAAAGTGGCCCTCGTTCCACTCAGTCTACGAGGGCGGCGCGCCGGGGTCAATGCAGCCCTGCCGGGCTGGGGTGGGGAGCCCCCGATAAAGACAGACTGTACCGGTCAGGGCGTGGCGACTTGCGGGTCCCGGTCCTCGGGCGACAACCCGCGCACCACCCGCAGCAGCCCCGAGCCTGACCTCCGCCAGCCCAGCCGCGCCACACGATGATGCCGGATCACGCCCCGCGAGGTGATCACCACCGTCGCCGCGCTGCCCGGCCCCACGTCGTAGCTGTGGGCAATCTCTCCCTGTGGGTCGGAGAGGAACACAAACGGAAACCCACGCCGTATATGAAATATCCGCAGCTCGGGCAGTGGATCCTGGGTCACCACCACGACTTCGGTCGCCAGCTCCACAAAATGATCGTAGTGCCGCAGCAGGCTCCAAAGCTGCCAGCGAGGGCGTGCGCCATAGACGCTGGGGAGGAACAAAAGCACCACCGGGCCCAGCCGATGAAATTCGCTCAGCCAACGCGTATGCGCGTCGGTATCGGGAAGGCTGAATTCCAACGCCAATTCGCCAATTACCGCCGCCATATGCACAGTCTACCGCCGCTCCTATGCTGATGCGCGGCACTGTCCCAAGGCCGTATCGCGCTCACCCTAAAGCGGCGGAAAGCGCGTCCGGCGCGGTGATCGGCAGGCGGCAGGCGTAGTCGTCGCACAAGTAGGCCGCCGCCGGTTGTGCCTCCGCCGCGGGCGCGGGCACGATCCAGTAGCCGGGCAGAAAACGCCCCCGCGCCGCGCGCAACAGCGCCTGGGTGTCGCTGCGTGCCGGCCCGCCGGAGATCATCAGCCGCCTCCCTGGCGCCGTCACGGCGGCCAGCATGCCTGCCATCTGCGGCAGCGCCTGGGGTGACTCGCGCAGACGGACGGCGAAGCTGGCCACCAGCTTTTCGGCCCGCTCCCGCCAGCCTTCGTGTTCGTACAAGAGATCAAGCCGCAGCAGATTGCTCACCGCCACCGAGTTGGGCGAAGGTTCGGCGCCGTCGTAATCGTCCCGCAGGCGCAAAAACAGGTTCGCGTCCTCGCTGCTGGAGAAATAACCCCCATCCGCGGCGGCGAAGCGCGTCTCCTGCTGCCGCTGCAGCTCATGCGCCCACTCCCGCCAACGCGGATTCCAGTCCGCCTCATACAAGTCGAGCAGTCCCTCGATCAGCAAGGCATGGTCTTCCACGAAGCCCGCCACCTCGGCGGTGCGCAGCAGCCCGCCATCCGCCGCCCGCCGCCCGGCAGCCAGGAACTCCGCCGCCGCCTGGGCCGCCCGCACGTAGCGCGGCTCCTCCCACACCGCGCCCGCTTGCGCCAGCGCCGAAATCATCAGCCCATTCCAGGCCGTCAGAATTTTGGTGTCGGTGGGCGGCAGCGGCCGCTGCCGTCTGGCGGCATACAAAATCTGCCGCGCCTCGGCCAGCCTGACTTCGTCTGCGGGCGCAATCTCCTCCGCCTGATACAGGATGTTCTTGCCGGCAAACTCCTGCTGCGGATCCAGTTGCGCCGCCACGTTGCCGCCCGCTTGCACCCCGTATACCTGGCAGAACAGCCTGGCCGTGTCTTTCGGCAGCAGCGCCTCAATCTCCGCCTTCGTCCATAGGTAATACGCACCTTCGCCTTCGTCCGGCCCTCCGGGGATGCGGTGTTGTGGCGGAATCGGGCTGTCGGCATCCTGGGCGGAATGGAACCCGCCGCCGCTGCCGGTCATTTCGCGCAGCACAAAATCGCAGGTCGAGCGCGCCAGCGCGGCCAGGTCCGCGGCCTGGGAACACTGCCACGCCTCCACGCACGAAGTCACCAGCTGCGCCTGGTCGTAGAGCATCTTTTCGAAGTGCGGCACCCGCCAGTTGGCATCCACCGCGTAGCGGTGGATGCCTCCGCCCCGCGCGTCGTGGATACCGCCACGCGCCATGGCCCGCAGCGTGGCGGTCACCATGGCCAGCGCGGCCGCGCCTTCCTCGCTCTGCTGCTCCTCGTGCGCGTAGCGCAGCAAAAAGCTGTGAGCCACCGGCCGCGGAAATTTCGGCGCCCCGCCAAAGCCCCCGGCGCCGTGGTCAAATGCCGCGCTGAGCTCGGCGAACAGCCGCGGCCACACCGCCGCCTTCAGCGCGGCCGGATCCGTGTCCGCTGCGGCCGCGGCCGCCGCTGTCGCCTGACGCAGGAATCGTCCCACCTCCTCGGCCGACGCCAGCAGCCGCTGCCGCTGTTCACGCCAGGCTGCCGCGATGGTGGCCAGCAGCCGCGGAAACCCCGGCAGCCCGTGCCTGTCCCGCGGCGGGTAATAGGTCCCGCCGTGGAAGGGTTTGCGATCGGGCGTCAGAAAAACCGACATCGGCCACCCGCCGCTGCCGGTGGTGGCCTGCACATACGTCATGTACAAGCGGTCCACGTCCGGGCGTTCTTCCCGGTCCACCTTGATGGAGACAAAGTCGCGGTTCAGCAGCTCCGCCGTCGCCGCGTCGGCAAACGATTCCCGCTCCATCACATGGCACCAGTGGCAGGTGTAGTAGCCGATGGAGAGAAAAATGGGCCGGTCCAGCTCGCGCGCCCGAGCGAACGCCTCCTCCCCCCACGGATACCAGTCCACGGGGTTGCCGGCATGCAGCCGCAGGTAGGGGCTGGCCGCATCAGCCAGACGGTTGGCCATACCTCATTGTAGGCTGGCGAATTCAGGGCCGCTTCTGGAAGTGACTGCGGAACCAGCGAAGGATCTCCGCCCGCCCGCGGAACCCGTGCCAGGGTTCGGGGCTGGGGGCGCCGTTGATGCCGCCGCTCAGCGGCCCGTGATTCTCCCGCGGAAACTTCACCAGCCGCACCTCGACCCCCATCTGCCGCAGCGCCCGGTACATCTCCAGCGACTGCCCCAGCGGATCGGTGGTGTCCGCCTCGCCCTGCAGCAGCAGCAGCGGCGTCTTCGCCTTCCCGGCATACGACAACGGTGACTGCCGCCAGGCGTCCTGCGGCCGCAGCCAGGGTTGGCCGAAGAACCAGCGGTCGTACCACGAGCCGCCTTCGGTGCCGTACTCCGAGTATTGGTCAATCACCGGTGCGCCGGAAACAATCGCCCGGAAGCGGTCGGTCTTGCCCTCGAGGAAGCCCGCCATCTCGCCGCCGTAACTGTAGCCGTACATGCCCAGCCGGGCCGCATCCACCGGCTTGTGCGCCAGCGCCCAGTCCACGCCCGCCATGATGTCTTCGAAATCCTTCCCCCCCAGGTCGTTGCGGTCCGCCGCCGCAAACTGCCAGCCGTAGCCGGTGCTGCCGCGCGGGTTGGGTTCCAAAACCGACCAGCCCTGGCTGGTCAGCCATTGGATGAAGGGCGAAAACGTCTGCACAAACGATCCCGTCGGCCCTCCATGCACCACCAGAAGCATCGGCGATTTGCCGTCGCTAGTTGTTGCGGCCGCGCCCGGGCACCGGGCCGGCGGATAGTACAGCCCCTCGATGGCCAAGTTGTCCGGCCCCGTCCAGCTCACCTCTTCTGCCGCGCGCCAGCCCGTCTGCGCCCACGCCGGGTTGGCGTTGCTCAGCGCGCGGCCCGGCGCCGTGGGCGAAGCGGCGAACTCGATCTCTGGCAAATGCTCCGGCCCCTGCGCCACAAACGCCCAACCGTCCTGGTTCCGGTCAGTCGAAAAGCTGTTGGCGATGGGTGCGACCGCGGCCTGCCATGCCGGCTGACCGTCAAGCGGAAAGGCGATCAGCGCGCCGTGCGTCTTCTGCTGCGCCTGCATGTAGACCGCCTGCCCGTCCTTGCGCCAGATGATCTCGCGCCCCGCCACCTCCAGGCTGCTGTCGGCGCTCAGGCTGCGCGGCGTTCCACCGGCGGCCGGCATCACGTACACGGCGCTGATGCCCGGCGGCGCGTCATGCGGTGTCTGTGCCAAAAAGGCGAGCTGGCTGCCGTCGGGCGAAAACGCCACCGCGGAAATCGTCGCCGCCGGCCCGGCGATGGTCCGTGCGGCATGCGGGCCGGCCACGCTCACCATCTCCAGCCGCGCGTTGGGCGCGACGTCGCTGGCATCGCCTGGCGTCTCGGTCACAATCGCCATCTCCTGCGAATCCGGGCTCCATGCCACCGCCCCGGCCGAGCGGTCGAGCGGCGTGATGGCGGTGGTTTTTCCGGTCGCGAACGAGTACAGCCAGATCCGGCTGGGATGCGTCTCCTCGCCCTGCACCGCGGCGTCTTTCTTGTCCTTTTCGTCCTTCTTCTCCGCTTCCGTCAGCGGCTGGCTGGCGCGCACCCCCAGCCACATCCCGTCGGGAGAAATCTCGAAGCTCCCGGCGCTGATCTCCAGCTTGCCGTCTTTCATCTCAATCGGTGCGGCCTCGCCCCCCGCCGCCAGCGGCAGCCGGAAAATCTGCCGTGTCTCGCCCCGGCGCGCGGTGAACAGGATGGCCGAGCCGTCCGGCATCCACTCCGGCCCGCTCTCCCCGCCTTTGTCGCTGGCCGGTGAAAACGTGATCTGCCGTGCCGCCCCCGAGCCGTCGCTGGGGGCCAGCCAGATGTGGCTGGCGGCGCCGTCGGCGGTGGGTTCACGCTGCGTCCACACCACCTGCCTGCCATCGGGCGAAAGCCGCGGCCCGCTCACCGTGGCGTAATGCCGCAACTGCTCGCTGCTCACACACGTGCCGTACTTCGGCGTCTGCGCCGCCAGGCCGGCCAGAAGGAGGAAAAGTCCAAGAGCGCGCCACATGGTTCAGCATTGTACCCACAGCCGGAGGCGCGCCTGATATGGTAATATGGCCATATTCATGAAAACCACGGTGGAAATTGAGGATAAGCTGCTGCGGCGAGCCAAAAAAACCGCCATTGATCGCCGCACCACGCTGCGCCAACTGATTGAATCCGGCCTGAGACTGGAACTGGAAAAAAAGCCCGCGCCCGGGCGCATTCAGTGGGTCACCGGCTCCGGGCACTTTCCCGAAGGCCTTGATCTCTCCAGTCGGGAAGCCATGTACCGGTGGCTGGAGGAAAAGGATGCCGGCGAGAATTCAGACTGATCGCGGTTGACACCAACTTGTTGCTCTACGCCCTGGACGCGCGCTGTCCGGAGCATGAACCGGCCCGCAACGCCTTGGACCGCGCCAGCGCCACCGGTGCCTGGGGGTTTTCGCTGGTCAGCGCGGTCGAATTCTGGAGTTGGTCAACCCGGCGGCAGGGCAGCCGCAGCGTGGCCAGTGTGGAAGAAGCGGCAGCTTTTCTTGCCTCTCTGCTGGGTGCGGGCGCGCAGTTGTTTCTCCCCCCTCCAAGCTTCGGGTTGCGCCTGATCCGCTCCGCCCGCCAGCACAACGTCTTAGGCAAACGCATCTTCGACTGGCAAATCGGCCTGCTCGCGCTCGACCACGGCGCCATCGAACTCTGGACCCACGCCCGCGGCTTCCTCGCCCCTCCCGGCCTGCGCGTGGTGGACCCGCTCGCCTAATTCACCAGTTCGCCCGACAGCACCAGCGTGCGCGCCGCGGCCATGTCGGGCGCCTGGACGCGGTCGGCGGTCAGCGGCGGAATCTGCTTCCGCACCAGCGCCAGCACCTGTTGCAGCCGGCGTCCCGGCAGCAGCGGCTCGACGTGCTTGAGGGCATGGCTGGCCGACAGCAGCTCGATGCCCAGCACCGCCGCCGTGTTGGCCACCACCTGTTGCAGCTTCAGCGCCGCGCCCATGCCCATGGAGACGTAGTCTTCCTTGTTGCCCGAGGTCGTAATGCTGTCAACCGACGCCGGATGCGCCAGCACGCGGTTTTCCGCCACCAGCGCCGCCGCCGTCACCTGGGCCATCATCAACCCCGAGTGCAGTCCCGGATCCGAGGCCAGAAATGCCGGCAGGTTTTCGTTCAGCGCCGGGTTCACCAGCCGTTCGGTGCGCCGCTCGCTGATGCCCGCCAGCCCGCACAGGGCGATGGCGCAGTAGTCGAGGGCATAGGCCAGCGGTTCGCCGTGGAAGTTGCCGCCGCTGAGCACCTCGCCGCCGCCGCGCGCGCCGGCGAACACCAGCGGGTTGTCCACCGCGGCGTTGGCCTCGGCGGCGAAGGTGGCGCGGACAAACTCGAGCGTGTCGCGCACCGCGCCATGGACCTGCGGCATGCAGCGCAGGCTGTAGGCGTCCTGCACCCGGTTG
>JBQCEU010000037.1:0-2280 GCA_051959955.1 Terriglobales bacterium | reverse complement strand
CAGCCAGATCAAGGCAATGGCGGTGAGGGCCAGGGCGGCGGTGGCGGTCAGCGCGGGAAAGAAGCTGGCGAGGTAGCCCACGGCGGCGATGGCGATGGCGATGTTGCCGGTCCACTCCGCCAGCCAATAGGTGGCGGTGGCCTGGAAGCCGATGAAGGGGCCGAAGCTGCGGGCGGCGTAGGTGCAGGCGCCGCCGGGGGCGGGGGCGAACTGGCCCAGGCGTCCGAGCACGCGGGCCACCAGCAGCGCGCCAGCGGTGGCGATGAGCCAGCCGAGGGTGGTCATGCTGCCGAACTGGGCGAGGGTGGCGGGCAGCAGGAAGATGCCCGAGCCGACCATGTTGCTGGCCACCAGCATGGTGGCGAGGAACAGGCTCAGCCTGTCTTTGCCGGGGGCTACGCCCCCGCCGCCTCCCGTTGGTCGGCTCCCCCTTGGCCGCTCGCCCATCTTGTGGTTAGGCTCCTTCTCGGCTACAGTCGCGCTTAGTCTGCCATGTCTACGACGACTTGCGATGTGCTGATTCTGGGCGGGGGGCACAACGGACTGGTGTGCGCCGCTTATCTGGCGGCGGCCGGGCTCAAGGTGACGGTGCTGGAGCGCCGGCACGTGGTGGGCGGCTGCGTGGTGACGGAGGAGTTTCATCCCGGCTTCCGCAACTCGGGCGCCGCCTATACCGTTTCGCTGCTGAACCCGAAGGTGATTCGCGAGCTGGAGCTGGCGAAGCACGGCCTGGAGATCATCGAGCGGGGGGTGTCGAACTTTCTGCCGACCAGCGACGGGCGGTATCTGCTGGTGGGCGAAGGACGGACGGCGGGCGAGGTGGCGAAGTTTTCGGCGCGCGACGCGGAGCGGCTGGATGCCTATGGAGCCCAGCTCGAGGTCTTTGCCGAGCTGCTGCGCTCGCTGGTTTTGGAGACGCCGCCCAACCTGGTGGAAGGCGGGCTGCGGCGGGCGCTGCCCGAGCTGCTGCGCGCGGGCAAGCTGGGGCGGCGGGTGCTGAAGCTGAACATGGCGCAGCGGCGGGAACTGCTGCGGCTGTTCGCCATCTCGGCGGGCGAGTACCTGGACGGCTGGTTCGAGAGCGATCCCATCAAAGCCGTGTTCGGCTTCGACAGCATCGTGGGCAACTACGCCAGCCCGTACACGCCGGGCTCGGCGTACGTGCTGCTGCATCACGTCTTCGGCGAGACCAACGGCAAGAAAGGCGTGTGGGGACACGCGGTGGGCGGCATGGGCGCGATCACCCAGGCGATGGCCCGGGCGGCGGCGGCGCGGGGGGCGGAGATCCGGGTGAATGCCGGGGTGAAGGAAGTGATCGTCGAGGGCGGACGGGCGGCGGGGGTGGTGACCGAGGCGGGCGAGAGGCTGCGCGCCAAAACGGTGGCGGCGGGGGTGAACCCCAAGCTGCTGTTCACCCAGCTCGTTCCGGCGGGGGCGCTGCCGGCGGATTTTCTGGGCCATATGCGGCAGTTCCGGTGCGGCTCGGGGACGTTCCATGTGAATGTGGCGCTGAGCGAGCTGCCGCAGTTCACCTGCCTGCCGTCGAACGGCGTGGGCGACCACCATACCGGCGGCATCATCATGGCGCCCACGCTCGACTACATGGAGCAGGCCTACTTCGACGCGCGCAAGTTCGGGTGGTCGCGGCAGCCGATCGTGGAGATGCTCATTCCCTCGACCATTGACCCGACGCTGGCGCCGGCGGGACAGCACGTGGCCAGCCTGTTCTGTCAGCACGCCGCGCCCACGCTGCCCAACGGCGATTCCTGGGATGCGCACCGGGAGGAGGTGGCGGATGTGATGATTGAGGCCGTTACCCGCCATGCGCCCAACTTCAAGCGGGCGGTGATCGGGCGGAGGATTCAGAGCCCGCTGGATTTGGAGCGGACCTACGGGCTGACCGGCGGGGACATTTTTCATGGGGCCCTCACGCTCGATCAGATGTTTTCGGCGCGGCCGGCGCTGGGGTGGGCCAACTACCGGACGCCGCTGCCAGGTTTGTATCTGTGCGGATCAGGCGCGCACCCGGGCGGAGGGGTCACCGGCGCGCCGGGGCATAATGCCGCTCGGGAGATTCTTAAAGACGTGAGGCGTTAGGCGGGGGCGGCGGGGACGCGCGGCCTGCGGCCGCGGCGTGGGGGTGGGGGGCGCGGGGGGGCCGCGCCGCCCCCCCCGGGGGGGGGGGGGGGGCGGGCGGGGGGGAGGGGCGGGGCGGGGGGGCGCCCGGGGGTGGGTTGGGGTGTTGTGTGGGGGGGGGGGGGGGGACGAGAGGGTGGGTGG
>JBQCEU010000036.1:0-2672 GCA_051959955.1 Terriglobales bacterium | reverse complement strand
GCGGAGCCGTAGTCGAAACGCAGCGCCAGGTCGGTGCGCATCGCCACGCTGCCCCGGCGACCCTCGACGATGCGCACCAGCGCGGTGCTGTCCGGCAGCATGAAGTCGATCAGCGCGACGCTGCCGTCCGGCGTGTCGAATGTCGTTTCCAGCACCAGCGTGCCGGCCCGATAGCGGCGATGGCTGCAGGCCTCCCCGGATTGCGGCGCGATCCGCCAGCGGCCGTTGCGCGGCGTGCCGAGCAGGGCGGCGAAGCAGGCGTCGCTGTCGAAGCGTGGCCAGCACAGCCAGTCGATCGCGCCGGCTCGGCTGACCAGCGCGGCGGTGCGGCAATCGCCGATCAATGCGTAGTCGGCGATCGGCGGCGCCTGCTCCTCCGCCGGCGCGGCGCGCGGGTTCCCGTCCGGGTCGGAGCCGGGCCTGGGCGCCTTCGCCATCAGTTGGCGCGACCGTAGACCCGGCTGCCGTTCACCGTGCAATAGCACCCGCTGCCGGGAGTCACCGCCCGCTCCATCGGGCAGACATACCCGCCGGCATAGCAGGACTGGCCGCTCGCCGGAGCGCCGGGAGCCGGCGAATAGGTCTGCGGCGGCGCGTAGGTGGTCGGCGGGGCATAGTAGGCCGGTGGCGGGTAATACGCGGGGGGCGGGTAATACACCGGCGGCGGATAGTAGACCGGCGGCGGGCCGAACAGCGGAAAGCCGAAGCCAAAGAACACACGCGCCTGGGCTGGCGCGGCGAACAGGCCGGAGGCGATCAGCCCGGCGGCGATGACCGCCAGACCGACGGAACGAGACCGGAGCCTCGGGATGATCGTGGTCATGGGATCAGTCTGCCACCGCGATGTATCCAAAGTATGACCGGCAAAGATTTTGGTATGCCGGCAGCGCTCGGCCAGTCACCCGTGCGTGCATGGCGGCGGCGGCGCCCAGAGCATCTGCACCTGACCGGACGCGTCACTTGACAACCCTTATGCCGGCTTCATCATTCCCGGGACGGGGGAGTTGTCCATGAGCCGGCTGGATCGTTGCCTGAATGTCTATGATCTGCGTGCGGCGGCGCAACGCCGGCTGCCGAAGGCGGTGTTCGAGTTCGTCGACCGCGGCAGCGAGGACGGCATCGCGGTGGCCAATAATCGCGCGGCGTTCGAGCGCATCAAGCTGCGGCACCGCGCGCTGGTGGATGTCTCCGGCCGGACGATGAACACCACGCTGTTCGGCAAGCCGGTATCGATGCCGATGGCGATCGCGCCGACCGGCGCGGCCGGGCTGTGCTGGCACGAGGGCGAGCTGGAACTGGCGAAGGCGGCGGCGAAGGCGAAGATCCCCTTCACCCTGGCCACCGGGGCGATGACCTCGATGGAGAAGATCGCCCAGGAGGCCGGGCCCGGCGTCGGTGGGCGGCTGTGGTTCCAGCTTTATGTCTGGAGCCGGCGCGAGCTGTCGCACGAACTGATCCAGCGCGCCCACCGCAACGGGTTCGAGGCGCTGATCGTCACGGTGGATTCTCCCGTGTCGCCGAACCGCGAATACAACACCCACAACGGCTTCGCCCTGCCGTTCAAACTCACGCCGCGCTTCGCGGTGGACGTGGCGCGGCATCCAGTATGGGCGAAGGACGTGCTGCTGAAATACTTCACTGGCGGCGGCTTCCCGCGGCACGAGAACTATCCGGAAGAATACCAGCGCTCGATCCTCAGCGGCGCCGGCGCGCAGCAGGGCATGCGCGCGGATTCGCTGGCCTGGGAGGACATCGCCCGCTTCCGCGACATGTGGCCCGGCGTGCTGATGCTGAAAGGCGTGCAGCGGCCGGATGATGCGGTGAAGGCGATCGAGTACGGGGTGGATGGAATCATCGTCTCCAATCATGGCGGCCGTAACATGGACAGCTCCGCCGCAACGCTGGACGTGCTGCCGGAGATCGCCGAACACGGCGGCCCGGCGGTCGGCGGCCGGCTGTGGTTCCAGCTGTATGTGTGGAAGCGGCGGGAGCTGTCGCATGAGCTGATCCGCCGCGCCCAGCGCAACGGGTTCGAGGCGCTGATCGTCACCGTGGATTCCCCGGTGTCGCCCAACCGCGAATACAACACGCATAACGGCTTCGCCCTGCCGTTCAAGCTGACGCCGCGCTTCGCGGTGGACGTGATGCGGCACCCCGCCTGGGCGCAGGGTGTGCTGCTGCGCTACTTCACCGGCGGCGGGTTTCCGCGGCACGAGAACTATCCGGAGGAGTACAAGCGCTCGATCCTCAGCGGCGCCGGCGCGCAGCAGGGCATGCGGGCGGATTCGCTGGCCTGGGAGGACATCGCGATCTTCCGCGACATGTGGCCCGGCGTGCTGATGCTGAAGGGCGTGCAGCGGCCGGACGACGCGGTGAAGGCGATCGAATACGGCGTCGACGGCATCGTGGTGTCGAACCACGGCGGCCGCAACATGGACAGCTCCGCCGCGACCCTGGACGTGCTGCCGGAGATCGCCGAGGCGGTGGGCAACCGCGCCACGGTCATCCTGGATTCCGGCATTCGCCGTGGCTCCGACATCGCCAAGGCGCTGGCGCTCGGCGCCAAGGCGGTGCTGACCGGGCGGGCGACGCTGTACGGCACCGCGGCCGGCGGTGCGGCGGGCGCGCGGCGCCCGGACAAACACATGAACAAAGCACACGACAAAACGAAG
>JBQCEU010000035.1:0-8249 GCA_051959955.1 Terriglobales bacterium | reverse complement strand
GGGAAGCAGCGTGGTCTCGCTGACTTTGGCGCCCGAGTAGCGCGCCTCGGGATCGGCCATGATGCGGCGGGGATCGCCGAGCGCGGCCAGGCGGCGCTGCACCAGCGCATCCAGCCAGAACGGTTCCGGGCCGGCCACTTCAATGATGCGGTTGGCGGGCTTTTCCACCGCCACGCCAGCCACGGCGCGCGCCACGTCGTCAGCGGCCATCGGCTGAAACCGCACATGAGGCAGGTGGATCACTCCGTCGGCGGAGGAGGAAATGTCGGCCAGCTTTCCGAGAAACTCGAAAAACTGGGTGGCGTGCACGATGGTGTAGGGCCGGCCCGACTTGCGGATGAGTTTCTCCTGGGCCATCTTGCCGCGGAAGTATCCACTCTCCAGCAGCCGGTCGGTTCCCACCACCGACAAGGCCACATGGTGACCGACGCCGGCGGCGGCTTCGGCGGCAAGCTGGTTGCGGGTGGAAGTTTCGAAGAACGTCAGCACCTCGGTATCGCCCCAGGCGGGTGAGTCGGACACATCCACGACGACCGAAGCTCCCCGCAGTACCTCCGCCAGTCCCTCGCCGGTGATGGTGTTCACCCCCGTGTTGGGCGCGGCCGCCACTGCCTCGTGCCCCTGCTGCCGCAGGTTGTTGACCACCCGCAAGCCGATTTTTCCGGTGCCGCCCACCACCACGATCTTCATGGCATCCTCCGCATCCGCTTCCTGATTCCGGAGGCCGGGGCGGAGTTGTAAGGCGTCAGCGGCCGGGAATAAACACCGGCCGCGCCGTGGTGCCGGTGATGCTGAAGGGAATGGTCACACCCCCGGCGGCGGGGTTGCCGGCGGCGGCGTGGCTGCCGGTGAGCGCGCCCAGCAGGCCGCCCAGCTGGCCCTGCCCCAGCTTGCCCACCGCCTTGCCGAGGGCGTTGGTTACGGCGTTGGCGGCCAGTTGGGCGATCATGTGGCAGTCGAGTTGGCCGGCCGGACTGACGGTGGCGTTGCCGGTCAAGGTGCCCAGGGCGGGGACCACCATCACCAGGTTGCGCAGCGCCGTGCCGCCGGTGTCCACACGCACCGCCGAGCTGAGCGACTGAATGGTGGTGTCGGCGCTGTTCCCGCTGTTGAGGCCGGCGAAGGCGGCCAGCGCGCCGAGCTTGCCGCCCAGGTTGAAGCCCGCCATTTGGGCGTTGGTCAGGTGAACGGTGCCGGCGGTCACCAGCTTGTCGAGCGGTCCGGTGAAGCTCAGCGCGGCGTCCAGGGCACCGCGGCGCAGCGTCGCGCCCGCGGGCAGCGTGATACCCAGGGCCGGGAACGCGCCCTGCAGCTCGGTCGCCGGCATGGCGGCGCCGCTCATCTTCAGGTCGAGCGCGGCCACCGCGCCCGCCAGGTTGTAGCCGCCGGTGAGCTGCGCCCGCGCCTGACCGATGTGCAGGTCGCCCTGGGTGAGCACGCCCGCGCCGCTGCGCAGGTCATAGCGGGTGGCGTAGTTGATGCCCACCGGCACGGCCGCGGGCGTGGCGTTGGGCGCCAGGCGCACCTTCTCCACCTGCACCTGGCCGCGCGAGGTCGCCTGCCGGCCGTCGGAGGCGAGCGTGCCGTCGAAGGCGAGAACGCCGCCGATGCCGGTGGATGGATCCAGGAAGCCGGTGGAGGCGAGATTGAAGTTCTTGACGTGAAGGTTCAGGTCGAATGGCGTCAGGGAGGCGTCGGGGGCGGCGATCGGCCCCACTTTGCCGTCCATCCGCACCGAGCCGCCGCCGGGCGTGGCGGCCGAGAGCTGCAGCGGGAAGGACGAGGCGTAGGAGACGTCCCCGGCCTCCAGCTGGACGCTGCTGTACTGCCGCGTTCGGTGGTTGCCGGCTTCGCCGACGGTGATGGCGCCGTCCACCAGCCGCAGCTTGCCGACGGAAAAATTGTTCGCCGCCGTCGAGCCGGACGGCGTGGCCGCGCCGGCGTTCGAAGCCGCCCCCAGGCTGGAGTAGTTCCACCGCCCCGAAGCGGCGCGCAGCAGGGTGATGCGCGGGTCGGTAATGGTCAGCGAGGTGATGTCGAGCCGCTTGGAGAAGATCAGCGGCAGCAGCGCCACCCCGGCGCTCAGCCGCTGGGCGGTGAGGAAGGGCGCGGAACTGAACGCCGGATCGTCGGCCACCTGAAAGCTGTCCACCTTCACGCTGCCCGACAGGATCGAGAGGCTGATGTCGCCGATCTGCACCTTGCGCCCCAAAGCGCCGGTGAGGTCGCGTTCCAGCATGGGTTTGAAGGTATTGGCGCTGAGGAACAGCGGCAGCGCCAGCGCGATCAGGATCAGCAGAACCACCACCGACCCGGCTATGATCAATCCCTTCTTCATGGGTGCGCTCTCCAGATTGTTCACTTCCCCGGCAGCAGACAGTGGGCGCCCTGCTTCCCCAGGGCGCGGTCGAAGGTGACGAGTGTGGCCCCGCTGGCCTCGGCGCTGGCCAGCATCCAGGCATCTGCCCATATTTTCGGCGAAAGCGAAGCTCCGCGTGTGCGGCGACGAAAGCGCTCTTCCACTTCGACCGGCTCCGGCGCGAAGTGAACCCGGTCATCCCGGTAAAAACCGTCGTACACCCGCCACGCGTCGCTCATGCTCAACGGCCTGCCATCCATGGCGGCCGCCGAGGTGAGAAGCCGAAGAAAACCCAACTGGGTGAAGCGGGTAAAAGCAATGGTGCTGCCGGCTTCCTCCCACCATGCGGCGGCCAGGCGGCCATGCACGTGCTCGTGGCTCGCCAGGGCCAGCCAGACATTGATGTCAGGGAAGCTCAAGGAGGTCATAGAGCTTCTCGTAGTCCGGGGCCAGGCGCCGTCCCGCGGGGCGGATCAGCGGGGGCGTCAGTTTCAGCCGTCGCGCCGGACGCCGCGGTCCCGGCTCGTCCACCAGGCGCTCAATGCTCTCCAGGATCAGCTTGCGCGCCGAGCAGCCACGGGCGCGGGCCCGGGCGTGCAGGCGGCGATGCAGGTCGCGTGGCAGGTCGAGCGAGGTGCGTACGGAATCGTCGGCCATGGCGCCAGTATGGCCCGTGCGACTTAAATAAGTCAAACGGGGATGGGCGCGGGCTCCTGTCGGCTGCGCCGCCATCCCGGTTTTCATGCACCGCCAGCGGTTCGGCGCCGGCTTGCGCTACCATTGAGGGTTGCCCCACGAAAGGATGCCGCCTGTTATGGCCGCGAGCGACCCGAAAACTGCAAACACCTACGATCTGGCTGTCATCGGCAGCGGCCCCGGCGGCTATTGGGCCGCCATCCGCGCCGGCGAGTACGGCCTGAAGACGGTCTGCATCGAGAAGGATGAGAAGCTGGGCGGCACCTGTCTGCACGTCGGCTGCATCCCCACCAAGGCGCTGCTCTATGGCGCCGACGTGATGGACACCTTCCGCAACGCCAAGGAACTGGGCTTCGACGTCAGCAGCGTGGCGGTCAACTGGGCCGCCATGCAGGCGCGCAAAAACAAGATCGTCGCCAAGCACGCCAAGGGCATCGAGTTCCTCTACCGCAAGAACAAGGTGGAATGGGCCAAGGGCGCGGCCAGCTTCGCCGGCCCCGGCCAGCTCGACATCAAGGCCGCCGACGGCTCCGTGCGCCGCATCCAGGCGAAGAACATCATCATCGCCACCGGCTCGACCGCGCGCATGCTGCCCGGCCTTCAGGCCGACGACCGCATCCTCACCAACGTCGAGATCCTGGCCCTGCCCGAGATCCCCAAAAAGCTGGTGGTGATCGGCGCCGGGGCGGTGGGGGTCGAGTTCGCCTCCATCTACCGCCGCTTCGACACCGAGGTGACCATCCTCGAGATGCTGCCGCGCGTGGTGCCGGTCGAGGACGAGGAGATCTCGAAGGAACTGGAGAAGGCGCTGCGCAAGCAGAAGATTGACATCCAGACCGGCGCCAAGTTCGAGAAGGTGGAAAAGACCGCCGCCGGCGTCAAGGTCACCTACACCAACGCCGAAGGCAAACCGCAGGTGATCGAGGCCGACAAGCTGCTGGTGGCCGTGGGCCGGGCTCCCGTCACCCAGGGCCTGAATATCGAGAAGACGAAGATCCAGACCGAGCGCGGCTTCCTCAAGACCGACAGCTACATGCGCACCGCCGAGCCCAACGTTTACGCCATCGGCGACGTGGTGGCGGGCTCGCCCCAGCTTGCCCATGTGGCCTCGATGGAGGGCATGGTGGCGGTGGCCCACATCGCCGGCAAGAGCTTCCGCGCCATGGACTACACCCGCGTGCCCAACTGCACCTACTGCGAGCCGCAGGTGGCCAGCGTGGGTCTTACCGAGCAGGCGGCCAGGGCCAAGGGGCTGAACATCAAGGTCGGCAAGTTCCCCTTCGTGGGCAACTCCAAGGCCACCATCCTGGGCATGCACGAGGGCTTCATCAAAATGATCGCCGACGCCAAGGACGGCTCTCTGTTGGGCGTGCACATGATCGGCCCGGTGGTTACCGAGCTGATCAGCGAGGCCACGCTGGCCTTGCAGATGAACGCCGCCGCCGAGGAGCTGATGGAGACCATCCACGCCCATCCCACCGTCTACGAGGCGATCCTGGATGCGGCCAACAGCATCTACGGGCTTACCATCAACGCGTAGTAACAGTTGCCAGTTGCCAGTTGCCAGTTGCCAGTTGCCAGAGCGGAGCCGGCGTGGCCCGGCGTAGCGCCATGACGGGCGGGGAGAGCGGGCGGCGGAGCGGAGCGCAGCCGGGCGCCCGCGATTCAGCGATGCAGCCAGTTGCCAGTTGCCAGTTGCCGGCAGTGCATCCAATCCTCGGAGTGATCCGCGCGGGGCGGGTGGGGTATGCGGCGGCGGAGGAGCTGCAGAAAAAGCTGGTCGCGCGGCGGCAGGCGGGGGAGATCCCCGACGTGCTGCTGCTGCTCGAGCATCCGGCGGTGATCACGCTGGGGCGCAACGCACGGCGCGAGAACCTTTTGTGGGATGAAGCCGCGTTGCGCCAGGGTGGCATCGAAGTGGCCGAGTGCGATCGCGGCGGCGATGTCACCTTCCACGGGCCGGGGCAGTTGGTCGGCTATCCCATCGTTGACCTGCGCGCCTGCGCGCGGCCGGCGTTCCTGCCGCCGCGCAGCGGACGGCTCGAGCTGGGGCCGGTGGATTTCGTGCGCTCGCTGGAAGAAGTCCTGATCCGCGCCGCCGCGGCGGCTGGTGTCGCCTGCCAAAGGCTGCCGGGGCTGACCGGGGTTTGGACCCAGGCGCAGCCGGAGCGCAAGCTGGCGGCGATGGGGATTCATGTGGCGCGCGGGGTCACCAGCCACGGCTTCGCGCTCAACGTGAACAATGATTTGACAGGCTTTGATTGCATCATTCCCTGCGGCATCCGCGACCGCGGCGTGACCTCGCTGGCGCGGGAGTCGGGCCGCGCCTGGACGCTGGAGGAGGCGGCGGCGCTGGTGGAGAGCGAGTTTCTGAGCGTCTTTGCAAGGAGTTTGGCAGACGCTCGGGATTTGTGGGACGATACAAGGTTGTAACCAAATTCCAGACAACGAGGAACGAAGCATGGCTGTGGACGTCGTGATGCCCCAAATGGGCGAATCCATCTTTGAGGGCACGGTCACCAAGTGGTTGCGCAAGCCGGGCGAATCCGTCCGCCGCGATGAGCCGCTGTTTGAGATCTCCACCGACAAGGTGGATGCCGAGATCCCCTCGCCCGCCACCGGCGTGCTGAAGGAGATCAAGGTTCCCGCCGGCCAGACGGTACAGGTGAACACCGTGGTGGCCATCCTCGAAGACGGCGCCTCGGCCGGTGCGGCCGCGCCCGCGCCCGCCGCCGCTGCCCCCGCGCCCGCCCCTCCGGCTGCGGCGCCGGCTCCCGCCCCCGTCGCGGTAGCGCCGCCGCCCCCGCCTCCGCCCCCCGCCGCTCCGGCTGCCGCCGCGCGCGCTGCGGCGGAAGTCCGTTCCTCGCCGCTGGTCCGCCGCCTGGCGGAAGAGCACAAGGTGGATCTGTCGGTGGTTCCGGCCACCGGCGATGGCGGCCGCGTCTCCAAGCGCGACCTGATGAACTACATCGAATCCGGCGCCGCCGCCGCGCGTCCCGCGGCCCCGGCCGCCGCCCCGGCGCCCGCCGCACCCGCCTACGCGGCTGCGCCGGCGCCCGCCGCTCCCGCTCCGGTGCATTATGCCCCCGGCGCGGTGACCATCGAGCCCATGAGCACCATGCGCAAGCGCATCGCCGAGCACATGGTGATGAGCAAGCGCACCTCGCCCCACGTCTACAGCATCTTCGCCGTGGACGCCACCGCCATCGCCAAGATTCGCGAGCGCGACAAGGCGCAGTTCGAGGCTCAGACCGGCGAGCGCCTCACCTTCATGCCCTTCTTCTGTTCGGCTGTCGTGGGCATGCTCCGCCAGTTCCCGGTGATGAACTCCTCCATGCAGGAGGATTCCATCGTCTACAAGCGTGACATCAACCTTGGCATTGCGGTTTCGCTCGACTGGGGCCTGATCGTGCCGGTGATCAAGCACGCCGAGGAGAAAAACTTCCTGGGCCTGCAGCGGTCGGTCAACGACCTGGCCAACCGCGCCCGGACGAAGAAGCTCTCGCCCGACGAGGTGCAGGACGGCACCTTCTCGATCACCAACTACGGCGTCTACGGCGGGCTGATGGGCATGCCCATCATCAACCAGCCCCAGGTGGCGATTCTCGGCATCGGCGGCATCCACAAGACGCCGGTGGTTGTCAACGACGCCATCGCCATCCGCTCGATCGTCTACCTCACCCTCAGCTTCGATCACCGCGTGGTGGACGGCGCCACCGCCGAGCAGGCGCTGGCGCATATGCGCGACCGCATCGAGGGCTGGGACACGCCAATCCTGTAGGAGTGATTAGGTATTAGTGATTAGCAATTAGCCAAACGGCCGCCCGCGAGGGCGGCCGTAGCTTTTGCGGGCGATCTTCTTGCTTCGACTGACGCTTCGCTTCCGGGCGTCCAGAGCGGCTAATCACTAATCACTAATTACTAATCACTATTCCCCGCCGTCGCCGGTGCTCGCCGCGGCGGCCGCCGTCGCCTTCGCCGGAGACGTCTTCTCGCGGAACTCCCGCATGTACGCCTCCATGTCGAGCGCGCTCACGCCCTGGGCGTACCAGTCGGGCATGGGTGCGCCCTTGAGGTAGTGATCGAAGAACTGCATCATGCGGATGGTGTAGTCCTTCTGGTCGGCGCGCTTGGAGAGCGAGTGGTTCTGGCTGGGATAGTCGAGCAGCACCACCGGCTTGTGCAGCCGCCGCAGGGCGTTGAAGTACTCCATGCCCTGGGTGAAATCCACCGCGCCGTCGTCGAAGTCGCTGAGCATGAGCAGCGGCGTGGTCACGTTCTTGACGTTGGCCACCGGCGAGTTGCGCGTGTACACCTGCCATAAATCCCAGGGCGGCCCGCTGAAACGGCCCTGCGAGGCCTCGAAGATCTGGCCGTTGGTGACGCCCGAGTTCTTGTAGATGACGCCGTACATGCTGATCATGTCGGTCAGCGGCGCGCCCGCCATGGCGGCGGCAAACAGATGCGTCTGGGTGATCACGAACGCCGTCTGGTAGCCGCCCCAGGAGTGCCCGTGGATGCCGAGGTGCGCCGGGTCGGGAACGCCGGTGGCGATCGCCGCCTGTACGGCGTTGATCAGGCAGCCGGCGGAGGAGACTCCGGGGTCGTCCACCTTGTAGCTGATATCGGGATCGAAGACGGCGTAGCCGTGGCTGTTGTAGAGCGAAATGCTGAAACCGTTGGCGGTGGGGCGGATGAACTGATAAGCGTTCTGCGACATCTTTTCGTAGAACTCCACCATCATCGGCACCTTCTGACCCTTCACATAGTCGGGCGGCAGATGCAGCGCGCCCTGCAGGTGGTCGCCCTTGTAGCCCTTGTAATCCACCAGGATGGTTCCGCTCGACCAGAGAAACGGCTGCATCTGGGCGGCGAAGTCGCTCAGCTTTGCCGGTTGCGCCAGGGTCGAGCCGGCGGCGTAAAAATCCGGCGGCTGGTTGTAGGTCTCGCGGGTGAAGACATACACCGGCGCATCCTGCGCCTTGGTGAGCCGGTTGTAGGCGGCCTCGTCGAACATCAGCCGGTGCGCTCCCGGCTGGCCGGGCTGCACCACGGCGATGCCGGCCTTCTTGGTCCACTCCCCGTAGGCCGCGAGATACAGCGGCTGGGTCAGATCGAAGCCACGCTTGGAAGAGTCAAACTGCTGCTCGAAGTTCTCCGGCCGGCTGTAGCGGATCCCCTCGCGCTTGCCGTC
>JBQCEU010000034.1:0-3518 GCA_051959955.1 Terriglobales bacterium | reverse complement strand
AGGGCGCGGGCGGCGATCCAGGCGAGCAGCAGGCCGCAAGCGATTCCGGCGGCGGCGAGGAGGAGCGAGGCGCGGAGCACCTGCTGCAACAACTCCGCCGGGCGGGCGCCGAGGGCCATGCGCAGGCTCAGCTCGGGGCCGCGGGCGGCGACGTTGAAGGCCAGCACGCCGTAGACACCGAGACCGGCGAGCAGGAGCGCCAGCAGGCCGAAGCTGCCGAGGATGCCCAACTGCTGCTGACGCGGGCCGAGCTCGGCGGAGACGATGGCTTCCATCGGCTCTACGCTGGCAATGGGTTGGTCGGGATCAACCGTATGAATGATGCCGCGCAAGGAGGCGAGGAGCGCGGAGGGCGGGAGGTTGGAACGGACGGCGAGGTCCTTGGGGGTATAGCCGAAGCCGATGTCGCCGACCTGGGTGTAGGGCAGATAGGCCTGGGGCTCAGTTCGTCGCTCGAGGCCGCGCATCTTGACCGGCCCAACCACGCCAACCACCGTGCGCTGGGCGCCAGCCATGCTGAATCGTTGCCCCAAGGGATCACGGCCGGGCCAGAAGTGCTGGGCGAAGTCGGCGCTGACGATGACCACGGGAAGCGAGGTGGCGGTGTCGGCGCGGGTGAAGTCGCGGCCCTGAAGCAGCGGAATCCCGAGGGCAGCGAAGTAGCCGGGGGTGAGCAGGCGGAGCATGGCCATGGGCTTCTGGCTGCGGACCTGGCTGGCGCTGCCGGGCATGTCGACCAGCCAGAGGCCACCGAAATGACGCAGAGGCAGGAAGCTGGTGAAGCCGGCTGCCTGGACGCCGGGAACGGCGCCGACGGCATCCAGCACGGCATTGAAGTAATGTTCGCGGGCGGGGAGCTGGGCGTATTTGGGGAGCGGCAAATTGGTGCGGAGGGTGAGGACATGGGCTGCGTCGAAGCCGGTGGGAGCGTCGGCGACCGCTTGCAGGGCGCGCAGCAGGAGGCCGCAGATGGTGACCAGAAGCATGCATCCGGCGACTTCGGCGATGACCAGGGCGGGACGGAGGCGGCCGCCGGCGGCTGCCACGGCTCCGCGGCTGGAGGAGGGTGCGAGCCGGCGCGCCCAGCGGGCCGCGGGGAGGATGCCGAAGAGCAGGCCGGAGAACAGGGTCAGGCCGCAGGCGGCGAGCAGCACGGGCAGGCTCAAGGTGGGCGCGGCGGCGATGGGCAGATCGGGGGGGGTGAACTGGGCCAGCACGGGCAGCAGCAGGGCCGCCAGGCCGACGCCGGCGGCCCCGCCGAGGGCGGCGAGCAACAAGGTTTCGGTGAGCAGTTGGCGGAGCAGGCGCTCGCGGCCGGCGCCGAGGGCGGCGCGGGTGGAGAACTCGGCGCGGCGGGAGAGCAGGCGGGCGAACATCAGGTTGGCGAGATTCAGGCAGGCGACCAACAGAACGCAGAGCGCGCCGCCGAGCAGCGCCCAAAGCATGACACGGCGCTGCGGCGGGGCCTGGCCAGCGAGCGGCTGGACATAGGCGGTGATGCCGGTGAGATCGTTGGGATAGATTTTGGCCAGGCGGGCGGCCTCGGCCTGCAACTGGGCCTGGGCGGCGGCGAGGGTAGCGCCGGGACGGAGGCGCCCGACCACGTTCAGGTAGGTGTTGCTGCGATCGGTGTCGGTGGGGCTGAGGCGAAAAGGAGTCCAGATTTGGATGGCAGGATTGGGGAAGGCGTAGCCGGCGGGCATTACACCGATGACGGTGTAGGCCTGGTTGTCGAGGGTGAGCGCGCGACCGATGAGATCGGGGTCCGCGCCGAGTTGGCGCCAGAGGGCGTCGCTGAGGATGACGGTGTTGGGCGCGCCAGGGCGGTCGTCGGCGGGGGAGAACCAGCGGCCGCGGGCGGGCGGAACGCCCATCAGCGGCAGCAGGCTGGCGGTGGCGAGGATGCCTTCGAGGCGCTGAGGCGTTCCCTGCCCGGTGAGGTTGAGCGGCTGCGACGTCCAGGCGCCGAGCGCGGAGAAGTCGGTGCCGGCAACGGACCAGTCGTGATAGTCGGAGCGATCGAGCTGGTTGGTGTTGCTACCGAAGCCGGGGCCAAGCTCCGATTCCTGAACGGTGACCAACTGCCGCGACTGCGGATAGGGCAGCGGGCCGAGCAGCACGTGGTAGACCAACGAAAAGACGGCGGTGTTGGCGCCGATGCCGAGCGCCATGGCCAGGATTACACCGGCGGCGAAGCCGGGAGCGCGGCGCAAGGAGCGGGCGGCGAGACGGAGATCCTGGCGCAGGATGTCGAGATGGGCGGCGGCGGCGTTGGCGATCATGCCCGAGGCGGCGAGGAGCGCGGGGGAATGTTGGAGATCGTCCACGGCAGCGATCTCGGCGGCGTATTCCTGGCGGAAACCGGCGGGGAACAGATGCAGCAGCGCGGCGCGCCAGCGAGCCCTTTTCATGCCCTGCCCCATCTTGTCCAGCCGCGGGCGGCGGCCTGGCGCATGAGCTGTTCGAGGCGGCGGGACTGAGCGCGGGCGGCGGCGGTGCCGGCCGCGGTGAGGCGGTAGTAGCGGCGGCGTTCGTCGCGGCTGGTCTCGCCGCGTGGGGGCGGGACTTCTTCCGCCCAGCCCAACTCGAGCATTTTTTCGAGGGTGCGGTAGAGGGTGGCGGCGCCCATGCGGCCGCCGCCGCGGGCGATCTCCTGCAGGATGGCGTAGCCATGGCGCTCGCCGGCGCCGAGGGCGAGCAGTACCTGGTAGAGGGCTTCGGTGATCTGCGGCATGGGGACACTATAGCCGGAGTGGGTATAGTCTGCAAGGGATTAGTTGCCAGTTGTCAGTTGCCAGTTGCCAGTTAAGACGCGGGGGGAGGGGGTGGCGAGAACGGAGTGCGACGCTTTGGTTGCGGGGCGGGGTTGGGACCCGGGCTTCGCGCTGGCGGTCAGCGGAGCCAGGGCTGGAGAACGGTGTAGGTGGGAGTCGAGGTGGGTCGAGGCTTGGTGGCGGTCAACAGGCGGCGGCGAAGCAGGAGGGCCACGGCGGACTGGGCCGAGCTGCGTGAAATGCCCACCGCCTCGGCGAGGCCATGGTAGCTGATGGTGACTGGTGCAGCGATACGCGACTGCTCGGCGTGGAGCCATAGGTAGACCAGGAAGGCGGCGGGGCGGCGGTCGTGCCCGACCAGGTCGGGGAGGAGCACGCGGACGATGTAGGGGTCGAGGCGGAGCACGACAGTACCGGAAATTACTATAGCAGCCACTGGCGGCTTGTGGCGGCGGGGCGGGGTGGAATAGGCTCACAGGCATCATACGTGGCATCAAGTTTGTCGGCGTCCCGGTGAAGAACCAGGATGCATCCCTGAAATTTTTTGTCGAGGCGCTGGGGTTCCGGGTGGTGACCGATCAGCCCTTCACTCCGACGCAGCGATGGATCGAGCTTGCGGTGCCGGGGGCGGAGACGGGCATTTCGCTGTTCACGCCGCCGGGGCTGGAGAGCCGCATCGGGCAGTTCCAGCCGATCTCGTTCTGGTGCGACGATGTGTTCGCGACGGCGGCGGCGATGAAGGCC
>JBQCEU010000033.1:0-6649 GCA_051959955.1 Terriglobales bacterium | reverse complement strand
TACGCCGACGTGATGTGCCCGATGATCTACCCGTCGCACTTTTTCAATTTTGACGGCTACAAGAACCCGGGCGATGCGCCGGAGCATTTCATTCAGGCGGGGATGGAGCGGTTCGACAATATCACCCGCGACACGGGCGTGGTCATCCGGCCCTGGCTGCAGGCGTTTGCCTGGCGGACGCCGAGCTTTTCGCCCGACTACATCCGCATCCAGGTGGCCACCGAACGGGCGCAGCACGGCGCCGGGTTCATGCTGTGGAACGCGGGCAACAAGTACGCCGTGCCGGATGCGGCCATGCCCTCCATGCTTGCCGGCGGGGAGAAGTACTTTGCCGGCGGGTTTCCCTACCCCGTCACCGCCGCCACGGCTGCCGCCGGCGCGGGAACTAAAAACTAGCCGGGTCCGTACCACTCCTTGACAGCTTAGGAGAGCCGGGAGTATGCTCCTCTCCCAGGCAAGTTAGGAGAAGGCATGGACACTACTGCTCAGATTCTGCCGGGCACGCTCGATCTGCTCATTTTGAAGGCGGTTTCGCTGGGGGCGCTGCACGGCTACGGGGTGCTGCTGCGCATTCAGCAGATCTCCGGCGAGGCGCTGCGGATCGAGCAGGGGGCGCTGTATCCGGCGCTGATCCGGCTGACGCGCGCGGGGCTGCTGAAGGCGCGCTGGGGGGTGAGCGCGAACCACCGGCGGGCCAAGTTCTATGAGCTGACGGCGGCGGGGCGGCGGCGGCTGGAGAGCCAGACCGCGGGGTGGGAGCGGCTGGTGGCGGCGATGGGGGCGGCGCTGGGCACGCGGCCGGAGGAAGTATGAGCCGGCGGGTGCGGGAGTTTTCCGAAGAGGCCGAGCTGCACCTGAGCGAGCGCGCTGCGGAGCTGGAGAAGGCGGGAATGGAGCCCGGGGCGGCGCGGCGGCAGGCGCGGATCGAGTTCGGGAACCTGGACAACTACACCGAGCAGGCGCGCGAGGCGGCGGGCGGAGCCTGGCTGCGGGCGCTGTGGCGGGACGCGGCGTTTGGGCTGCGGCTGCTGCGCAAGTCGCCGGGGTTCACGCTGAGCGCGGTGCTGCTGCTGGCCATCGGGATCGGGGCGAACGCGGCCATCTTCAGCATGGTGGACTGGCTGCTGCTGCGGCCGATTCCGGCGGTGCGGAACCCCGGGCAGATGGTCTACGTGGTGGCCGATCGCAAGGACGGCGGCCACAGCAACGGATTTTCCTACCCGAACTTCGACGACATCCGAAAGGAGAGTGGGGCGGTATTTTCCGCAGTGGCGGCGGTGATCCCGTTCGAGATGGACGGGCTCTCGGCCAACGGCGAAACGATTCCCTTCTGGCCGGCGCACGTATCGGGAAACTATTTTGCGCTGGCGGGGGTGCAGCCGGCGCTGGGGCGGTTCTTCGCCTCCGACGCGGCGGGCGAGGCGACCGCGCCGGCGGAGCTGGTGCTGAGCTATGACTATTGGCGCACGCACTTCGGCGGGCGGGCGGACGTGGTGGGCGAGCGGGTGACGGTGAACGGGCGGGCGACGACGATCGTGGGCGTGGCGCCGCGTGGGTTTGTGGGGCTGACGCCGATGCTGGCTTCCCAGGGATATGTTCCCTTCTCGCCGGACACGGCGGGAGAGCTGGGCGCCAGCACCAAGGATTTTTTCCACGACCGGGCTTCGGGCACGGGGCTGATGATCTTCGCGCGGCGGCGACCGGGAGTAAGCGTGGCGGCGGCGCAGCCGGCCTTGACGGTGATCGCAAGGCGGCTGGCGGCGGAGTATCCCAAGGCGGCGCCGTGGCGGTCCTTGACCGCCATTCAATTATCCTCGGCGCCGCCGGGCGCTTCCATGGGGGAGAGCAATCCGCTGCAGACGGTGGCGGGGCTGTTTCTGGGGCTGGCTGGGATGGTGCTGCTGCTGGCCTGCGTGAACATCGCCAACCTGCTGCTGGCGCGGGCGGGAGGGCGGCGGCGGGAGCTGGCGCTGCGGGCGGCGCTGGGAGCGGGACGGGGGCGGCTGCTGCGGCAGATGCTGGCCGAGAGCCTGCTGCTGGCGGCGATGGGATGCGCCGGCGGACTGCTGGTGGCGCTGGCCGCCTGCCGGGGGCTGAACGCCATCCCGCTGGGCACGTCGGTGCCGGTGATCTTTCATTTTGGACTCAGCGCGCGAGTGTTCGCCTATGCCTGCGGGCTGGGGACGCTGACCGGGCTGGCGATCGGGGTGGCGCCGGCGTGGCAGGCATCGCGGGTGGCGCCGCAGGCGGTGCTGCAGGCGGGCGGGCGCTCGACGACGGCGCGCACCCGCTGGCGCGCGGCGCTGGTGGCGGGCGAGATCGCCGGCTCGCTGACGCTGCTGATCATCGCCGGGCTGTTTACGCGCAGCCTGGTGGCGGCCGAGCACACCGACCTGGGCTTTCAGCCCGAAGGGGTGGTCAACCTGAGCTTTGATCCGCATGCGGCGGGCGACAATGCCGCACGCGGAGCGGAGTTTGCGCAGGCGTGGTTGGAAAAAGTGCAGGCGCTGCCGGGGGTGGAGGCGGCGAGCGTAGCGGCCACCTTGCCCATGGGCGAGGTGAGCTACGGCGGGGCGGTAACGGTGGCGGGAAGGCCGCGCGCACCGCATCAGGACGACAGCGCCGGTTACAACGCGGTGACGCCGGATTACTTCCGGACCATGGGAATCCGCCTGCTGCGCGGGCACCCCTGGCGGCGGGGCGAGGCGGGAGCGGCGGTGGTCAATGAGGCCATGGCGCGCAAGTACTGGCCGGAAGGCGACGCTTTGGGGCGGGCGTTCACGCTGGATGGGGATGGAACGAGCGCGATCTATCACGTGGTGGGGGTGGCGGCGAACACCGTCAGCGGCTGGCCGGCCGACGTGAACTCACCCTTCGTTTACCTGGGGTTCGGACAGCGCTATATCTCGCCGGCGACGCTGCAGATGCGGGTACAGGGCATCACCGCGAGCGCGGCGCTGCAGGCGGCGCGGGAGCAGGCGCGGGAGTTGGATGCCCACGTGCCGGTATTCGACGCCCAAACGATGACGACGGCGATGCAGGGCATTGATGGATATTTCCTGTTCGAACTGGGAGCCATGCTGGCGGCGAGCCTGGGGCTGGCGGGGCTGTTCATGGCGGTGATTGGGGTCTATGGCGTGGTGGCCTACAGCGCCAGCCAGCGCATGCACGAGTTTGGCGTGCGCCTGGCGCTGGGCGCCGGACGCGGCCAGATCCTGGGGCTCATGCTGCGCCAGGGGGTGGTGATGACCGGGGTGGGGCTGGGGATCGGGTTGGTGCTGGCGGCGGTGTTGGGACGGGCCGCCCAAGGGATGCTGTTTGGCGTGGGCGGGCTGGACCCGTGGGCTTTTGGCGGGGCCACGCTGCTGCTGGCGGCGGTGGCGCTGCTGGCCAGCCTGGTGCCGGCGCGCCGCGCCATGGCGGGCGATCCGGTGCGGGCACTGCGGTGGGAGTAGGGGTGAGGGGTGAGGGGTGAGGGCTGAGCCCTGACCCCCCGCCCCGGATTACCTAGCGGCGGTCGCGGCCGCCGCGGCCACCGCGGAAGCCGCCGCGACCGCGGGGGCGGTCGTCGTCGGAGCGATCGCGGCGCGGGGGGCGGTCGTCGCCGTCACCGGCTTCGGAGCCGGGCGGGGGCGGGGGGAGCGGCAGGCCGAGCTTTTCGCGCTGCTCCTTGAGCACCGCCTTGCGGCTGAGCTTGACCTTGTTGCCCTCGATGTTGATGCAGCGCACCAGGATCTGATCGCCTTCCTTGAGCTCGTCCTCGACGGCGCGGACGCGGTACTCGGCGATCTCGCTGATGTGCAGCAGGCCATCGGTGCCGGGGAAGATCTCGACGAAGGCGCCGAAGTCCACCAGGCGGACCACCTTGCCGAGGTAGGTCTTGCCGATCTCGGCCGAGGCGGTGACGTCACTGACCATCTGCAGGGCCTTCTGGCCGGCGTTGCCGTCCACGGCGGCGATATTGACGGTGCCGTCGTCGCTGACGTCAATCTTGGCGCCAGTGGCCTCGACGATGGAGCGGATCATCTTGCCGCCGGGCCCGATCAGGTCGCGGATCTTGTCCACCGGAATCTTGATGGTGGTGATCTGCGGGGCGTAAAGCGAGCGCGCCGAGCGCGGGGCGGAGATGGTCTCGGCCATCTTGTCGAGCAGGAAGAGACGGGCCTTGCGGGCCTGTTCCAGGGCCTCGCGCATCAGCTTGGCATCCACGCCGGTGATTTTGATATCCATCTGCAGGGCGGTGATGCCCTCGCGGGTGCCGGCGACTTTGAAGTCCATGTCGCCGTAATGGTCCTCGGCGCCGGCGATATCGGTGAGGATGGCGTACTTGTCTTCCTCCTTCACCAGGCCCATGGCGATGCCGGCCACCGGGGCCTGCATGGGCACGCCGGCGTCGGCGAGGGCGAGAGAGGCGCCGCAGACCGAGGCCATCGAGCTGGAGCCGTTGGACTCCATGATGTCGCTGACCACGCGGATGGTGTAGTTGAAGGTGCCTTCGGGCGGAAGCTGGGAGATCTGGCTGCGTTCGGCGAGGGCGCCGTGGCCGATCTCGCGGCGGCCGGGACCGCGCAGGAAGCCAGTTTCCCCGACCGAGAAGGGCGGGAAGTTGTAGTTGAGCATGAAGCGCTTGAAACCCTCGCCCTCGATGGTTTCGATGCGCTGCTGATCTTCCTTGGTGCCAAGGGTGACGGTGACCAGCGCCTGGGTTTCGCCGCGGGTGAACAGCGCCGAACCGTGGGTGCGGGGCAGCAGGCCGACTTCGCAGGTGACCTGGCGGATCTGATCGAAGGCGCGGCCGTCGGGGCGCTGGCGCTTGAGCAGCAGGTTCTCGCGGAACAGGCGCTCGCGCATCAGCTCGAAGTACTTTTTGGTCTTGCTCTTCAACTCGGCCTGGTTGTCACCGGCGGGAACGGCGGCGATGGCCTCGTGCTCGATGGCCTTCTCCAGCTTCTGGCTTTCGAGCTTGGGATGGGCCTTGGTATCGAGGGCGGCCATCATGCGGGTGCCGTATTTTTCGAACAGTTCCTGATAAAAGCCCTCATCCACCTTGGGGGCTTCGACCGGGCGCTTGGGAGCGCCGGCTTCCTTGCGGAGCTGTTCGATGCCGGCGATGATCTTTTTGATCTGCTCGTGGCCGAACTCGATGGCGCCGACGACGATCTCCTCCGAGACCACGGTGGCGCCCGCTTCGACCATGGAGATGCCCTGGGCGGTGCCGGCGACGACGATGTTCAACTGACTCTGTCGCATTTCGGGGTAGGTCGGGTTGCAGATGTAGTTGCCCTCGACATAGGCGACGCGGACGCCGGCGAGGGGGAGCGGGAAGGGGACGTCGGAGACGTGCAGGGCGGCGCCGGCGCCGGTGACGGCGAGGACGTCGGGGTCATTGTCCTGATCGGCGGAGAGCACCAGCGCGATCACCTGGGTTTCGTTGCGGAAGCCGTCGGCGAAGAGCGGCCGGATGGGGCGGTCAATCTGGCGGCTGGTGAGGATTTCCTTCTCCGTGGGCCGGCCTTCGCGCTTGATGTAGCCGCCGGGGAAGCGGCCGCTGGCGTAGGTGTACTCGCGGTAGTCCACGGTGAGCGGAAAGAAGTCAATGCCCTCGCGGGGCTGGTCGGCGCTGGTGGCGGTGGCCAGGACCATGGTGTCGCCCAGGCGGACGACGACGGCGCCGCCTGCCTGGCGGGCGATTTTTCCGGTTTCGAGGGTAAGGGTTTTCCCTCCGGCAAGTTCAACACTGACGCGGGACGGCATGAAATGGTCTCTTCTTTCTGGGCCTCCGGGGCCCGGCGGGGAACCAGCAAGCGGCGGCGCGGAGGCCGGACTACTTGCGCAGGCCCAGCTTGTGGATCAGATCGCGGTAGCGATCGGGGTGCTCGCGCTTCAGGTAATCAAGCAGGCGGCGGCGCTTGCCGACCAGCAGCAAGAGGCCGCGGCGCGAGTGGTGATCCTTGGCGTGGGTCTTGAAATGCTCGGTGAGGTAGGTGATACGGTCGGTCAGCAGCGCCACCTGCACCTCGGGCGAGCCGGTATCGGTGGGGTGGATGCGGTAGGTGCCGACGAGATTCTGTTTGGCTGCGGGTGTGGTCGCCATGCGCGGAGCGCGTCTCCTGTTCAGTGTCTCAGATCGTGGGAAGGTAATACTTTACCACAGGATGGGCCGCAAGCGGCCCATCCTGTGGGGGTGAGGGGTGAGGTAGGGGTGCGGGGCCGCCCTTACCGGCCGCCGCCCGGAGAGGCGGGGGTGGGGTGGACGACGAAGAAGCTGGCGCCGGGTTGGGGACCGCCGAAGTAGATGCGCAGCAGGACGTCCTGGTCGGGCGGGAGCTTCTGCAGCGCGGCGGTGGCCTCGGCGGTGTTGTGGACGGGAACGCGGTTGATGCTGGTGATCAGCATGCCCGGGGAGAGCTGGGCGTTGAAGGCCGGGCCGCCGGGGACGACGCTGGTGATGAGCGCGCCCTGGACATCGTCGGGGAGCTGGTAGCGGTCACGCAACTGCGGGGTGAGGTCCATGAGGCGGACGCCGAGGCGGACGCCGGTGGGCTGCGGGGCGGCGTTGGAGTTGCGGGCGGTCTGATTCTGCTCCTCGGGGGCGATGCCCAGCGTGGCGGTGAGGGTCTTGTGCTGGCCGTCGCGGATGATGCCCAAC